>PLIM01000148.1 GCA_003139355.1 Acidimicrobiaceae bacterium | reverse complement strand
AGTTGACCAGTGAACACTGGTACGGGGCACCCTGCACATGGGAGCTGGCTTTGGAGGACTCAGTAGGACCAACGATCGGCGTGCTTTCGCCCTACCTCTCCGGCTACTTCTACGGCGCCCTGGTATCGGCCGTCGAGAACGTCGCCTCCGCCGCCGGAGGTCGTGTCGTCGCGATACAGACCGCCGGCCCCGTCATAGACAACCAAGGGGGGCGCGCCCCAGAACGGCTGGACCGAGTTGCCTGGGAGCGCGTGGCCGGGTTCGTTTCGATCGGCAAGGCCGTGCCGCGCGATTACCTCGAGGCCCTGCGTAACACGGGCAAGGNNGTGGCGGCGGCCGTGGAGCACCTCTTGGAGCATGGCCATGAGCGCATAGCTTTTGCAGGCTGCCTGGCCCAGTTCGACATCCAAGAACGCTACGCCGCCTACCGAGACACACTGGCCGCACATGGCATCGAGCCCGACCCCGCCTGGTTCTTCGAGGCTCCCGACAACATGGAACCAGGCGGCAGGCACGCTGCCGCGAAGATGATGGCCGCCGAGCTGCCGTGCAGCGCGGTCGTTGCCGGCGACGACTTCAACGCGATCGGCATCATGGCTGAGCTGAAGCGAGGCGGCTACCGTGTGCCACGCGACCAGGCCGTCATCGGCTTCGATGACATGCCAGGTGTCAGCGCTCTCTCCCCCGGACTTTCCAGCATNNTTCGTGGCGCGCGAAAGCTGTGGGTGTACCGCGAGTCCCAGCCCTTGGGGCGCAGTCGAGCTGGAGCGCTGGGGAGATCCCATAGCCGGATTCACCGAGGCGCTGCGGGAGGCGATCGCCGGCGCCCCGGCGTTGGCTTTTCCTGACCGCGCGGTCGCCCAGCTCGCAAGCGAGGTACAGGGCACCTTCCGTCACGCGGCCAGCCACGAGCTCACGTCTCTGGAGCTCTTCGACCTCCGCCAAGCCTGCGAGGACCTCTACGCCTTAGGTCCCGGCCAGTCAACATCCAACGCGATCCTCGCGTTGGCGCACCAGCTCAGCTCGGGGCTCTCCACGCAGCGGCGATCGGCCGGAAAGGGACGTCTCGACTCTCTTCTCAGGCTCAACTCGTGCGTAGCAGAAGTGCGCCTTGCCATTTCCCAAGCACTCCTCAATGAGCGCAACGACGCCTACTACGGCCTACGCCAAGCCATCAGAAACGTGAACGCGATCAGCATGAACCTCCTGCGCAGCCATACGGAGGACCTTACGTCGTTGTCTTGGCTCGCACAGACCAGTGCGATCACCGGGGTGCTCGCACTTTCGCGGCAAGAGGGTCGAGGGAACAGAGACGACTTCTACGACCGAAGCCCCGTGTCCGTGGGCTCGACCCCGGAACGGCGGCATGGCAGTGGAGGAGCTCGCCTCGAACCCCAACCAAGGGACTCCGAGCTGGTCGTGAGCGGCGCATTCGACGCCAAGGGCACCCAGCTGAGGCTTGATTCGCGCAGCTACCGTCCTGAGGACTTCCCCCCTGCAACTCTGTTCGACAGCGCTGGCCCGGGTGACCTGGTGCTGGTGTTCCCGGTCAGGAGTGAGTACACCGACTGGGGCTACTTGGCTGTCGCCGCCCCCGTGGACTCGAGTTTCCTGGGGGATGACGCGCTTTACGAGTGGGAAGCGCTGCTTTGTGAAGCCCTCGGCTACAGGGACCTCTTGCGTTCTGTGCGCGACAGCGACGAGCGCTATGCGCTCGCTTCGCGAGCCACCAACGACGGGCTTTGGGACTGGGACCTGGTCGCGGGCACGATCTACTACTCGTCACGCTGGAAGGAGATGCTCGGCCACTCAGACGACGCAGTAGGGGACAGCCCGGAGGAGTGGATCGGCCGCGCGCACCCCGATGACCGGCCAGGTCTTCTGGCCGAGCTCTCCGCGCTCAAGGGGGGCGAGAGCACTTCGGTCATGTACGAGCACCGCGTCATGGCGAACAACGGGAACTATTTGTGGGTCCTCTGCCGAGGCTTGGCGGTGCCGGGGGGAGGTGCTCCGGCGACGCGCATCGTTGGCTCCTTCACTGATATCACAGACAGGCGCACGCTCGAAGAGCGCCTACGCCACGAGGCCCTCTTCGACAGCCTGACAGGCCTGCCCAACAGGGTCCTGTTCCTCGACCGGCTGGCCCAGGCGGTCGCCACCGCGAAGCGCCAGCGAGGTTACTCCTACACGGTGCTCTGGCTGGATCTCGACAACTTCAAAGAGCTGAACGACGGCTTGGGCCATCCCATAGGTGACAAGGTGCTCGTTGAGGTCGCCGAGCGCCTCCGCCACGACCTGCGGGAAGCGGACACGGCCGCCCGTTTCGGCGGCGACGAGTTCGCTCTTCTGTTACAGGACGTCGCAGACTTGCCCACCGTCGAACGTCTGGTGGAACGCCTCCTTGGACGGTTGCGGGTCCCTTACGAGCTTGACGGTCACCGGGTCGTCGTGACGGCCAGCGTCGGGGTTGCGACGAGCGCCGCCGGGTACGAGCGGCCCGAAGACGTGTTGCGTGACGCCGACATCGCGATGTACCGGGTCAAGTCGACCGGGCGTGACACATACTCCACCTGAGCGCCCCCCTTTTGTGGAGGCATCGCCCAAGGAGATGCGATGTCCATGGGCTCAGAAGGTATTGCCCAGACTTCCGTTCGCGTCAGGCACATGGGTGGCGCAGCGTGGCGATCCTCCCGTCTAGACAAGCGGCCCCATCGGCATGGTCAGTGGCCCGGCGGCCGGAAGCCCCAGGGCCTCCGCCAGCTGGGCATGGCCTCCCCATTCCCACAGATGTGAGTCCCATCCCCGGACCTGCACGAAGGCCGCCGGGTCGTCGCTGTTGCGTGGTTGACGCAGCCGCTGCACCGGCGAGACTGCAAGGACCGGCCGCAGCGGGGCGTCGCGTGGCAGGCCGGCCTGCTTCCGGGCGATCTCCACGGCGCGGCGCAGCCCCCCGAGCTCGTCGACCAGCCCGCGTTCGACGGCGTCGGCGGCCGTCCAGACCCGGCCGCGCGCCACCTCGTGGACGGCTTCGCTGCTCATCGCGCGTGCGCGGGCAACCTTGGTCGTGAAGTCGTCGTAGACGAAGTCGAGCCACTCGTCGAGCTTGGCCCACTCGTCCTCGCTGAAACCTGTCTGCGACGAGAACATCAGCGCGTGACGCCCGAGGCCGAGACTCTCGACGTTCACGCCGAAGCGCTCGAACAGCCCGCTGGTTTGGAGCTTGCCGCCGAGCACGCCGATCGATCCGGTGAGCGTCGCCGGCTGCGCCACGATGACATTGGCGGCCATGGCCACGAAGTACCCGCCCGAACCGGCCACGTCGCCCATGGAGACCACGACCGGCTTGCCGGCCTCGCGCGCGTTGCACACCTCGCGCCAGATCGTGTCCGAGGCGACGTAGGAGCCGCCACGGCTGTTGACCCGGAACACGATCGCCTTTGTGCGTTCGTCTCCCGCCGCGGAACGGAACGCCGCGGCGACGGTGTCCGAGCCGGCCGCCCGCCCGACCGGGCCCGGCTTGGACCGGCCGGTGCGGATCGCCCCGATCGCCTCGATGAGCCCGACCGCGGGTCGGCGCGCCTGGCTCGCTCGACGGACGCTGTCCCATCGCCTGTGATAACGGGAGACGTAGAGAAGCGTTGGCTTGTCGGGCCAGCGGCGATCGACCGCCTGGCGAACTTCGTCGCGGTAGCCGAGGTGGTCGACGAGCCCGGCGTCTTCTGCTTCGGCGGCGGGGATCGGCGCTCGGTCGATGAGCTGACGCACGCGGTCCGCGGGCAGCCGCCGGCCAACCGCCACGGCAGAGACGATCTGTTCGTAGGCGGACTCGGCCAACCGCTCGGTCGCTTCGCGGTGCGCCTCGGTGAACTCTGTGCGCAGGAAAGTGTCCGCCGCGTTCTTGTACTCGTGGCGCTGCGCGAACAGCGGCTCGATCTGCGCGCGGTCGAGGGCGCCGCGTACGAACGTGCCGGCTGCCGCTGCTCCCATGAGGCCCACGCTGCCTGAAGGCTGCAGCCACAGCTCGCCGAAACTGGCGGCCACCACATAGGCCGTCGTGGCTCGCCCCAGCTCGCCGAATGTCTCGGCCCAGGCGATGGTGTCCTTGCCTCTCGCCCGGAAACGCGCCACTGCGTCCGACAGCTCCTGGGCCTGTGCCAACGATATCGAAGTGGTACCCAGCTTGGCCAGTAGTCCGACGACGTTGGGGTCTTCGGCGGCGGAGGCGAGCCGGCCCACAAGCGTGCGCAGCGCGAGGCGCCGTCTGTTCATGACCCGTTCGACGGGACGCGAACCGATGTCCTCGAGGAGTGCTCCGGTGAGGTCGAGCTCGAGCAGGATCGTCATGGCCGGACGCTACCGGAATGAGACCGGCGGTTGAGCAGGTCGAGTCGCGAGAAGGCGTCGCCGGTCACCTGACCGGCCCCGTCCCCGGTAACCCTCGTGGCTCCCCGGTGAGCGTCACAGCCCGCCGGTATTGTTCGCTCGTGCTTCACCTCCGCAGCGCCAGCCGGGTGGGGCCACTCGCGGCGGTACTGGCCGAGGTGCTCGCTGAGCCGCCCGCGGATGCGATGACCCCGGAGTGGGTCGCCGTGCCGACGGTGGGCATGCGCCGGTGGCTCGCCCTCGAGCTGGCCAGGTCGCTCGGCGCGTCCGGACCCAGCACCGGCGACGGTGTCGCCGCGAACATCAGGTTCCCGTTCCCGGGCGCGCTGCGCCAGGCGGTGCTCGAGGCGGGCCGAGGTGGCGGGGCCGACGATCCTTGGCAGGTCGACCGTCTCGTCTGGGCCGTCCTCGAACTGCTGCGCTCGCGGCGCGACGACGACCGCCTCGGTCCGCTCACCGTCCTGCCCCCCGGCGCCACCTGGTTCGGCCGTGCCCGGCGCCTGGCCGATCTCTTCGATCGCTACGCCGTGCGCCGACCCGAGCTCGTACTGCACTGGAGCGCCGGCCGTGACCTCGACGGGACGGGTCACCTCCTCGCCGAGCAAGAACGCTGGCAGCCGCACCTGTGGCGCCTGGTGCGCGCCCTGCTCGGCGTGCCCAGTCCGCCCGAGCGGTTGCCCGACCTGCTCGACGACCTGCGCACCGGGGCGCTCGCCCTCGACCTGCCGGCTCGGCTTGCCATCTTCGGCGTCACGACGCTTCCCAGCGGAGCGCCGTTCATCGAGCTGATCGAGGCCGTCGCCGCCCGCCGAGACCTGCACTTGTTGCTGCTTGACCCGTCACCGGCCACGACGGCGCGAGTGCGCAAGGCGACCCTGGCCGCCTCGCGGCCGCTCGCGATCGCGCGCGCCAACGACCGGTCTGACACCGAGGTGTGCCACCCGCTGATGCGGTCGTGGGGGCGCCCCTACCGCGAGCGCACGGTGCTCCTCGCGTCGGCCGAGTCGCGGGGGATCCCCGCGCCGTTGTCGGTCGACGCAGGCGAGGACACCGCCGGCGGTGTGCCGGGTACCTTGCTGGCCCGCGTGCAGCACGACCTGCGTGCCGGCTGCGCGCCCGCCGGTGACTTCGAGCTGGACACCGACGACCGTTCGATCCAGGTGCACTCTTGCCACGGGCAGGTCCGCCAGGTCCAGGTGCTGCGTGACGCGATCCTCCATCTGCTGGCCGACGACCCGACGCTCAGCGAGGAGGACATCGTCGTGCTCTCCCCGACGATCGACCAGTTCGCACCACTGGTGGAAGCCGGCTTCGGGACCTCTGCCGAGGAGGCGGCCGAGGTACCGGGCAGCGCCACGCCCCGGCTCTTCTACCGTGTCACGGACCGCTCCCTGCGCGAGTCGTACCCGGTCCTCGCGGCGCTCGACACTTTGCTCGCTCTGGTCTCGGGCCGGTTCACCGCTTCGGAGGTGCTGGAGTTCGTTGCGCTGCCGGCGGTCCGCTACCGCTTCGACTTCGACGACGACGCCCTTGGGACCATCGCGGACTGGGTCGCCGGGACCAACGTGCGCTGGGGCCTCGACGCTGCGCACCGCGAGGCGTGGGGCATCCCGCCGCAGCTCACCGCCAACTCGTGGCGGGCCGCGATCGACCGGCTGCTCATGGGAGTGGCGGTGAGCGACGACGACATCGGTCTCGCACCGGGTGGAGTCGCGCCGCTCGGCGTCGAGGGCGACGACATCGCTGTCACCGGTCGCCTGGCCGACGTCGTCGCACGTCTCGCGTCGATCGCCTCCGACATGAGACGACCCCGCACGGCTGCGGCGTGGTGCGACGCGCTGTCGGACGCGATCGACCAGCTCTTCGACGTCAAAGCCGACCAGCAGTGGCAGCTCGACCAGCTCCGGCGGATCGTCGCCGAGATCGGCGACAGT
The DNA here is from genome assembly GCA_003139355.1 of Acidimicrobiaceae bacterium. Classification (GTDB taxonomy): domain Bacteria; phylum Actinomycetota; class Acidimicrobiia; order Acidimicrobiales; family Bog-793; genus Fen-455. The sequence continues at coordinate 30,726 of PLIM01000148.1, read as the reverse complement.
GCCATGGTGGGCGGCGCGCCGGCGGCGGTGGAGCTCTCGCTCGCAGACGTCCGCCGCCTGCTTGCCGATCGGATCCAGGGCGTCTCGCGACGCCCCGACTTCTTCCGAGGCGGCATCACCGTCAGCTCCTTGACGCCGCTTCGGTGGTTGCCCTTCCGCGTGGTCTGCATCCTCGGGTTCGACGAGGCAGGCACGGGCGTTGTCGCCGGCTCCACCGACGGCGACGATCTCGCCGCCACTGCACCGCTCGTCGGCGACCGCGACCCGCGTTCGGAGATCCGCCAGGCGCTTCTCGAAGCCGTTCTCGCCGCGGGCGAGCACCTCGTCATCACCCGGACTGGTCACAGCATCCGCACCAACCAGCAAGTGCCGGACGCGACCGCGCTCGCCGAGCTGCGCGACACGATCATCGCCACGCTCTCGCCGGCAAGCCGGGGCGCGTACCGGGGCACAATCGAGATAATCCACCCCCGCCAGCCTTTCGACGACCGCTGTTTCACGCCCGGCCAGCTGAACCAGCCGGGTCCCTGGAGCTTCGACGCCGGGGCGTTCGCAGGCGCTGTTGCCCGCGACAGGCGAGCCGGGGAGAACCGCCTGCTCATCGACGGCCCGCTTCCTCCCGATCCGGACGAGGACGTCGTGATCGGTCTCGCCGAGTTGCAGAGGTTCTTCAGGCACCCGGTGAAAGCGTTCTGGCTACAGCGGCTCAGGCTCCACCTCACAGACGAGGACCGCGGTCAGTCCGACGATCTCTCGACGTCGCTCCTCGGTCTCGAGCGCTGGTCCGTCGCGGATCGGCTCCTCAGGGCCCGTCTCGCCGGGCACGCCAACGACGAGTGGGAGCGCCACGAGCGCGCCCTCGGAACGCTGCCCCCGGGAGGGCTGGGCGACGTCTCGCTCAGCGAGGTAGAGGAGACCGTCGACCGGCTGCTGGTTGCCGCGACCGAGCTCGGCGTCGACCCGGTGCGCGACGACCACCTGCCGGTCGAGGTCGTGCTCGGCGACGGCACCCGCATCGTCGGCACAGTGTCGGGTCGATGCGCGGATCCGTCTCCGGGCCCGGCCCTCGTCACCTTCAGCAAGGTTGCACCCAAGCATCACCTGGCGGCGTGGCTTGACCTTGCTGCCCTTTCGGCGAGCGACTCCGCGACCAGCTGGCGCAGCGTCGTGGTGGGTCGCGGGGACAAGGACGGCGCGCTCAAGGTGCTCGAGCTCGTTGGCCGTGGCGCCACAACCGATGACCGCCGCGAGTGCGCCCTCGATGCGCTGGAGGTGGCGGTCGACTGCTACCGACGCGGGCTGCGCGAGCCCATCCCGCTCTTTGTGTCCTTGTCTCACAAGCTGCACGAACAGACCGCGAGGCCGGAGGACTGGGAGCCGTTCACCGGCCACGGCGACGGCCACGACGACGCGAACCGGCTGGCGTTCGGAGCTCTCGACTTCGAAGAGCTCTGCGCCCTGCCCGCGCGCGCAGACGACCCTCCTGGATCGTCCGCGGGGCGAGCGGCACGGTTCGCCGATTACCTGTGGGGCGCGATCGAGGCAAGCACCGAGGAAGGAAGATGAGCGCACCGCCGGTCTTCTCGCTCCTCGACCCGCTGCCCACCGGCCGCGTCGCGATCGAGGCGAGCGCCGGCACCGGCAAGACCTACACGCTCGCGAGCCTCATCGTGCGCTACGTGGCGGAGGAAGCGGTTCCCGTCGAGGAGCTGCTCGTAGTCACTTTCACCCGAGCCGCCGCGGCCGAGCTGCGCGACCGTGTCCGGACCCGGCTCAGCGAGGTTGCGGCCGCGCTCAGCAGCCCTTGCGACACCACAGCCGCCGACGAGTTCCTGGCCTTCGTGGCCGGCACCGACCGTGAGCTGCGACTCGAGCGCCTCGAGCGGGCAGTCGCCAACTTCGACGCGGCCACGATCACGACCATCCACGGCTTCGCGCAGCAGGTGCTCGCCACCTTGGGCTCGGCAGCTCCCGGCGACCTCGACGCGACGCTCCTCGACGACACCAACGAACTCGTCTACACGGTCTGCGCCGACGTGCTCGCGGCGGAGTCGGTCGCGGATCCGACGACCGCGGGCGACCTCCCGAGCCTGAAGTCCCTCTCGAGCCTTTCGATCAAGGTGCTCGGGAACCCCGGCATACGCGTCATCCCGGGCATCGACGACTCCGAGTCGACGCCGGCCGCCGCTCGACTGCGTCGCCTCCTCGACAGCGCTGTCGCGGAGGTCCATCGGCGGAGACGTGTTGCTGGCACGCTCTCGTTCGACGACGTGCTGACCCGGCTCCGTGACGCGCTGGTCGAGGGCTCGAACGCCCTTGCCACTTTGCGCCGCCGTTTCCGCGTCGCGCTCATCGACGAGTTCCAGGACACCGACCCGGTGCAGTGGGAGATCTTCTCGAGACTGTTCGGAAGTCCCGGTCACAATTCGACCCTCGTCCTGGTCGCCGACCCCAAGCAGGCGATCTACGCGTTCCGCGGCGCGAACGTGCACACCTACCTCGAGGCCGCGCACCAAGCCGGCACGACGCGGTTCACGCTCGGAACGAACTGGCGTTCCGACGGGGCGCTGCTCAAGGCCCTCGCTCATCTCCTCGAGGGCGCGACGTTCGGCGACCCCCGGATCGAATTCCTGTCGGTCGAGCCGCCGCCCCGGCACCAGGACCTGCGTCTCACGACGGACGACGGCGCCGCGGTACCTGCTCTGCGGGTACGGCTCGCGCTCGGCGACGACCTTCCCAGGACCAAGAACGACCAGGTCATCAGCACCGCCGCCGAGGCCGCGATCACCCGCGACCTCGCGTATCAGGTCCAGGAGCTGCTGGAGACGGCCTGGGTCCCCTCCCGGGGTGACAGCGCCTCGGGGCGCCGCTTGCGACCCCGCGACTTCGCAGTGCTGATCGGCAAGAACGCCGAAGCCGAACCGGTCCAGGCGGCGCTGCGCCGGAGAGGCATCCCCGCCGTGGTGACCCGGGGCGACAGCGTCTTGAAATCGGCAGCGGCCATCGAGTGGCGCCGGCTCCTCACGGCGCTCGCCCGGCCGGCCGACCCGACCCGCGCCCGCACCGCCGCGCTTTCGTGGTTCTTCGGCTGGTCGGTCGCCGTGCTCGACGCGGCCGACGACGCCGAGCTCAGCCACGTACAGGCCCAGCTCCAGAGGTGGGCCGAGACGCTCAGGACCCACGGCACAGTTGAGCTCTGTGCGCACGTCTGGTCCGAGAGCGGCGTCACGGCCCGGGTGCTGGGCTCGAGTGACGGCGATCGGGACCTGACCGACCTCGACCACATCGCCGGGCTGCTGCAGGCGCGCACCGCCGGTCGCCGGCCGACTGCCACGGGGCTGCTGGCGGTTCTCGAACAGCTCGAATCCGAGGTCGCCGACGATCCGGACAACGACCTGACGGCTCGCCAGGTCGAGTCGGAAGCCGAGGCGGTGCAGATCATGACCGTGTTCGTCGCGAAGGGCCTCGAGTTCCCGGTCGTGTGCGTCCCGACGTTGTGGCGCAGGAGCTTCGCCGCCGCGCGCGACATCGTGTTCCAGGACCCTGGAACCGGACGTCGCACGATCGACATCGCCAGTGGCCAAGCCTGGCCCACGGCGTCGGCCGCAAAGGTGCGCAAGGCCCTCGCCAACGACGAGGCACTCGGGGAGAACCTTCGGCTGCTCTACGTGGCGCTCACCAGAGCCGAGCACGAGACGCTTGTCTGGTGGACGCGAGTACAGGGATCCGACATCACAGGGCTTGCACGCGTGCTCTTTGCCCGCAGCGACGGTGCGATCGACCCGGGCTTGTTCGCGGCGCCCAAGGTCGAGCTGCCAGCCGATCGCGACGCCGCCGCGGCCCTTGAGGCCGCGTTCTCTCCGGCCGGTGACACCGTGGCGGTTACCGTCACGGGCTCGGGCCACGGCCCGGTCGAGGTGTGGGTCGACCGCGAATTGAGGGCCCCCTCGGGCGAGCTCGAGCTCGCCGTGCTCGCGCGGGTCCCCGTCCGTGCCAGCCGGCGCTGGTCGTTCAGCGCGATCAGCGACCGCGGCCGGCATGCTGAGCTCGATCCCGAGGACGAGAGCCTCGGTGACTCCGGCGCGGCCGACGAGCCGGTTGAGGAGCTGGCGGAGTCGGCCGGCACCGTTTCGACCGACGGAGCCGTGCCCGCCTCGGACCTGCCGCTTGGCGCTGTAGCGGGAGGCGCGCAATTCGGCACGCTCGTCCACGAGGTGCTCGAGCGCGTCGATTTCTTGGCGGCCGATCTCGACGCAGAGCTGCGCACCTACATCGACGATCGGCTCGAGTGGAATCCCTGGCCGGTTGACACGGCGACTCTCGCCGCCGGCCTGCGTGCCGCGATCGAGACACCGCTCGGCCCGCTCTTTGAAGGACTGCGACTGCGCGATCTGGGCCGCAGCGAACGCCTCGGAGAGCTGAGCTTCGAGCTCCGCCTGGGCGGGAAGGGGCGCTTCGCGACAGATCGTGACATCGGCGCGCTCGTGCTCGGCCATCTGCCGAAGGATGACCCGTTGCGGTCCTGGGCGCAGCGTCTCTCGTCGGGGCTGTTCGGGGTTGAGCTCGCCGGGCATCTCACGGGCTCCATCGACATGGTCGTACGCGTCCGTGACGCGACAGGCGAGAACTCGGCCGCCCGCTTTGTCGTAGTCGACTACAAGACCAACACTTTGGCCGAACAAGGCCGTGAGCCCCGGTTGCACGACTATCACCCCGACCGCCTGCCCGCGGCTATGGCCGAGCACCACTACCCGCTGCAGGCTCTCCTCTACTCGGTCGCGTTGCACCGCTACCTGCGCTGGCGCGTCCCCGGCTACGAGCCGGGCGAGCATCTCGGCGGTATCGCGTACCTGTTCGTGCGAGGGATGGTCGGTGCCGCCACGCCGTTGGTCGAGGGATGCCCGCACGGGGTCTTCAGCTGGCAGGTCCCACCGGCGCTCGTGACCGCGCTCAGCCAGCTTCTCGAGGGCACCGAGGTCCCGACGTGACCGCAGCCGGTCCGCTGCTCGGTGAGGAGGTCGCGACGCTCGCGCCTTTCGTCGAGGCCGGGGTGCTCGACGCGTCCGCCGTCCACGTGGCCGGCGTGATCGCCCGGACCGTCCCTGGAGTCGAAGCCGAGGTGCTGCTCGGCGCCGCTCTGGCGGCCCGTGCCCCGCGTTTTGGGCATGTTTGCGTCGTGATCGAGACTGTCGCCAAGTCCGTAGTAGTCGACGATGCGCAGGCCCGGTCGACCGACTCCCTGCCCTGGCCCGGTCCTGTGCATTGGGCGAGGCTCCTGGCGGCGAGCCCGGCGGTGCGCGGCCCGGACGACCATTCAGGCGAGGTGATCATGCCGCTCGTGTGGGACGGTGCCCGCCTGTATCTCGAGCGCTACTGGCGCTTCGAAGAGCGTGTCGCAGACGATCTGCTGCGTCGCGCCCGCAGCGAGGACGGGCTCGCCACCGCGTCACCAGGTCTCGACGCGATCCTCGACACCTTCTTCGACACCATGGACCCGCTGCAACGCGAGGCCGCCGCCAAAGCCTTGACCCGCCGGATCGCCGTCGTCGCGGGCGGACCGGGGACTGGGAAGACTCGCACGATCGCCGGGCTGCTCGGCGCCGCCGGCGCGGTCGCGCGCGCCCAGGGCCGACAACTCGACGTCGCACTCGCTGCGCCTACGGGCAAGGCGGCCGCGCGCATGGACGCGGCCCACAAGGCTGAGGCGGCGGGCCTTGGCGGAGACCTCACGGACGCGTCAGGTGCCACCGGGGCCAAGACGCTGCATCGACTCCTGGGAGCCCATGTGAGTGGGAAGCCCCGCTATGACCGCTCCAACCCGCTGCCTCACGACCTGGTGGTGGTCGACGAGACGTCGATGGTGTCGCTCCCGTTGATGGCCCGTTTGCTGGACGCGATGCGTCCCGACGCAACACTGGTACTGGTCGGCGACCCATTCCAGCTTGCAAGTGTCGAAGCGGGGGCCGTGCTCGGAGAGATCGTCGGCCCGCGGGCGTCCGGGCCGGCGGAGGGGCCGCTCGCAGGTGCCATCGAGNNCTGACATGGGTCGAGGACGACGACCGGGCCGGCATAGCCCGGCTGCAGGAGGAGGTGGCGGCCACTGCCGTCAAAGTGGTCCGCGCGGGCCAGGACGGTGACGCCGAAGGCGGTCTCAGCCTCGCGTCGGACCTGAAGGTACTGTGCGCCACCCGGTTCGGAGCGCCCGGCGTCTCCGGCTGGAGCGCGGCCATCGAAGCCCTCACGGCGCGGGAGCTGCCCGACGCCGGCATCGGCCGGCGCCGGTATGTGGGCCAGCCGATCATCGTCACTCGCAACGACTACTTCAACCAGGTGTTCAACGGTGACGTGGGGCTCGTGGTCGCCGGGCCCACCGGCCCGGTCGCCGCGTTCGGGGACGCGGGTGGCGGCCTCAAGAAGCTCGCGATGTCGCAGCTGGGCGACATCGACACCTGGTGGGCGACGACGATCCACAAGAGCCAGGGATCCGAGTTCGAGCGGGTGGTCGTCTCACTGCCCCGTGACCCGTCGCCGATCCTGACCCGGGAGCTCCTCTACACGGCGGTCACTCGTGCCAAGCAGCAGGTCACCTTGGTGGCCGCCGAGTCGTCACTGCGCGTTGCGATCACACACCCGGTGACCAGAGCCTCCGGGCTCGGGCCGAAGCTCTGGCCGTGAAGCGCTCGAGTGCGAACCACGTGCGAGTGGCCGTGGGCCACACTGGTCGCGACATTGGGCACGAGCGTCAGCTCCACCTCGCCGAGGTCCGCGCGCAACTTCGTCCCAGCGACGCGTACGCGAACTTGCCTGCTGAATGCTTCATGGGACCATGAAGACAACGAGAGCTTGGTTGGTAGCCGTGTGCATCCCCGCGGTATTGATCGCGACTGCGAGCAGCTCGGCGCAGGCATCGCCCAGTACCACGACGGGCGGGACCCTGCCGGCCGCCGTCGGTTCTCCGGCGCTCTGCAAAGCGATCGGCCGACTCGACAAACTTGTCGTACGCCGGGTGGACGCGTTTCCGCAGAACGGTATTCATTTCTCGTTCCCGGCCGTCGTCGAGGTCGACCAAGCCTCATCGGTCCGCCACGCGGCCAGGATCGTGTGCGACTTGCCACCGATGCCCGCCGGCAAGTTCGCCTGTCCACTCGACCTCGGGATCACCTACCGCCTGTCCTTCACAGCACCGGGGCGGATGTTCAGGACCGTTGTGGTGGCCGTCACGGGTTGCGAGCTGGTCAGTGGACTCGGTCGGACTCGCTGGGTGGCCCGGTCTCCACACTTCTGGCACCAGCTGGGCAAGGCCATGGGGCTGGTGGATGCAACTTACGCGACCTTCAGGGGCACTCCGGCAGGCGGCTGAGCTGGCGGCGGGGCGTTCCTCGTCCGCTCACGCCCAGAACCGGGGAGCTGACATGGTCTGGTGGCCACCGCCCAGCACGATCGTGCCTAGACGACCTTCAGCAGCACGAGGATGCACACAACTACCAGGCAGAGCACGGCCAGGCCAGTCAGTCTACGAACCATCTGAAAACCCCCTTCGGTGACGCGTCGAGTGCCACGTGGTCGGGCCGCCTTGTTGCCCGCCGTCGAACCACGGCTGGGCTAGCTGTGCACCTCTTCGTGCACTTCGGTCGAGTGACCCTGTGCGTCGATGGCTTCACGGTCGTAGGTGTGCTTACCGCTACCCGGACGACGTGACGTGGCAAAGACGGTCCCCGAGGCGACGAGGCCGATGGCCCCGACGACCATGAGGATGACTCCGACTGTGGAGAGCCGGAACCCGTGACCCTGCGAGGTCACCGCCCAGTACATGACGGCACCCGCGGCGATTGCGAGGATGCTGAAGAACATTCCCGTCCGACCCATTCCCATTTCTTGTGCCTCCGTCTTCTGCCGTAGCTCTCGGCCAGATGCGGTCGGCGACGACATTTGTCATCGTACTCTAGTTATACGAAACTGGCAATCAAGTTCCAGAATCTGCTAGACTCACCTCATGGGAGAGTGGACTTTCCTCACCAACCATGCCCGAGTCCTCGTCTGCATCGCGCACGATCCCGGTGTGCGCCTTCGCGACATTGCCGCGATCCTGGGTATCACCGAGCGCAGGGTCTTTGGCATTGTCACGGACTTGACCACAGCCGGCTATGTCCTAAAGGACAAGGACGGCCGCCGCAATCGTTACCGGATCCAAGTTCACGTGCCCTTGCGAAAGGGTCCCGGTCGGGAGCAGACGATCGGTGAGCTGCTGACAGTGCTCGTCGACACCAAGACTCGTGGTGAGCTTCGACACAGCGTTGAAGCCATTGCCTGATCGAGCGGCACGCGAGCACACATGGTTCGTTGGACCGCCGCCCAGATCAAGGACCAGTCCGGCCGCAGCTTCGTTGTCACCGGCGCCAACAGCGGCCTCGGCTTCGAGACCGCCCGCCAACTCGCCGCACACGGCGCCAAGGTGGTGCTCGCCGGCCGCAGCGAGGTGAAAGGACTGGACGCTGTCGACCGGGTCAAAGCCGCAAGCCCGGAAGCCCTTGTCGAATTCCGGATGCTGGACCTTGCGGACCTCGACTCGGTGCGGGCCTTCGCGGCCGCGATCATGAGCGATCCGGTCGCGGTGGACGTGCTCGTCAACAATGCCGGGGTGATGTTCCCGCCCCGCGCTCTGACCCGGCAGGGCTTCGAGTCTCAGTTCGCGACCAACCACCTCGGCCACTTCGCATTGACCGGGCTGCTGTTCGAAACGATCCGTCGAGGCCGGGACGCGCGGGTGGTCACGGTCACTTCGCTCGAGCACAGGGGCGGGTCGATCCACTTCGACGACCTCACCGGGGAAAGGTCCTACTCACCGAGGGCTTTCTATCAGCAGTCCAAGTTCGCCAACGTGCTGTTCGGCCTGGAGCTGGACCGTCGAGTCCGGGCGGCTGGGATCCCGGTCCGCTCGGTGCTCGCGCATCCCGGGTGGGCGGACACGAACCTGCAGAGCAGCGGTCCGACCGGCGTGATGAAGAAGCTGATGAGGGTCGGCAACCGTCTCTTGGCTCAGAGCGCCGAGATGGGCGCGCTCAGCGAGCTCTACGCGGCCAGCGACCCCGCGGCCGAGAGTGGGCGCTTCTACGGTCCTGGCGGCTTCGCAGAGTTGCGTGGTCATCCGACCGAGGTGCAGCCGGCAGCGTCGGCGAAGAACGAGGAGACGGCGCGACGCCTGTGGGAATTGTCGGAGGAGCTCACCGGCGTCACCTTTGGGTTCTGAACCTTGGAAGCGACCTGAGGCAGAGCGCTGCGGCCCCGCGCGGGTCAGACCTCCAAGAACGCGGGGCGACCGAGCAGGTACCCCTGGCCGGTTTCGACCTCGAGCGACAAGAGCATGGCCAGGTCCCCTTCGGTCTCGATTCCTTCGGCCAGGCTCATGGCGCCCGCCCGCTTGGCCAGGCTCGCGTACGAGTAGGCGACTGCCTGGCGAAGCTCGTCCGCGGCGATCCCGTGGATCACCGTCGTGTCGATCTTCACGATGTCGGGTCGAATTCCGAGAAGGTGCTGCAGGCTGACGTCAGCGGCGCCGGCATCGTCCAGGGCGATCCGCACGCCGAGCGAGCGCAGGTGATCGATCACCTCTGTGAAGCGGGGGTAGTCGTCCACGGTGGCGTTCTCGGCGATGTCCAGGACAAGGCGTTCCGGCGGTATCGTGGCCGCGAGCTCACCGAACTCCGTTGAGGCTGCGGTAGCCGGCGACACGTTGACGGCGAGGAAGACGTGCGCTGGGAGGCGCGCCAGTTGTTCCAATGCCGTGGTGGCCGCGAGGAGCTCGAGCGCCTGCAGGCGTCCGAGCCGCAACGCCTGGTCGAACCACTGACGGGGTGTCGCAACGGTCTGTTCGGGGAACCTCGACAGTGCCTCGTAGCCGATGACCTCGCGCGATTGCAGGCTGCAGACCGGCTGGAACGCGACGCGCAAGGATCGCTCGCTCAGCACCCGTTCCAGGTCGGGGGGTGTCACTACCTGCCGTTCCACCATATGGAGCCTACTGGAGCGCACCGCCGGTTGCGTGTACTGCGACCGGGCGTCTCCTGGATGGACCGGAGGCGCCGGGTATGAGGCCGTGGCGCCCGGGAAACTGTCAGACGGCGACATAATGGCGTCCCTTGCCCGATCTCTTGGCGGTGTACATGGCGGCGTCGGCCGACTTCATCAGCTGCACAGCGGACTGGCCGACCATGTCGGTGAAGGCGATTCCCACCGACGCACCGATGCTGGCCGTGCCGTTCGCGAGAGGAAACGGCTCACCGAGGCTCTCGACAATCCGTTCGGCAACTGTTTCCGCAGCAGTCAGCGACGTCGCCTGCTCCAACAAGATCGCGAATTCGTCGCCACCGAGCCGCGCGACGGTGTCGGTGGCGCGGACACACTTGTTGAGCCTGTCCGCCACTTGGATGAGCACCTCGTCTCCGGCGGCGTGACCGAACGTGTCGTTGATCTTCTTGAATTCGTCGAGGTCGATGTAGAGAAGGAAGATCAGGCTTCCCGAGCGTTGTGCGCGATGGTAGGCGCCCTCTATGTGATCCACGAACAGTGCCCGGTTCGCAAGACCGGTGAGGGGGTCGTGAAAGGCCTTGCGCACCAGATCGTCCTGGACGCCGGCCAGCAGCGCCAGATCCTCGTGCAGCCGCCCGTTCTGCAGGGCGAAGGCGAGCTGCTTGGCGAGTGTGCCCAGCAGCTGCAGATCGGTCTGCTGGAAGTCGCCGACGAACTTGTTGCGGTTACCCACGACGAGATAGCCGAGGCACGAAGCGTTGTCCGCACCGGGGAGGGCCACGCCCATCCCGGTGGACCGGTTGTCCGCTGCGATGTAGTTGGCCAGCGGTGTGCCCAGGCCCTGTCTCTTGGTGACCAGGATGTCGTCGGCGGCCAGCGCGTCGACGAGGCCGGTTGGCAGACATTCGACAGGAGTCGTGGTCATGACGTCGGCAGCCACACCGTCAACGGTTCTGGTGACGAGCGCCGGGTGTCCCGGAACCGGCGGCAGAAGAGTGAGCTCCACAAGTGTCGTGTGGAACATTGCGGCGATGTGATTGAGGAAGTCCACGGCACCCGCGGTGACGCTCTTGGAGTAGCTCAGGATCCGGGTCGCCGCGAAGAGGTTCTCGATGTCGGTCTGTTGCCTACGCCTGGCGATCTGTGCGCGATAGGTCGCGAGGGTGGCAAGGACCGGGATCGGGAGGGTCAGCAGCACCACCGGTGCAGCAACGGTCATGACCAGGATGATCATTGCGATCACGGCGTTGCCGAGTGCCGTGATGGCCACCACCGGGGCGGAGGAGGCCAGTCCCTTGGTGACCACTGTGAAGTCGGCTTCGGACAGGTACATGGCCGCGGATATCTCGATGTTGGAAACTTCGCTCAGCAATGTCACCGTCACCAGGTAGCCGACGACGCTGCGCAAGGAGAAGATTGCGCCGGGCTGGACCATGACGCGCAGAAGCACGTAGTAGATGGGGATCGCCAGCAGTTCGGCTGCGAAGTTGAAGATCAGCTGCACGGGCGCGAGACGTTGCACGGCCTGAACGACCGCAAGACAGCACGCCATCGCCAATGCGGTCACAAATGGGCCGGTGCCCATGAGGGCGATGATGATGACGGCATCATTGAGCGTCAAAAGGACATTGGTCTTGCGGATGGGCATTTCGACGCTCGCCAGCTCCCCGGCTGTGGCGAGGAGGAAGACCGCCCACCATGGGATCGCCACGACATGGCCGGCCGCCACGGCAGGGGCGAGGCGCACCGGCCCGTAGACGACCACCAGTCCGCCGGCGAGGAGAAACCCGATGTACAGCCAGAGCCGGACGGGTTGTCCGAGGGCGCGGCGACGAGAAGGTGGCCGCGGTGTTGTGGCGTCAGATGGCGAGGCCATGTCGGGACCCGGCGAACCTTGCAAGAGCTCCCTCAGCACCCCCGACGAGAGCCGTCACCTGCCCGAGGACCGGCAGCGTCGGCTCTGCCGGGCCGGCAGCATGCCTCGCCGCTCCCCCGAGGCCAGTTCGGTAGATCAACAGGACCGCCCTTCTCGCAAACGTCGAAAGGCTCTCGCACGGTCCTTGCTTGTGCTGCGGGACCCAGGACACAGTTCTGCTCGTCTTGTCTTATCGGACGAAGTACGCCCCGACTTGAGGCGTCGGCTGCTTGCCAGTGAGATGTCCGGGGAGCTGAACCTCAAGCGGAACACCTCCTCCGCTCGGCCAGGCTCGGCGGGATGCACCCTGTTCGCCGGCGGCCTTGCGCCCGGCCCGCCCGAGGCGCAGAGTTCGTTGTGGGCATCGGGCCCAGTGGAGGGCCCAGTGAAGGGCCCAGAGGACAGGAGACGCAGCGTGCAGCTGGTCGTGGTACCCATCGACAAGCCGGAAGACCTCAACGTGATCCTGGGCCAGGCGCACTTCATCAAGACCGTCGAGGATGTTCACGAGGCGCTTGCCGGCACGAGCCCGCACCTGCGTTTCGGGCTGGCGTTCTGCGAGGCGTCTGGCAAGTGCCTGGTCCGGAGCTCGGGCAACGACCCCGAGCTCGTGGACCTGGCCGTCCGCAACGCGCTGGCGCTGGGCGCAGGCCACTGCTTTGTCGTCTTTGTCAGCGAGGGCTACCCGGTGAACGTGCTCAACCAGCTGAAGCAGGTGCCCGAGGTCTGCACGATCTACTGCGCCACGGCCAACCCCGTGGAGGTCGTGCTGGCCGAGACCGATCTCGGCCGTGGCATCCTCGGTGTGATCGACGGCTCAGCCCCGCTGGGCGTCGAGACCGACCAGGACGTGACCGACCGGAAGTCGTTCCTGCGCTTTGTCGGCTACAAGCTCTGAGCCCGGACACCTCAGGGCTGTCGAGATGTCCCACTCACTGATCGTCTTCAGGCATTCGAAGTCCGACTGGTCTGCGGACTACGGCGGTCCGGACCTCGAGCGACCGTTGGCGAAACGGGGCCGGAAGGCAGCCAGGGCGGCCGGCCGCTTCCTGGCCGGCACGGAGGTGCCCGATTCGGTCATCTGCTCGCCGGCGCTACGGGCCAAGGCGACGCTCGCCCTGGCAAGCGAGGCCCGAGACTGGGTGTGGTCCGCGCGCGAGTCCGGTGCCCTCTACGACGAAGGCGTCGAAGGCCTGCTGGGCGAGGTCCGCCGAGAGCCGGAATCGACGCGGTTGCTCATGGTCGTTGGCCACGAGCCCACTTGTTCGGAGACGGTCAGACTCTTGATCGGCGGCGGTCTCGTCCGGATGCCGACCGCGGCACTCGCCCGGATCGACCTCCTGGTCGACGAGTGGGGCGAGGTCGGCCCGGGGACGGGCGTGCTGTCGTGGCTCGTCGTGCCACGGGTGATCGGGGCCTAGTCGTGCCGGCTCCTGTGGTCTATGCTTGCCGGACTTTCTACTGAGGGGGGCTCAGAGTGACAATTGCCGTGCAGCAGGACTTCAAGGGCGTCACGCTTGCGCAGTACGACGAGGCGGTAGCCAAGATGGGAATCTCCCCGGGTGGGCCGCACAGCGAACCGGGCCTGTTGTTCCACTTCGTCATCGGGACCGACGACGGCTTCAGGGTCACCGATGTCTGGAAGACCCGGGAAGGCTTCGAGAAGTTCGCCCGAGAGAAGATCGGGCCGATCAGCCGGGAGATCGGCTTCAGTGCGCCGCCCAGCATCGAGTATCTCGACGTGCACAACTTCAACACAGCCGGCTGAAGCAGCGGAACTCCTGCTGGTGGTCTAGACGCCCTATCGTTGGGCGGTGCCCTCAGCGAGCAACTTCGTGGCGTTTGCGCTCACGGCCCTCGTCATAGTGGTGATCCCGGGACCAAGCGTGATGTTCATCGTCTCGCGAGCGCTCGCGTACGGGCGTAGGGCGGCCGCGCTCACGGTGATCGGCAATGCACTGGGCGAGTACGTCCAGGTCATCGCGGTTGCGTTCGGAATCGGGCTGCTCGCCGAGCGAGCGGTCGCGCTGTTCACGATCCTGAAGCTGATCGGCGCCGCCTATCTGGTGTATCTCGGTGTTAAGACGATCCGGGACCGACGGTCGCTTGGATCGATGGTCGATCCGGCTCTTGTCTCGCGGGCCGACCGGCGCTACCTGTTGCAGGGCTTTCTGGTGGGGGTGTCGAACCCGAAGACGGTGATCTTTCTCGCGGCCATCCTTCCCGAGTTCGTCACGAGATCCGCGGGACGGGTCCCCGAACAGATTCTGCTGCTCGGACTGGTGTTCTCGGTCATCGCGCTCGTCAGTGACAACGTATGGGGGATCACCGCGGGCACCGCGCGGTCCTGGTTCGCCCGGTCGCCCAAGCGGCTGCAGCTAGTTGGTGGTCTCGGCGGCCTGGCCATCATCGCCATCGGCGTTCGCCTCGCCCTCACCGGTCGGAAGGACTAGGCAGACGGCGGTTGGTGAGGTCCTGAACGGCTCTGCGAGCCCGGGCCATCGGCACGAGGATCTCAACCAGGTCAGGTACGCCGGATTCCCGGATGACCCGCTTTGCGCTTGGCTCAGCCGGCGCTGCTCCTCGGGACTTCGAGGACCATACGCACCTCGTCCCGGCACGGGTCGGACGGAAGCGGCTGGTGCTCGTTCTTGAGTGTGAAGCCGCTGTTGCGGTACATCGCGATGGCGGCGTAGTTGCCTCGGGTCACCCACAGCTCGACTGCGTCGGCACCGGTGTCGCCTGCCCAGGCAACGGCCTGCTCGACCAGAAGGCGGCCGACGCCCCTGCGCCGGAGCTCGGGGGCGACCCACATGGAAACCAGCTCGACGACTCCCGGCCTCCCTGGTCGTCGGAAGGCGCCGATGAGACCGACACAGTCCGGGCCCACCTCGGCGAGGAACGTGGCATCGTCGATCCCTGATGAACGAGCCTCGGCCGCTTCAGCCCAAGCCGCGGCAGGGTGGACGACCTCGGTTTCGAAACTGGACGCGAAGGCGCTGGGCGCATCCCGCAGAGCGGACAGACGGACCTCCCGCAACCGGTCGGCGTCGCCGGGGCGAACGCGCCGGACAGCTGTTTCCATCTCGGAATACTTCCGGAGCAGAGCGTGGGCCCGCAACCGCGAGGGCTGCTTCAGCAACTGGCTCCTGCAAGGCCGCAACCTGAATCATATAAAGCCGGTGGAGAAAGTCAGGTTTTGTCGGGACACGGCTAAGCTCGTGAGGTGGTCCGAGGCCAGAAGCTGATCGACGCGCCGGGCCTTCGCGCAGCGCTCGGCGAAGCGCAGCTTCGGATCATCGACTCGACGGCCTGTCTCCGCCGCCAGGTCGCCGATGGGCCCTACACGGTGGAGAGCGGGCGACGGGGCTACGACGAGGCCCATGTCCCCGGCGCCGTGTTCGCCGACATCCCCGGCGACTTGTCGGACCCCGACTCCCCGTTCCCCTTCGCGCTGCCTGGGCCGGAGCGGTTCGCTCGGGCGATGAGCGACCTCGGCGTCGGGCCGGGCACCAGCGTTGTCGCCTACGCGCAGGAGTCGCCGATGTGGGCGTTCCGGCTGTGGTGGCTTCTGCGCTACTTCGGGTTCGACGATGTGCGCGTGCTCGACGGCGGTCTGCCATCGTGGCGTCGAGCGGGATACGAACTCAGCTCGGCAGCGCCGAGCATCGAACCCGCGAACTTCGTCGCGCGGCCACGGCGGGAGCTGCTCGCCACCAAGGACGACGTCATCGGGGCCGTGGGCGGAGAACCGGCATGTCTCGTCAATGCGCTGTCGTCACAGGCCTTCCGGGCGCAGGGCCGGGGCGCGTACAGCCGGCCAGGCCGGATCCCTGGATCACTGAGCGCACCGGCGCACGAGCTTGTCGAGCCGGGCACGGGGTGCCTCCGGCAACGCGACGAGCTGGCTCATGGGCTCTGTGACCTGCTCGACGTCGGTCCGGACGTTCCCGTGATCGCCTACTGCGGAGCGGGCATCTCGGCCACGGTCGACATCTTCGTGCTATCGATTCTGGGGCGCGATGACGTTCGCCTGTATGACGGATCGCTTGCCGAGTGGAGCGCAGACCCGCATCTTCCGCTGGATGTGGGCTGAACCGGTTGCCCGAGGCGGTCGAAGACCGCCTGCCGGGGGCACTTCCAGCTCGCGCCGCCGGGCTGATGGTCGTCGGCGTGGGGCCGGCGGCCTGCCCGCCCACTAGCCCGTCGGCGACGGGTCCGTCGGGTCGTCCAGGGCGGCCTTGACCAGCAGGTGCCGGTACCTGCTGCGGATGTCCTCCAGGTCGTTCGGCTCAGGCACGGACTCCACCGCGCTCTGGAGGATCATCTCTGCCTGGCGTGCGAGAACCCGCCGCTGCGCGACGGTCGTGGTCTGTTCCATGATGGAGGTCAGCGCGTCCATCATGTGGATCATCACCACCGGCATTCCCCGAGCCGACTGGCGGATCTTGTCGAAGGCCCGGTTGGCCATCCGCGCATAGGAGGGATCGGGTTCAATGAGGCGCACGCGACCGGACCGGTCCCTGTAGACACCCTCCCCGAGCGTCCGGCCGGAGACTCGTCTCAGGCCCGCTGAAAGCCAGTCGATGCACGTCAGCGCAGTGAAGGTGTCGTTCACCGCCGGCGAGAGCGCGCGGATGGCGATCTCCACGAGCTGATCGATGGCGAACACCGGGTCCTGCATCAGGGTCCGGTGTGGTCCGGTCACGTGTGCCTTCGCGAGTGCCTGAGCAACTTGTTGTGCAGCGCCGCGTGGCCAGACCGCGGCAAGCGGCCGCCCGGCGGCGACGAAATGGCCCGGCCGGTGCTTGAGGCGGATGACCGAGTCCGTCCGGGCCGCGATCTCGACCAGTTGCGCATAGCCGACGAACTGCAGGTAGCCACTTGCGTTCGCGGGGACCTCGCCGCCCCTGTCCTCGATCAGCTTCATCAGCTCTTCAGCCGACTTGCCACAGCCGGCCGCCGCTTCGTTCAGGTCAGGCTTGTGTTCGGGGAACTCGGCATCGATCTCGGCGGTCAGGTCACGGGCGATTCCGGCGATCACCTCCGGGAGCTGGATGGACTTGGCGATGTGATGGATGAAGTAGATGAGAACCGCGATGTCAACAAGGAGCAGGGCTTCGGCGACGGCGATGGAGAGATGGGGTGTGAACACGCCGCGGGGGCCGCCGATGGCGACCGAGCCGAGGGCGAGCGTGGAGTAGACGAAGGTGCCGACGAAGACGCCGAGCGTGACCTGATTGCCGACGTCCCGGACGAAGTTGCGCATCATGCGAGGACCGAACTGCTGGGACGCCAGGGTGAGGGCCAGGATCGTGATCGAGAACACCACGCCGATGACGGTGATCACTGCGGCGGCGATGGCGATGAGCACCTGGCGACCGGCGTCCGCGCTCTCGGTTCGCATCCAGAACGGCAGCGTGAGGTGTCCGTAGTAGGCCGCCCAGTCGATCTCGAAGGTGACCACGAACAGCAGCCCTGCGACGAAGACGAGGACCGTCGGCACCAGCCAGAACGTCGTACGGAGCGCTTCCCACCGCCAGCTGGCGAACTTTCGTTGCGCCTCCCACCCCTGTGCCTGGTTCGGCGGTGACCCGGGCGCGTCAGGCTCCGCAGCAGGCTGGCGAGCAGATGTGGGGAAGGAATCGGTCATTGGGTCGGTCCTTTGATTGCCGACCAGTCTTCCCGGCGCACCCTTAACAGCAGACAATAGTCGCTGGGCAGACGCTTGTTCGGCGCCGCAGCGGTGAGCAGCCTCCGCAGCATGGTCGGGCCTCCCGGGAGGAGCTCCCGTCATCGGCGATCAGGCCCGGACCGCGGTCCGAGGACGGGCTTGGTTGCTAGAGTCTCTTCCCTGCCCACGGCGCCTTGTTCGTGGCGCGGGCAGGGGTGGCCGGTACCGGGAGGGGGACAATGACGGACACGAGGGTTGACTCTTCATCGACCGGAGTCGAAGTCGGAGCCGGCGTCGAGGCCGAAGGCGGAGTCGGAGCCGGCCACGGTGCTCTCGTTCCGCCGCGACCGGTCATTCAGATCGTGCCGCTCAAGGGCCTGCCGGTCGTCGCAGTCATCCTCGGCTTCCTGGTGGCGTCGATCGGCTTCAACTGGCAGTGGGGACTCGACTTCAACCACGTCGCCGGCGGCGGATTGTGGACGGGGATCGACCTGTTCGTCGGGCTCGTGGTCGGCCCGATCCTGGGACGGCTCTCGATTCCGGCCCGCGCGGAGTTCTCGGCGAGGTTCATGCCGATGATGGTGCTCGTCATGCCGACGCTCGTCGCCATGACACTTGCCTCCGGCTTTCAGTTGGCGCTCGATCTCGGCAACCTGAAGGCGTCGAGCCCGAACCACGCCTGGCTGATGGTCTCGTTCGTCGTTGTGGGGATAATGGCCGTGATCGCGCTCGGCATCCTCGAGCCGGCGAACATCGCAGTTCTGTTCGAGATGCGCAAGCCCCGGCCCAATGGCGAGGTGATCGGCAAGCTGATGAAGCGTTTCATCTACACCGCCGGCATCACCGGCCTGATGCAGGTCGCAACTCTCGTCATCATGACCCGGGTGGCGTCCCGATGAGCGTGCCGAGCCCGACAGCGCCGGCCGGTGCCACCTCGCAGCAGCGTTTTGCCCCCGTCGCCGGGATCGCCGCCGCTTCGCTGGTGCTCGCCGTGGTCGGGGGCATCTACATGGCGTCGTACGCCCCGCGGCGGCCACCGCTCGCTGTGCCGGTCTTCCTTGCTGGTGCGGGCGGCGTCCTGCTCGCGGTGAATGTCGTCATGCTGGCCCGGACGAGGGGGCTCGCGTGGGACAAGTTCTTCCTCGTAGGCCGGTGGGCCCTGCTCTCGTATGTGATCGCTGCCGGGCTCATCGAGTTCGCCTTCGTCCGGGACCACACCCGTGGGGGGCCTCTTGTGGTGCTCACGGCGATGCTGGTCCTCTTCGCCGTCAATGTCCCGCTGATAATCAGCTTCACGGTCGCGCGCTACCAGTCGGCCCGGGGCGACGCCGCCTGAGCCTGAGCGCCGACCGGCAGGACCAGCAGGGACGACCGACGAACCTGCCACGTAATATCCTGCAGACAGCTCATCTCGAGCGGCAGCAATCCGAGCCCGTCGGAACCAGATCGGGGGTCATCTTGGAGCCCGAATCGCGCGTCGAAGTCACCACCCCCCCGTCAGAGGTGAACTCTGCGGCTGACGAGGCCAAGGAGCCCCCAGAGCCCATGGCGACGGGGCTGGCATCGCACGGCCTCGCTCCGAAGATCCCGGGTGCGCCCGTTCCGAGAAGCCGTGCCGGGCAAGCCTGGAAGAGCCTCGTTCCGGCGCTGGTCCTCGTGGCGGTGATGCTCGTCTTCGTCTTCGAGAACCTTCGGGAGGCAAAGGTCAGCTTCCTGATGTTCTCCGGCAGGTTCCCGCTCGCGCTCGCGCTCCTCGTGGCTGCGGCGCTCGGCGCGCTGGTTGTCTTCTGCCTGGGGTCAGTGCGCATGGTTCAACTCCGCAAGGCTTTTCGACGCCATCAAGGACGTCCTGAGACAACTCGAGGGGAGAGATGAACGTCGAGTACCGGGTGAAGGAATGGCACACGGGATCGGTCTACGCAGGTGAGACCGGGGCACTGGGGCTGCAAGCCATGCTCAACGAGCCTGAGCTCCTCGGCTACCGCCTTCACACGGTGCTGGGTGGTCTCGACCAGTCGTTGCTGATCTTCGCCAAGGAGACCGAGGACCGGCCCGGCTCAGATGCCGATGTCACCGTCACGAGGGACTCCGCCGTCCCCGGCTGACCGTCCGCCGCGGCCTTCAACCCAGCTCCTGCCGGCTCCTCAGGAGCGGTCGACCGAGATGACTCCGGCGTTGGCCACGTGCTCGGTCCATCCTGACCCGTCGAAGTAGCGCAGCTCATGGCGACCCGTCGGGTCAGGCAGCCAGGCCTTGAGCGCAGTCACCGGCGGCGACTGTTGCCCAGGCCCGACCTCCGGGCCCAATTCGGGGACCGGTGAGCACCCGGGCACGGCTCGGTACCTTGAGCCCGCGGTGGCGCTCGGTTCGCGGCTCGGCTGGGAGATCGTCGAGCAGGCGATGACCGAGACCAGCGTGCCGAAGATCGCCACGTAGACGATCGACAGCAACGTGACCAGGAACGTCACGAAGACGCTGACGATGCCCCAGACAAGAGGGTGGATGTGCCAAGGGCTCCTACCGGTGCGGCGCTTGTGCGCGCTCGTGCGCGCGAATGCCAGCATTCCGAACAGCAGTCCCAAGGTGACATAGCAGCCTGTCCGGACGAAGATCAGGCCCGACACGCGCATCGCACGAGTGTAGGTCGAGAACGCTGACCCAAGCGACGGACCGGCCTGGCCCCGCGCCGTCGGCTCCTGCTCTCCGGCGGGGTCCCTTGCCGGGCAGCCCTCATAGGCCGTAGAAGAGGCGCTCGACAACCTTGCGGCTCCGGCGGGTCACCCGGCGGTACGACTCGCGCAGCTCGGTCGGGGTGGTCCCGAGGCTTCTCGCAAGACGCGACTGGAGCTCGGGCTGGCGTGGCATCGCGTCCGCCCCGCTTCCGACCACACCTCCGGCGCCGGCGACGTAGTTCCCCACGAGGTGCCACCGGTTTCTCGTTCTCCCGCAGAAACGGTAGGCCTCTCTCAGCGAGAGAGCGTCCGCGGCGCCGATCGCTCCGGCACGCTCGAGGCGGTCCAACGCGTCGCGGGTCCCGGTGGCCCGGGTGCCCGTCCGGAGCTGGAGGAGCTGTGCCGTCCACTCCACATCCGCGAGTGAGCCACGGCCGAGCTTGAGGTGGAATTGAGGATCGTCGCTGGGCGGGATCCGCTCACGCTCGATCCGTGCCTTCATCCTGCGGATCTCCCGCTCGGCGGCCTCGTCGAGCGGCGAGGACCATACCGCTTCGTCGGCCAGCGCCACGAAGCGTTCGACGACCTCGTCGCTGCCTGCGACCGGCCGGGCGCGCAGTAGGGCCTGACGCTCCCAGGTCTCTCCCCAACGCCGGTGGTACTCCTCGAACGCGTCGAGGCTCCGGGCGAGCGGACCGTGCCTCCCCTCCGGGCGGAGCGAAACGTCGATCCGGACGATCCCTTCGGCGGGCGTTGACCCGTTGCACAGCCGGAGAAGTGCCGACGCCGCCTGTTCGGCGGTCTCCGCGTCGGGAGCACTCGTCCCCTCGTACACGAGCAGCACGTCGAGATCGCTGCCGTAAGCGATCTCCGCTCCGCCGAAGCTCCCCATCGCGATCACCGCCAGCGGCACGCCGGGCGCGACGGCGTGCAGGCCGGCCGTGACGACCGCGGTCCCGAGGTCGGCGAGGGCACGGCCCGTCTCGCGAAGACTCGAGAGGCCGAGCAGGTCTCGGGTCGCGATGCGCACGGTTTCGATCTCGAAGAAGTGGCGGAGCGCGCCCGTCCGCCTGTCAGGC
Source organism: Acidimicrobiaceae bacterium (assembly GCA_003139355.1). Lineage (GTDB taxonomy): Bacteria > Actinomycetota > Acidimicrobiia > Acidimicrobiales > Bog-793 > Fen-455. The sequence continues at coordinate 9,360 of PLIM01000148.1, read as the reverse complement.
CCCTGATCCGCAGCCATCATGGCCCCCTGGACGAGCTGTTCGGGCTCCAGGGCGGTGAGAGCGGTCTTGTCGTCGAGGAGCTCCACGAGATCGGGGTGACGGGCGATGATCTCGCCAAGGCGCCGGCTCGTTCCGAGCAGCAGGCAGAGCCGCCGCGCGACCTCGGGCGACTCGCGGAACGCCGTCACCAGAAGGTCGCGGCGATGCGGGCCACCGGCGAGGGTTCGAAGCCCGACGAGACCTTGGTCGGGGTCGGGGGACTCCGAGAGCCAGTCGAGAAGGAGCGGCAGCAGCTGCTGCATGAGTCGCGAGGAGCGGGTCAGGCCCCGCGTGAGCTCGCTGAGGGCTTGGCGGGTCCGGTCGGCATCGGCGAAGCCGAAGGCGGCAAGCCTCTCCTCGGCAGCATCCGGCGCAAAACCGTGGTCGCCCGCCGCCTGGTCGTTGCGCCGAGGAGCGGAGCTTTGTGGCATGCCGCCGGCGAACGCCTCGAGGAGGGGCCTGAAGAACAGCCGCTCGTGGATCGCCCTTCCGGTGCTCTGATGATGGGCCAGGACCGCGTCGAAGCGCTCACCGGGCGTTTCCTGCGGTCGCCCCCGGAAGCCGAGCACCCGTGCCAGCCGGTCCCTCGACTCCCGGTCGGAGGGCACGGTGTGAACCTGTGCCTCCTCGACGAGCTGGAGGCGGTGCTCGACGGTGCGCAGGAAACGGTACGCAATCGCCAGGGCCGCCGCGTCCTCCGCCGCCACGTACCCGGCGTCCGCCAGCTCGGCGAGGCATGCAAGTGTTGCCCTCAACCGGAGAGCCGGATCCCGGCCGCCGTGGACCAGTTGCAGCAGCTGCACGGAGAACTCCACGTCGCGGATCCCGCCACGGCCGAGCTTGAGCTCGCGGAGGTCGAGGCCCCGGCTTGCGACGATCGCCTCCGCCCGGGCCTTCATCGTCCGTAGTTCGGCGAGCTCGTCCGCGCCGAATCGCCGGGACCAGAGGTGTTCCGAGGCCGCCTCCTCGAAGAGGCGGCCGGCGGTGGCATCGCCTGCGGAGTGGCGCGCTTTCAACAGTGCCTGGAACTCCCAGGGACGAGCCCACCGGTTCCAGTACGCGACGTAGGAATCGACGGACCGGACGAGCACGCCGGAGCGGCCCTCGGGGCGGAGGTTGGTATCGACGCGGTACGCGTGAGAGGCGATAGCGACGAGCGAGCGCGCGAGCGAGGGATCGACTCCGGCCGCATCGGACGCGACGAGGACGAAATCGACGTCGCTCGAGTAGTTGAGCTCTTGCGCCCCGTGCTTGCCCATGGCGATGACGGCGAGGCCGTTGGTGGCCCCCGCGAGGCGGATGGCGCCGGCCAGCACTCGGTCCGCGACCAGCGAGAGAGCGCCGGTCACCTGCTCGAGGTCGTTCAGGCCGATGAGATCACGCGCGGCGACCTCGAGAAGCGACAGATGCTTGCGACGTACGAGGTCGTTGACGTCGTCTGCTTCAGCAGGGTCCCAGCGCATTTGACCGGGAATTGCGACCGGGCCGGTCGCGGGCACGTCCAGCTGCGCGAGCACGTCCAGGGCTGCAGGGTCGGTGACGATCACGCGCGACAACGAGTGGCTGGCAGCCACGACCGCTGTGAAGCTGGCGGCGAGGGCGGGCTCGGACTCCAGCCGTTCGCGGGCTGTCGGGAACGCGGCGAAGAGCTGATCGGCCACCAACCGCACCGTGTCGGGAGCCGCAGACGCGCGGACAAGCTCGTCGAGCAGCTGTGGCGGTGGCATCGGTAGGGGAGTCCTCTGCACGCAGGCTACTGCCCTCGCGGGCGAGGGCTGAGCACGCAGGCAGCTGTCCCTGCGGGCGTGGCCCGACCCTGATCGTGGTTACCGTATCCTGCCCAGGCCACCGGTAGGATTTCGCCCGTGGGCAGACTGCGCATCGCACTTTGTCAGTTGGACGTCACTGTCGGCGATCTCGAGGGCAACGCCGAGAAGGTCATGGCGCAGCTCGCCCGGGCCGAGGCGGCGGGCGCGCAGCTGGCGGTGTTCCCCGAGCTGGTCCTCACCGGTTACCCCCCGGAGGATCTCCTGTTCGAGACGGGTTTTGTCGAAGGCAACCTTCTCGCGCTCGAGAGAGTTGCCGCCGCGACGCAGCGTTGCGCGGCGGTCGTCGGCTTCGTCGAGGAGGACGGCGATCTCTACAATGCCGCCGCGGTGTGCGCGGCGGGCGAGGTGCGCGCGACAGTCCGCAAGCAGTTGCTCCCGAATTACGGAGTCTTCGACGAGCGGCGCTACTTCGCTCCGGGGGCGAACCGGGACCGGCTCTTTCTGATCGCAGGAGTCCGCGTGGGAGTGACCATCTGCGAGGACGCCTGGAGCCCCTCGGGGCCCGTTGGTCGGCTGGGCGCGGGGGGCGCAGAGCTTGTCGTGACGCTGAACGCGTCGCCGTACCGCGCCGGCATCCTCGCCCAGCGGGAGCGGATGCTCGCCACGCGCGCTGCGGACGCATCCTGCGCGCTCGCCTATGTCAACCTCGTTGGAGGCCAGGACGAGCTTGTCTTCGACGGCGCCTCCATGGTCTTCGACCACGACGGCGATCTTGTCGCGTCGGCTCCGCAATTCCGCGAGGCCCTCGCCATCTGCGACCTCGCGGTCGACGCGATGTTCCGCAAGCGGCTCTTCGACCCGCGGGGCCACGAGGGCATTTCGTCACTGCCGCTGGTGACCATCTCGGAGGCTCCGGTCGCGGACGAGGTCGTGCGCCCCGAGCAACCGACTGTGCCCCTCGCGCCCATTGCACCCCTCACGCTCATTGCGCCCCGATTGTCCCGGGTGGCTGAGATCTACGAAGCGCTTGTGCTCGGAACGTCCGACTACGTTCGCAAGAACGGGTTCACCGATGTGCTCGTGGGCCTGTCTGGCGGTGTCGACTCCTCGCTCGTGGCCACGATCGCAGCCGACGCGCTTGGAGCCGAGCGCGTGCACGGCGTGTCGATGCCGTCCCGCTTCTCGTCTGCAGGCTCGGTCGAGGACGCGTCGGCGCTGGTCACGAACCTGGGAATCGGCATGACCACCGTCGCTATCGAGGCGGCTCACAGCGTGCTGTTGGAGATGCTCGAGCCCGTGTTCGGCGCCGGGGACCCTTCGGCCGGGCTCGTGGGCGAGAACCTTCAGGCACGCATACGCGGGATCATCTTGATGGCGATCTCCAACGAGCGGGGATGGCTCGTGCTCACCACCGGCAACAAGAGCGAGATGGCCGTTGGCTACGCCACCCTTTACGGGGACATGGCGGGCGGCTACGCGGTGTTGAAGGACGTGCCGAAGACGCTCGTCTACGAGCTGTGCGAGCACCGGAACTCCGTCGCGGGTCACGACCTCGTCCCGCAGGCGGTGATCTCCAAGCCTCCATCGGCTGAGCTGCGACCGGACCAGCGCGACGACGACAGTCTCCCGCCGTACGCCGACTTGGACCCGATCCTCGAGGGCTATGTCGAGCAAGACCTCACGGTCTCCGGTCTGGTTGCCGCAGGCTTCGAAGCGGCAACGGTCAGAAGGGTCATCGATCTCGTCGACCACGCCGAGTACAAACGCCGCCAAGCTCCGCCCGGGCCCCGGGTCACAAGTCGTGGTTTCGGCAAGGACCGGCGAATGCCGATCACAAACCAGTTCCGGGCGTCCGCCGGGACAGCAGGTTCGACGAGCGCTGGCCGTTGCGCAGCTACGGGTTCGGATCGGGACCCTGCCGCTCGTTGAGCCTCCTCGGCTCCTCCAGGCATCTCGGAGGGCTTCGTGCCGTCGAGTTGACGTGTTTTCGCAGGTTAGGTGAGCGCGCGCCGCGACTTGTGCCGGCGAGCTGTGCGCGGTGGGCCGCATCGGCGAGCCTCGCCCGCGCCTGGAGGGCCTCGCTCCTCGAGGTCCTGCTTCCGGTGTCGGTCGGCCTCCCGGGCCTGGAGGAGCTCACGATTCTTCCGGAGGGCACCCTCGGCGACGAGTTCGCCCGAGCTCTTCCCGAGCTTGACCAGGCTCTGGCGGAACGCGGCCGCGTTCGGGGTCCTCGAGATCGCGACAGTCGGGCGGACGATGGCCTGTCGCTCATAGCTGACCTTTCCGGTCGGCTCTACCCGCTGATCCTTGCCGACTGTGCACGCCGGTTGGAGGTCCGTAGCCCGGCCGCAGACGGCGCGGTCGTCCGTGCGGTCGGCAGGGCCATGGCCGACCTGGAGGTAGTGCAGGCAGAGAGGGCTGCCCTCTGCGGCCGGCCTGGGTAGCCCCGTGGAGCTCGGCTGGAGCTGGCGGGGCCCCGCTCATCCCCGCTCAGCCCTCCTCAGCGCCCGCGGTGGCCCGCGGTGGCCCGCGGAGGTCCGCGAAATGGCTTTGCGTCAGCACGGGGAGCGCTTCCAGGGCAAGGACCGCGAACGGCCAAGCTTGACTCCACCGTTACACTTATGTTCGAGCAATGAAGTAGCGCAAAGTTCGCTGACCGGCGCGGTGTGGGGCAGCGACGGTCGGACGCGGATGGCCCCGCCTACGCGTCAATAACCTCGGAGCAGCGCGACGCTGTACCAGCCGAACCCACGGAGGCTTCAGGACCTTGGCGAAAGAGCGAGTCGAGCGCGACGAGGAGGATCTCGTCAGGCTGTATCTGACCGATATTGGCCAGTATCCGCTGCTCACCAAGGATGACGAGGTGCGCCTTGCACAGGCGATCGAGGCCCGTTGGAGCGCCGAGGAGGAATTGAGGGCGAAGTCCAAGGGAACGACCCCCACCAGGCGCCGGGAGCTCAATCGCCAAGTCCGGGAAGGCGAGACCGCCCAGCGGACGTTCGTCCAGTCGAACCTTCGTTTGGTCGTTTCGATCGCGAAGAAATATCAGGCGTCCGGATTGCCGTTGCTCGACCTGATACAAGAGGGCAATCTCGGTCTGATGCACGCCGTCGAGAAGTTCGATTGGCGCAAGGGCTTCAAGTTCTCGACGTATGCAACCTGGTGGATCCGCCAGGCGATCACTCGTGGCATTGCCAACACGGGACGGACGATCCGGCTGCCCGTGCACGCAGGCGACACCCTGGCCCGAGTGCAGAAGGCACAAGCCCGTCTCGAGCTCAAGCTCGGGCGGCCGGCAACACTTGTGGAGCTCGGAGTCGAGGTGGAGCTGCCGGAGGACAAGTTGATCGAGGCGCTCAGGTTCCGTGCGGAGCCCTTGTCGTTGTCCGAGCCGCTGCGGGAAGACGGCGACGCGGAGCTGGGAGACGTTGTCGAGGACCGCTCGGCCGAGTCGCCGTTCGAGGTTGCCGCGACAGCGTTGCTACCGCTCGAGATCAATCGTTTGCTGGCCCCGCTCGACGAGCGGGAGCGTGAGATCTTGAAGCTGCGCTTCGGGTTGGACCGGGGCGAACCGCGCACGCTGGAAGAGGTTGGAGAGCACTTCAACCTCACGCGGGAGCGGATACGCCAGATCGAGGCGCGCGCGATGTCGAAGCTGAGGCACCCCTCGAGTGACACCGGGGCTCGGGACCTTCTGACCGTGTGAGCCTGGGCCTGCCCGCACGGGCATGCCCGGCACCGGGTTGTTCGCCGGGCCCCTCTGGCTCGAGCAGGCGAATCACATTCATGTCGTTCTCGCAGGTAAGGGCTCTTCTGGTCGCCTCTGAGGGTCGAGCGCCGGCCCCCTGTACGAAGGCGCCTGGAAGCGGAGCGCCCGCTGCCGGGCCAGGCTGAGTACGATCGTGCCATGTTCAAGAAGCTCGTGATCCTGGCTCTCCTCGTCGCTCTGGGCATCATCGCGGCGAGGCGCCTCCGCGGCGACTCACCAGCTTGCTGAGGGGCTGACAGCGAGAGGCGGCGCTCCGCGTGGTTGCGGAGCATCGGCCGACGGCCCGGCAAACGGGCAGGTTCAGGTCAGCTGTCGTGTCTGCGCGAGCCCAACCACCAGCCTGCAGCCGCGGCTCCGACACCGAGCGCGACGGCACCCGCCGACACTGCTATCGCGGGGCGCTGCGGCACAGTCCCGATTCGGTCCCGCGCCCGGCTCCAAAGGCTGACGGTCTGGCCGAAATGGAGGACTTCGAAATCGTGCTCTCGCGCATAGCGGTTCAGCACCCGATCCGGGTTCACGGCGACTGGATGGCCGACAGCCTCCAACATCGGTAAGTCGGTGTAGGAATCGGTGTACGCATACGACGCGGCGAGGTCGATTCCCCGTTCGGCCGCGAGGACGTCCATCGCCTCTGCCTTGAAGGGCCCGAACGCGTAGAACTGCATCGACCCCGTGTAGCGACCCTCGTCGTCTACTCGTGCCCGGCTCGCAATGCAGTCGTCCGCACCGAGGAACCTGGTCAGCGGAGCGACGATCTCGTCCGGCGACGCCGAGACGATCACGACGAGGCGGCCCTGCTCGTGGTGCCAGTCGATAAGGTCGGCAGCCTCCGCGAAGATGATCGGCTCGACGATCGCCTCGATCGCCTCGGCGACTATCTCGCACACCCGGTCGCGGCGCCAGCCCTTGATCAGCCGGAGAACGGACTCTCGGATGCGGTTGAGCCTCTGCTCGCTCGCCCCGAGGTGGAGGTACACCAGCTCGCCGTAGAGCGCCCGCAGCACGGTTCGACGGTTGATCAAGCCACCGTGGTAGAAGGGTCGACCGAAGGCAACCATCGAAGCCTTCGCGATGACGGTCTTGTCGAGGTCGAAGAACGCGGCTTCCAGCGGTCCATAAGTGGCCGGGACGGGGCGTTCGACGACCCGCACGAACCCGTCTTGATGGCCGTCGCCGGCCGGCTCCTGCCCGTGGACATCCTGGTCTGTGGCGACGGTCGCTCCGGCAGCTTCGCTTTGCGGTTCAGCCTCGGATTTCCGCCGATGGCGGCCGCGGTTGCGGCTTCGGCGCCGTTTCGGCGACGGTGGCTCCGGAGGCTCTTCACCCTCGGCAGGCCCCACCGTGCTTTCAGCCGGCTCTGGCCCGGCCGGATGCGTGGGCCCGGCTGGCTCAGGTGGCTCCATGGACGCGGCCGGCGGCTGCGTGGGCCCGGCCGGCGCGGCCGACCCGGCCGGCTCCGGCTCGGGACGCTCCCCGGCCCGCCCCTCCTCCGGAGCGTCGGTCACGAGCCTTGGAGGAGAAGCGTCCGGATCTCGTCGTCTTCACATTGCGCGCTGACGAGCAACACGACTTCGTCCCCAACATCCAAGGGTGTGTCCGACCGCGGCACGACCACGCGTCCGTCTCGCACGAGAGCGACCACAGCGGCACCACGAGGCAGGACGAGCGACCCGAACTCGCTCCCCAGGACCGGCGAGCCCGCGTCCAACGTCACCTCCATGAGGCGGGTGTGGCCGCCTTCGAATTGCAGCAGGCGGACGAGCATCCCGACGGACACGGCCTCCTCGACGAGGCCCGCGAGCAGATGAGGCGTCGACACCGCCACGTCCACGCCCCACATCTCATTGAAGAGCCAGTGGTTCTTCGGGTGGTTCACCCTTGCGATCACACGGGGGACCGCGAACTCCTGCTTGGCGAGCTGCGAGACGACGAGATTGTCCTCGTCGTCGCCCGTTGTGGCCACGACGACGTCCATCTCGTCGAAATGGGCCGCCTGCAGGGAAGACACCTCGCAAGCGTCGGCGACGATGTAGCGAACACGCTCGATCGGCGGGAGCGAGGCGACGAGATCGACGTCTCGATCCAGCAGCTCCACCACATGCCCGTTTCGCGCCAGGTCCTCAGCGAGAAACCGGCCCACGTTGCCCGCACCCGCGATCGCCACCCTCATTCGTGGTTCCCCCCGTCCCCGGGTCCCGGGACGATCGACACGCCGGGAAACAACGCTTCAAGCTTTCCTTCCACGTCATGGGTGACGAAGAGGTGGAGCACGTCCCCCTCCTGGCCGACGAGGTCATCGACGTCGACCGTCGGCGCGCCCGCCCGGGTCACCGCTACGACGCGTATCCCGTCGCCGTGCAGAGCGGCAGCCGGCAGCCGGCATCCCTCCCAGTCGGTGGGCAGTGGCTGCTCGATCAGGTGCAGGTGGCCCGTCGAGTCAGACCATTCGGTGACGGCGCGTTCGGGCAGTATCCGGCGGAGCACGTGGTCGATCGTCCAGGGGACCGTCGGCACCGTCGGGATCCCCAGTCGCTGGAAGATCTCGGCGCGGCGCGAGTCGTAGATGCGGGCTACCACGTTCGGGATCTGGTAGGTCTCACGGGCTATGCGGGCACAGAGGATGTTGGAGTTGTCGCCGCTGGTAACCGCGGCGAGAGCGGTCGCATGCTTCGCCCCGGCTTCGTCGAGGTGGTCCCGGTCGAACCCGAAGCCGGCGATCCTCTGTCCTGGCCAGTCGGCCGGCAACCGCCGGAACGAGCGAGGCAGCTTGTCGATGATGGCGACCGAGTGGCCGGCGTTGGTCAACTCGGCGGCCAGTCCCGCGCCGACCCTCCCACATCCGACGACGACGACGTGCATAACAACTATCGAACACGCTGGCACCCGCCGGCACAACTCATCGCGCCTTGGGCGAACGTTGCGGCTGAGCCGGCGACGCGCCGGTCCGGGAGCTGGCGGGACTCGCTCATCGTCCTGAGGGAGGCCAACTAGGCTCCGTGGCTGTGCCAGGCGGGCCCACCGACGATATTGCTGTGCCCGCAGCAGGGCAGGTGGCGCCCCCACCAGCTTCGGGGCACGGTGACGGCGGCTTCAGTCGCCAAGAACTGGGCGACGTCGTCGTGCTTCCCGAGCCGTTCTCCTACCGCCTGAAGAAGGCGTTCCTCGGGCCTCCGCTGGTCACCGAGCGCCTTTCGGTGGAGCGACTCGGCAAGCCGACAGCGCTCGGCGTCCTCGCCCCGGACTGCATCTCCTCCACCGCCTACGGAACCGAGGAGATCCTTTTCGAGCTGGTGAAGGCCGTTGGCGTCGCCGCCTTCAGCCTCCTGCTGCCGATCACCTTCGCAGTCATCGTCGTGCTGCTCTTCGTCACCCTCTCCTACCGAGAGGTCGTCATGGTCTACACACGAGCCGGCGGTTCGTACGTCGTGGCCAGGGACAACTTCGGCGTGAAGGTGGCCCAGGTGGCCGCCGTCGCGTTGATCATCGACTACATCGTGACCGTCGCAGTGCAGACCGCGGCGGGGACCGATGCGTTGACCTCCGCTTTTCCTGCGCTGAAGTCCTGGGGCCTCTGGATCACGGTGATCGTCGTCGCCCTCCTCGCCTACGGCAACCTGCGCGGGATCCGCGAGGCGGGCCGGACGTTCGCGCTTCCTACGTACCTTTTCGCCGGCTCAACCGGATTGTTGATCATCATCGGTGTCATCCGGACCGCGCTCGGTCAGCTGCACGCACACTCGATTGAGAAGAGCGGGGTCGTGCACATCGGCACACCCGGCA
>PLIM01000012.1:344-11676 GCA_003139355.1 Acidimicrobiaceae bacterium | reverse complement strand
AGCCAGGAAGGTTCCGCTAGGGGCGATCAGGCCTGCGAGGACCAGGACCGGACTGAACGCACCGGTGGCCCTGTTCGCGAACCGGTGAGAGCTCTAGCCGACCTCGAATCCGTTCGCCCCGAGCAGGGGCACGAAACGAGCTCCACACAGCACCCGCAGTTCCACCAACTCGCTGTCGTGCTTCTCGAAAACCTTCACGAGATCGCCGCCCCCGTTCCCGACGGGCATGACGAGCTTGCCTCCGGGGGTGAGCTGGGCCGCGAGCGGGGCCGGGACGCGAAGGAAAGCAGCCGCGACCACGATGCCGCCGAAGGGAGCAAAGCCGGGAAGGCCGAGCGTGCCGTCGCCGGTGACGACCTCGACGTTGGAGACGCCTTGCGCACTCAGGTTGAGCCGGGCGACCTGCGCCAGCTCGGAGATGCGCTCGACGCTGAACACACGGCGGGCGAGCTTGGCGAGAAGGGCCGCCTGATAGCCATGCCCCGTGCCGACCTCGAGCACCGTGTCCTCCGGCCCGAGTTCCAGGGCCTCGATCATCAGCCCGATCAGCGACGGCTGCGAGGTCGTCTGGGCCCGCCCGATCGGGATCGCGCAGTCGTAGCCGACTTCGTTGCGCAATTCCCTGGGCACGAACGAGGCGCGCCGCACAGCGCGCAGCGCCTCGAGCACCCGGGGGTCTGTGACGCCTTGGGCACGTGCCGCGCGCACAAGTGACTCCGCATTTGCACGATCGGTCGACATCTCACGGTTCGCGCGCCCGTCGTCGTGATCCCCGCTTGCTTCCATACGCTCATTTGAGCAGGAAGGCGGACCTTTCGCCGCGGACACGCCAGGTGAATCCCGGGCGGGCAGCTCGACAGGGGTCAAGCAGTCCCGCTCCGGAGCGCGCGCATCGCCACCTCCACGCGGGCCAGCTCATCGAGCATCGTGTCAGCCGCCTGGATCATCGCCTCGTTGGCCTGGACGCGTCCGTCGTCGTCGATGAACTGCGAGAAGAACGGAATCGCCACCGCTTCGTTCACCGGCATCATGCTGAGTGCGGTGACGACCTGCTTCAGCTGCTGCACCGCGCGGGTACCGGCTGCCACGCCGCCGTAGGAAACGAACCCGACGGGCTTGTGCTTCCACTCCTCGTGAAGGTAGTCGATGGCGTTCTTGAGCGGGGCGGGGTACCCGTAGTTGTACTCGGGGGTCACGAACACGAACGCGTCGGACGCCTCGACGATCGCGCTCCACTCGATCGTGTGCGGCTGGGTGTACTGGCGAAGGCGTGGGTGTTTCGCCTCATCGAGCAACGGCAGGTCGAGCTCGGCGAGGTCCACGACTCGGATCTCGAAGGTGCTGTAGGTGCGTGCACGCTCGACGAACCAGTGTCCGATGCTCGGGCCGGCTCTGCCTGGGCGGGTGGAAGCGATGATGACAGTCAAGCGGGGCATGGGAATTCTCCGTTTCGGAAGCTCGATGGGATCACTATGTGTCAAGTGGTTTGGGCGCTTGGGTAACCAACTTCGGTCGCTGGCGGCTGTCGGCACGACTCTGCCGCTGAAGGCCGCCGGGACCACTTCGCCCAACAGCTGAAGGCACCGACTGGCGTCGGTGCAGGTGGACGGTCAGAGCGCCTTGACCGCGGCTACGACCTTCGTCAGTGAATCCTTGGCATCACCGAACAACATTGTGGTTTTCGGGTCGAAGAGAAGTTCGTTGTCGATGCCGGCAAAGCCGGGGCGCATCGAGCGCTTCATGAACACGATGTTGCGGGCTTCGTCGACGGCAAGGATCGGCATCCCATAGATCGGGCTGTCCGGGTTGTTCTTGGCTGCCGGGTTGACGACATCGTTCGCGCCGACCACCAGCGCCACGTCGGCGGACTGGAACTCCGGGTTCGCTTCGTCCATTTCCTTCAGCTGCTCGTAAGGGACGTTGGCCTCCGCGAGCAGGACGTTCATATGGCCCGGCATGCGGCCCGCGACTGGGTGGATGGCGTAGATGACCTCGACGCCACGCGACTCGAGCAGGTCGGCAAGCTCGCGGATCGTGTGCTGAGCCTGGGCGACGGCGAGCCCGTAGCCGGGAACGATGATCACCTTGTTCGCATACGCGAGCAGGATGGCCACATCTTCGGCGCTCGCGGACCGGACGCTTCGGGTCGTGTCGCCCTCGGCGCCACCGGTGGCCGTGATGACCGAACCGAAAGCGCTGAACAGGATGTTCGGGAGCGAGCGTCCCATCGCCTGACTCATCTTCTGGGTGAGGAGCGTGCCCGAGGCGCCGACGAGGGTACCCGCAACGACGAGCACGACCGAATGGAGCACGAAGCCACTCGCCGCGACAGCGAGACCAGTGAACGAGTTCAGCAACGAGATCAGCACGGGCACGTCCGCGCCGCCGATCGGCAGGACGAACGCGACACCGAATATCAAAGCGAGGGCGAGAACGATCACGATGAGCCAGCTGGTTGAGCTGAGGCAAAGCGTGATCGCGAGCCCGAGGATGCCTGCACCCACAATGGCGTTCCAGACCTGCTGGCCGGGGTAGGTGATGGCCCTGCCGGTCATGAGCTCCTGGAGCTTCGCGAAGGCGATGCAGCTTCCGGAGAACGAGACGCAGCCGATGACCACGCCGAGGAGGACCTCGACGACCTGGTAGACGGCAAGCTTGCCAGTCGGAGCAGTGACGAACTTGGAGAGAGCGATCAGCGCAGCCGCGCCACCACCGACACCGTTGAAGGCCGCCACCATCTGCGGCATCGCGGTCATCTTGACCAGGCGTGCCGCGGGTACCGCGATGGCCGTACCGACAAGCATTGCTATGGCGATCAACAGGAAGTGGTGCAACCCGTTGGTAGCGAAGGTGATCGAAACGGCGAGCGCCATACCACCGGCGCCGAGGAGATTGCCGTAGCGCGCGGTCTTGGGCCCCGTAAGGCCGCGTAGCGCGAGGATGAAGCAGATCGCCGCGATCAGGTCGGCGAGGCGGATGCCTGTACCGAGGCTCACTTCGAGTCTCCCTCGGTGCTAGGCGCAACCGCGCTGGCCGCTTCCGTCGAGACTTTGGGCGGCTTGCGGACCTTGAACATCTCGAGCATCCGGTCGGTCACGACGAAGCCACCGACGACGTTCAAGGTGGCCAGCACGACGGCGGCGAACCCGAGTACGAGCTCCCCAGTGCCGTGTACCGTGCCGAGGACGAGCATCGCTCCGACGAGCACGACACCGTGGATCGCGTTCGTACCGGACATCAGCGGCGTGTGCAGCGTGCTAGGTACCTTGGCGATCACCTCGAAACCCACGAACGCCGCAAGCACGAACACGGTGATGAGCGAGAGGATGTCCCCGCCAGCTGCGACGGCGATCATTGGATCCCTCCTTCGAGCAGGTCGCGGGTGGGAGCATGGCGGACCTCGCCCGCATGGGTTACGCACGTGCCGGCGACGATCTCGTCGTCGAAGTCCGGGGCGAACTCCCCCTCCTTCACGATCACCGTCAGGAATTCGGCGATGTTGCGGGAATAGAGGAAGCTCGCGTGCAGGGGCATCGAGCTCGGGAGGTTCTTCACACCGATGATCGTGACGCCGCCTTCATCGAGATTCTCTCCCGGGCGGCTGAGCTCGCAGTTGCCGCCCGTCTCGGCTGCAAGGTCGACGATGACGCTGCCCAGTGCCATCTGGTGCACCATCTCCCCGGTGACCAGCACCGGTGCCTTGCGGCCGGGGATCGCCGCGGTCGTGATCACGACGTCGGCGGCAGCGACCTCCTTGCCGATGAGCTCACGCTGGCGGCGCAGGAAGTCCTCGGACTGCTCCCGGGCGTAACCGCCTTCACCCTCTTGGGCCTCGAGATCGAGCTCGACAAAAGCGGCACCGAGGCTCTTCACCTCCGTGCGCGCTGCTGATCGAACGTCGTATGCGCGGACGTTCGCGCCGAGGCGGCGTGCCGTCGCGATCGCCTGCAGCCCGGCGACGCCGGCACCGAGCACGAGCACCTTGGCGGGCGGCACCGTGCCGGCTGCGGTCATGTACAGAGGGAAGAACTTCGGGAGCTGCTCGGCCGCGAGCAGCACTGCGCGGTACCCCGAGACCAGTGCCTGGGACGAGAGCACGTCCATCGACTGCGCTCGGGATATTCGAGGCAGCAGGTCGAGGCTGAACGCGGAGATCCGGTGATCCACGAGCGCACGGATGAGGTCGAGGTCCGCCGCCGGCTGGAGGTAGCTCACGACGCCGGAGCCTTCGGTCATAAGGCCCACCTCTTCCAAGGTCGGCGGCTGCACCTTGCAGATGAAGCCCGATGTGGCGAACAGCGTCGGGGCGTCCAGCAGCGTGACGCCCGCGGCTATGTAGGCTTCGTCGGCAAACAGTGAGGCGGCACCGGCGCCGGCCTGCATGGCGACGCTCGGGCCGAGGGCAGTGATCCTCGGGACGACGCTGGGGACGAGCGCGACCCGGCGCTCGCCGGGCGTTGTCTCGCTCGGTATTCCCAGTTGCATGATTTCGGTCTAGCAAACGCGGACCGCACAAGTCTAAATACCGTGCCCTCTGGTGGCTGGGCCTGAAGCGACCTCGTCTGCCAACGCTGCAACTTTCTTGGAACCCGACGTCGTCGAGGTTCGTAACCCTGGCGGGCCTGGCACCCGGCGGCGGTAGCCTCGCGCCAGTGGCGAGCGAGGTAATTGGAGAGGCGATCGGGACCCGGCCGGTCCGTGTCCGGATCGCGCCGTCCCCGACCGGCTACTTCCATGTCGGCGGCGCCCGCACGGCGCTCTACAACTGGTGCTTCGCGAGGCGCCACAACGGCGTGTTCGTTCTCCGGATCGAGGACACCGACGCAGAGCGCAACAAGGAGGAGTGGGTCGACGGGATCGGTTCCGCGATGGCCTGGCTCGGGATCGAATGGGACGAAGGGCCCTACCGTCAGTCCCGGCGTGGGGAGCACTACCAGGTGGCGCTCGACGAGCTCTGGTCAAACGGGTACCTGTACGCCTGCGACTGCACGCGAGAGATGGTGCTCGAGCGGACGAAGGCCAACGCGACGCCGGGCTACGACAGTTTTTGCCGCGACCGGGGCCTCGAGCATCAGCTCGGACGTGCTTTGCGGTTCAGGGTTCCGCGTGACGGCGTGACAGTGGTCGAGGACGTGATCCGGGGAGAGGTACGTTTCGCGAACTCGACGATCGACGACTTCGTGGTCGCGAAGTCGAACGGCAACCCGCTCTTCGTTCTCGCCGGCGTCGTCGACGACCGGGAGATGCGGATCAGCCACGTCATCCGTGCGGAGGAGCATCTCCCGACGACACCCAAGGCCGTGCTGCTCTGGGAGGCGCTGGGCACTGGCGAGCTTCCGCTCCCCGTCTATGCCCATCTGCCGGTGCTGGTGAACGAGAAACGGCAGAAGATCTCTAAGCGGCGCGACCGCGTCGCCGTCGAGGACTACCGAGAGCAGGGCTTTCTGCCTGAGGCGATGGTGAACTACCTCGCGCTGCTCGGATGGAGCCCCGGGGACGGACGCGAGTTCTTCAGCCTCGAAGAGCTCGTGGCGGAGTTCGACCTCAGCAACGTAAACCATTCGCCGGCCTTCTTCGACGAGCAAAAGCTTCTGCACTTCAACGGCGTCTACCTGCGCGCGCTGACGGTCGGGGACTTCATCGAGCGCTGCTGCCGATGGGCCACAGAGGACGCACCGACCAAGGTGGTGGCCGACTTTGCGTCGGCGCGGTTCGCGAGGCTCGCTCCGCTTGTCCAGGAGCGGGCAGCTACGCTGTCGGAGGCGGCCGACCTCGTCGAGTTCCTCTTCACGCCTGACTTCGCGGTCGAGGACGAGTCTTTCGTGAAGGCGATAGAACGCGACCCAGATGCCCACTCGATCCTTGTCGAGGTCCGCGAGCGTCTCCAAAGCTGCGCCTTCGAAGCGCCCTTGCTCAAGGCCGAGATTCTGCAGCTCGCCGACGACCGTGGGCGCAAGCTCGGGAAGGTTCAAGCACCGATCCGGACGGCTGCTCTCGGCCGCACAGTCGGCCTGCCGCTTTTCGAGTCGCTCGAGGTGCTGGGGCGCGCCCGGACGCTCGAGCGACTCGACGCGGCGATCGAGCGACTCAGTGAGTCGAAGCCTGCGGTCGAGGACGTCTAGCGGCTTCAGCTCGGCACGGGGCCGGCAGTCCGGACCACGTCGTCGGGAGGCTGGAGACTTTCCTCGGTCTGGGGTTGTTCGGTCGGGTACTCCCGCGCAGTCGTTCTCGCGTGCCCAACCGTGGTGGCCCTGTTCTCGCCTCCGCTGTCCAAGTGGTGAAGGCTGACCCAGGAGTTTCCGGACGCACTCGCCACGCCAGCGGCCTCGAGGGTCGCGCCTGTTACGATGACGCCGCCCATTCGGGGGTGGTGTAATCGGCAACACGGCAGGTTCTGGCCCTGTAATTGGGGGTTCGAGTCCTCCCCCCCGAGCTTCTCGAGCGGCCGTAAGGCCGCTCGTTTCGCGACCGGCAAGGTCAAACGCGGACAACCTCCTGGAAGCGTTTGGCGACTTGCCGATCACCGAAGACCTCGAGTTGCTCGGTCGGGAGTCGGCCCCAAGTCCAGCGGGCCAGGTCGAAGGCGCTGCCGCGGAGTACCACGGCGGCCTTCGTGTGTTCACGGGTTACCGAGGAGCCGCCAGGTCGCGGGTCGAGCGTCCATTCCGCGCCCGAGACGTCAGTGGCATGAAGGTACATGGAGCCACCGAGCCCGGTCGCGAGAAGCTCGGTCTCGAACCGGGGGTAGAAGAGCTCGAAAAACTCGGTGACCGTGTCGGCTGCGACTTCGGGATAGCCCGGAGTCGGGTCGAAGCCCTGCGTCAACTCGGCGTCGACGCGATGGATGAGCGTCTCGTGTGCCATGCGGCGCGCCCAGAAGCTTGTAGGGCCCGGGCTGGTCTCGGTCCAATTCCATACGAGAGTGTCGTCGTCTGCGCTCTCGAGAGTGGCGAGCATGGCCGTCCTCTGTTCCGCGAACCAACCAAGGCGCGCTTCGCCGTCGGGGGCAGCCAGCAGCTCGTCACGGTCCGGAGCCTCTATTCGCCGGGCGGTGACGATAAGAGCCACCCGGCTGTAGATGAATCCAAGATGGCTCACCAGCTGCGCCACGTCCCAACCTGGACATGTGGGTACCGGGGTGTCGAGTGACGCCGCACCATTGGAGATGGCCAAGAGAAAGCGGCTGGACTCCAAGTCGACGGAATCCAAGGTGGTTGAGCGATCCATGCCGCCAGTCTGTCCCATCGGCGGTTCTGGTCGGTCGCTATCTCCGTTCGGCGGATCGCTTGCGCTCGCCAAGACCTCGGCTGTGGATCGCGCCCGTCGTCGAGAGAGCGCTTGGGGACTAACATGATCAAGCTTCGCTGGCCATGGCGCCAGCCGGAGCCCTGCAACGCGAGTCATTGCTCGAGGACCTCGCCACGCACGGCCCCATCGTCTAGAGGCCTAGGACACCACCCTCTCAAGGTGGAGACACGGGTTCGAATCCCGTTGGGGCTGCCAAGGAGACTTGCCCATCAGAGCAGGTCAGGTCTTATTTTCCGGTTGCCGCCTCGTTACCTTTCAGTACCGGAAGCGCCCCCCTTTGCCCGATGCTTAATGCACGGATAGTGCACGAGACAGCCATGCCTGAACCATCAAGAACTCATCAATTGCTCTCAACAAACACAAGGCGGGGCTCTGTCGTGGCCATTCTCGCGACCTGCGGATGTCGCCGGAAACCACTTTCGAGCTGCTCCTTTGCCTTACCACCTATGACCGAGGTTTACAGCCGTTGGCCGACCTCGCGTGTCACGTTCGTGTCGCGGAGGGCATCCTGAAGATGAGCGACGCGAGCGCGTCACGTGACTTGGACACTCGATGGGGGGGCGCGAAAACGGCCCCCCGAAGGGGGCCGTCTAACCGGGGATGCGATCCCCGGCGAAGTTATGTGTCTATTGTACGGGCGGCCTATGGCAAGTCAAGCGCCCAGCAGGGTCATCGCGTACATCGACGGCTTCAATCTCTACTACGGCCTGAAGTCCAAGGGCTGGCGCCGCTACCTCTGGCTCGACCTCGAACAGCTGATCGCGTCTCTGCTGCGACCGTACCAAGAGCTGAGCGGGGTCAAGTACTGCACCGCTCGGATCTCGGCTCCGCCGGCATCTGTGCAGCGCCAGACGACCTACATCGAGGCCCTCGCCGCAACCGGCGTCCGGATCATCGAAGGAAAGTTCCAGCCGCGAGATGGCCGCTGCCTTCGTTGTGGGCACACATGGGCGACCTTCGAGGAAAAGCAGACGGACGTCAACTTGGCCGTTGAGATGATGCGAGACGCCCATCTCGACCTCTTTGACACCGCCATGCTCGTATCGGGGGACTCTGACCTTGCCCCGGCCGTGGCTGCTGTGCAGCAGCTCTATCCAGGGAAGGCCGTCGTTGTCGCGTCACCTCCTGGCCGGAGGTCGGACGTGTTGAACTCGGTGGCATCTGCCGCCTTTAGCATTGGCCGAGCCAAGATCGCGAATGCGCAGTTTGCCCAGGTCGTGATGTCGACGACGGGTCATCAACTTCGTCGACCGCTCAAGTGGACCTGATTGTGGCCGCGGGAGAGCGAATGGCAATACGTTGCGCAAAAACGCAAACGTCATCGCCTTGGCGAGAGCGTGGAGTGGGGGTTCGCGTCGGAGGGCCGACGTCGAGGATCTCCGACTGGCCGATGACGGGAAGGATCAGCGCAGGAACGGAAGCTGACGCGGCGCCGTGCCGCCGCTTGGAAGCCCATGTCGTCGCGGGCGTGGACGACTCGACGACTGCATAGGATAAGGCGGTCGTCAGTCCCCCCACTCGAAAGTAATAGGAGATGGACGTCCGGTCCGGGAGGCAGGCCCCACAATCGCCCGCGACGGCCGCGGGTACCCAGGGCTCGGCGATCCCGGGCGAGGCTTCGGGCAGCGGGCCCGAGACGGCGTTCACACCGCCAGCTACTGCTTCGCTGTGGAGGCACCTGCCCCTGGCGGTGTTGGTCTCCGTCTACGTCTTCTGGTTCGGTCTGCTCAGCCTCAGGATGTACAGCGGGTACGGGTACACACCGTTCGACCTGGCGATCTTTGACCAAGGGCTGTGGCTGCTAAGCCACTTCCACGCCCCGTTCGTGACCATCATGGGGCGCAACCTGTTCGGGGACCACACCTCGTTCATCCTGCTCCTGGTCGCTCCCTTCTACCGCCTCGTGCCCGAGCCACAGGGAATCCTCATCCTGCAGGTCTGCGCGCTCGGCGCCACGGCCATCCCCCTCTACGCGCTGGCACAGAGGCTCACCCACAGCACGACGATCGCCACCTTGTTGGCGGCGAGCTACCTGCTCAATCCAGCCCTACAGAACGGCAACATGGAGCAGTTTCACCCTGAGGCGCTGCAGGTCTTGATCATCACCCTCGCCATCTGTGCGGCCCTCGAGTGGAAACCCGTCTTGCTGGGCACGATGGTGGTGCTGGCGCTACTTGTGAAAGAGGACGCCGCCTTGCTCGTCGTCCCTCTGGGCCTTTGGGTCCTCTGGAGGAGAAACCGGGTCTTCGGGTTGAGCATCGTGGCCGGCGCCGTGTTGTGGGCCGGCATCGCCAACGAGGTGATAATCCCGGCCATCCTGGGCGTGAACTATTACGCCAACAGGATCCCCTTCGGCGGTTGGCACGGCCTCCTGGACACCGTGGTGCGAGCGCCGGGACAAGTGTGGTCGTACTTGTGTGCCGGCGGGAGGCCCTTCTATTGCTGGCAGATGGGGTTCTCCTTCGGGTGGGGCTTCATGGTCTCCCCTGAGCTGGCCGCCATCGGGTTGTTGGTGCTGGCCGAGAACGTCGTCAGCAGCGACCCCTATATGCACCAGATCCTCTACCACTACTCGATGCCTCTCGTACCCGTGCTCGCCATCGGGACGATCACAGCCATCGCCGCCCAGAAGAGCAGGATCCGGCGAAGCGTCCTCACAGGGTTGGTTGCGGCATGTGCGCTTTGGTCTTGCGTGCTTTGGGGCGTGGCGCCGTTCTCACGCGACTCGTACTACCCGACGGACTGGAACCTGAGCAGCAGTACGGTGCGGGGCGCCACCGACCTCGAGACCCGGCTGCCGCCGAACGCTGTGGTTTCGGCTTGGTACCCGCTGGTGTCCCACATTGATCACAGGACCCAGGTGTACGTCTGGCCGGTGCCGTTTGCCGCCAGCAACTGGGGCTTGGGCACTGACAACGGGGCTCGCCTGCCTTTCGCCGACCGGGTGCAATACCTGATGCTGCCCGTCGCGCTCGGGGCGGGCAACTACGGTGCCCTCTTCGCGTCGATATCGAAGCGTTACGAGCTGATGGCGAGCGTGGATGGCATAGGCCTCTACAAGCGGACCGGTTGAGCTGGCAGCTTCCGCCGGGTGTCTTGCGGCGTTGCGGTAACGACGCGCCCTGGTGGGCTCGCGTCTGAGGGGGTGTCGGAGAACCGACGCACGCCATCTGCAGCATCGGATATTTGGCTCCCAGCCGCGCGCAGCAGACGGGTGCGTGCCCTGTAACTCTCAATAATTCAAGGGTCCCTGGACGAGGTCCGTTGCCTCTGCTGCTGGGTACAGGGACTTGGTTTCGCTTAGAGATCCGGACCAGAGAGCTCCGCGGGCAGTGGCGGGGACTCGTAGGCGAGCGCCGCGTTTCGCGGCTGGCCGCTGAAGGGCCGTACCGAGGCGCTCCTTCCGCCGCGGTGGAGATGTGAGCTGGCCTGCTGGGCATGTGCGGCTCGGCGCGGCTGGTTGATCCGGCCGATGAGCTCAGGGTGGGTCTCTATGAACTCGGCTCTTGCCTGCTGTGCTCGTTCGAGCTCCCACGCCTCGCTGCTGAGCTGGGACCGCTTGCCTTCGAGAACCTGGGCGTGGGGTTCGGTCGCGTTCTGCCAGGTACTTTCTGCCGCCTGCAGGGCGGCGGCACTGATCGTGAGGCGTCCGCGGCTGCGGTACCGGGCGAGGAGTCCGCGATGGGGATCTTGGACGCGGCGGAGGTTGTATTCGTGGGCTCGGCTAGCGACTTGGAGATCCTCGTATCTTGTTCGGACGGGTGTGTTCGCCCACCGTCCGGCGCCGGTCCGGAGGTCGGCCAGGTCCTTTTCGAGGACGGCTTGCTGTTCTCTTACTTGGACGAGCTGATCGGTAACGTCAGGCGGGATACTCCGGATGAGTTCTCGGTGCTCAGCTCGCAGCCCAACAAGACGCTGGGCGGCTCGGGCCTGGTCGGTGGCCCATTGCTGGCGACGCTCGTCATCCCAGGACCAGGAGAGGCGTTGCGCAGCTTGGGTGAGGTCCGGTGCGGTGGTGTAGACG
>PLIM01000012.1:0-233 GCA_003139355.1 Acidimicrobiaceae bacterium | reverse complement strand
GGTGCTGCGAGCTCTGGGCCGGTGAGCCTCCCGGAGCGCTCCCACAGCTCGCGGGCAGCGCGGTTGAGCGTCTCGACGTTGTCGCGTCGGTAGGCGAGAAGGAGAGGGTCCCGTCCGGCGTCGATGTCGGCCGCCCAAGCACGGATCATGCGGGTCACCGCTCTGCGCCGGTCGGGCACGGGATGGACGCGCCCATTGCGGGCATACCAGCCGACGGCAGCGGCGATGTCGCC
>PLIM01000090.1:2388-2604 GCA_003139355.1 Acidimicrobiaceae bacterium | reverse complement strand
CGCTTTCCACAGCTGGTCCTCCAAGTCGAAGCTCTCCTCGTCCAGACAGGACAAGGAGAAAGGAACATGAGGAGGACATTCACAGTGATCGACATCGTCGAGATCCTGAATCACTGGTACTCCGGGCGTTCCCAGGCTGCAGTGGCTCGCAGCCTCGGGGTCGACCGGCGGACAGTCAAGAAGTACGTCTCGTCGGCCGAGCGCGCCGGCATCTCA
>PLIM01000090.1:0-2363 GCA_003139355.1 Acidimicrobiaceae bacterium | reverse complement strand
CCGGTGTCGGTGATCCACCAGCGCCTCAGCGATGAGGCCGGGCTGGAGGTGAGCGTGGCGAGCCTTCGGCGCTATGTGCGGGCCCGCTTTACAGAGGAGGTGCGCCGGGGCGAGGTCGTCATCTGGCGCCCGCCCGTGGAGCCCGGGGACGAAGCTCAAGTGGACTACGGCTACCTCGGGACCTGGAGAGATCCAAGAAGTGGCGCGAACCGCAGGGTGTGGGCGTTCTCGATGGTGCTCAGCTTCTCCCGCCATCTGTTCATCTACCCGGTCTTGGTGATGGACCAGCAGGCCTGGGTGCGGGCGCACACCGAGGCGTTCGGCTTCTACAACGGCGTGGTCCGACGCATCGTGCTCGACAACCTCCGCGCCGGGGTCATAAGGCCCGACATCTACGACCCCAAGCTCAACCGGACCTATGCCGAGCTCGGCGCCTACTACAGGTGCCTGCTCGACCCCGCGAGGGTCGCTCACCCCAAGGACAAGCCCAGGATCGAGTCGGTTCAGGGCTACATCCGCCGGAGCTTTTACGCCGGCCGGGACTTCTGTTCGATCGAGCAGATGATCTCCGAGGCGAGGCGCTGGTCCGCTGAGGTGGCAGGGCGGAGGACCCCGAGAGCCTTGGAGGGTCGCACCCCTGCCGAGGTCTTCTCTTCTGAAGAGGCCGGGGCCCTCCTGTCTCTGCCGGATGTGCCCTTCGAGCTTGCCAGATGGTCGCGCCCCAAGGTGGCGCCCGACGCGCATGTCAAGGTGGGGAGGACCTTCTACTCGGTCCCGTTCCGGCTCATCGGCCATCGCCTCGATGTCCGGGAGACGACAGAGATGGTCCGGCTGTACTTGAACGGCGAGCTCGTGAAGACACACGCCTTCCAAGCCCGGGGACGCAAGACCGACTGGGCGGACCTGCCGGCCGAGCGGGCGGCGTTCTACATGCGCACGCCGGTGTGGTGCCGGGCTCAGGCAGTGCTCGTCGGCCCGGCCACTGACGCCCTTGTCGGCGAGCTGTTGGCAGTGAACGCCCTCTACAGGCTCCGCCAGGCCCAGGGAGTGCTGACGCTCGGCGAGAAGTACGGCGACCGGCGTCTCGAGGCCGCCTGTGCCAAGGCGCTTTCCGCCGGCGACCCGTCCTACAAGACGGTGAAGGGCATCTTGGTCGCCGGCACCGAGAACGAGGCCGTCCAGGCCGTGCTCCCCGGCTTCGATGTCCCCGCCTTCTTGCACGGCCCGGATGCCTTCACCGGAAACGAGGAGCGATGAGCGGCCAGGCGGCACCGGGGACCTCGCTTAGCCCGGCGCTTCGCTCCTTGCGGCTCACGGGGATGCTCGAGACCTTGGAGACGCGCCTCGCGGAGGCGAGATCGGGACGGCTTGGCCACGCCGAGTTCCTCCAGGTGCTCTTGGAGGACGAGATGGCCCGGCGGGAGGCGTCAAGTGTGCAGCGCAGGTTGAAGACGGCCCACTTCCCGACAGAGGCGACCTTGGAGGCTTTCGACTTCTCCTACAACGCCAAACTGCCCCAGGCCCAGATCCGCGACCTTGCCCGGCTCGAGTTCATCGAGGCCGGCGAGGGGCTCATCTGTTACGGCCCGGTCGGTGTCGGCAAGAGCCACGTCGCTTGTGCACTGGGGCACCTTGCCTGCAGGCGGGGCCACGACGTCCTGTTCACCACCACCAGCAGGCTGCTCGCCGAACTGGCCGGCGGGCATGCCGACAGAAGCTTCGAGGTTCGTTTGAAGAAGCTTTCCAAGGTCGAGCTGTTGATAGTCGACGACTTCGCCATGAGAGAGCTCACCGCCGCCCAGGCGGACGATTTCTATGAGCTCGTCTCCGAACGAATCGGCCGGCCCGGCCGCTCGCTCGTGCTGACCTCGAACAGGGCACCGTCGGACTGGTATCAGCTGTTCCCCAATGCAGTCGTCGGCGAGTCGACGCTCGACAGGTTGATCAACACCAGCCACCACCTCTTGATGGAAGGACGGAGCTACCGGCCCAATCGCCGCCCGAAACTCGGCTCAGGGAGGTGAACAACTGCCACGCCCGCCCGCCGGCGTCAACGGCCGCTGCGGGACGCCGCCACGGTGACCGACGGCTGTGCCGTCGGCTCGGCACGCCTCGCCTCGGTCACCGGGCTCCGTGTCCTCGCTGGGCAATGCCCTCCGTTGACACCCCTCGGGTGGGCGTGGCACATCGCATCCATGAGGGCGACGGGGTCGCCCTCGACAAGACGAAGAAGGGGGTGACGCGCTAGAACATCACCGGACCGGTTGTGGAATTACGTGATCGACCCCCTGGGCAATTACGTGACCGTTCGCACAGATGGTCGCAGCCGCGATCAAGACGATCTTCGCCCAGCCCGACAGGTC
>PLIM01000067.1:3821-5846 GCA_003139355.1 Acidimicrobiaceae bacterium | reverse complement strand
GTAGATGTCACACAGGCCCTTACCCAGCCGGATGTGGCGCGCGGGAGCGCAGTTGTCGGTTTCACTCCAGTGTCGTCCCGGTGTCTGACTGCGTGGGAAGCCCTCATTGCCTTGAACAGCCCACCAGATCGGGCCCGGGGCTATTGCTGGTAACCCTCCACGATCTCCGGCGGCCGGGGGCTCGTGGTCGCAATGTCCTGACTGAACTCTCGGCGTGCGCGCCTTTGTCGCAACAGGTCCCAAGACTGGTCCAGAGCCGCCCGGATCTCTCGCAGGCGCTGCTCCTGCTCGGAAGTGACGCGCGCGCCAATGTGGCCTTCCTCGAGCTCGCGTTCTTCGGCAACGAGCTTGGCAATCCGCTTGTGCAGCTCTCGGTCATCCATCGGAACCGACCCTAAGCTTATTACTGGTCACGATGTCGGGCGTGCAACGGGGATCCTGCTGACTCATGCCGGCTCGCCCGGCGCCTCGAGGAGCGGTGCGACTTCCTCGGCGATGAAGCGAAGATGGTCGAGGTCGCCGAGATCGAGGATCTGAAGATAGATGCTTGTCGCCCCGGTNNGCGGCCGCCCGAGCGCTGATCTCGTTGTCGTTGCGACCAGCACAGACTGTGAGCGCCGCTGATCTCCTGATGGTCGACGGGTCACGGCCGATCCGCACGCAGGCGGCGTCAAGTGCGGCAAAGAGCCTGGCACAGTGCTCGGCAGGGGCGAACGAGACGTTGCACTCGTCGGCGAAGCGGGCCGCGATCGCCGGTGTTCGTCTCGTGCCCTTTCCTCCGACGATGATCGGCGGTCGCGGAAACCGTGCTGGCTTGGGCAGGCCGGCATTGTCCACGAGGTGGTAGTGCTCGCCCGAAAAGGAGTAGCGATCCTCCTCAGCTGTGGCCCACATCCCCGTCACGATCTCGAGCTGTTCCTCGAGCCGGTCGAGTCGCTCACCGACCGAGGGTGGGAAAGGGATGCCAAAGGCCCGGTGCTCCTCTTCGAACCAGCCTGCACCGAGACCGAGCTCGACTCGGCCACCACTCATCGCGTCCACCTGAGCGACGATGACTGCGAGCTGGGCAGGGAGCCGGAACGTTGCCGGGCTGAGCAGGGTTCCCAGCTTGATGCGGCTCGTGTCACGAGCCAGGCCTGCGAGCGTGATCCACGCGTCGGTCGGGCCAGGTCGCCCGTCGCCGTCACCCATCCGGAGGTAGTGGTCTGAGCGGAAGAACGCGTCGAAGCCGCAGTCCTCGGCGCAGCGTGCCACAGCGAGGAGCTGCTCGTAGCTCGCACCCTGTTGAGGTTCGGTGAAGATCCGCAGTTTCATCTTCTTCTCCTACCAGGTGACGCACCCGAGCCAGTGACGGGTGCACCGGGGCTGAACTGGATCTGAAGGGGACTGCCTGAGCCGGGACAGGCAGCTCGCGTCAGTCGAGGACGCGCACGCACAAAATGGGCGGCAGGTACGACGTGATGAGACGCCACGACTCACCGCTGTCCACCGAGGCGAACATGTGGCCGGACTTGGAGCCGAACACGAGCGGGTGCGGCGCGTTGGCCCCGATGGTGAACGCGTCCCGTAGCACGGTCAGGTAGGCATTGGTTCTCGGCAGGCCGTCGGACATGGCCTCCCAGCTGAGTCCGGCGTTTGTAGTCCGGTAGACGCGGCACCGGCCTTGCGGAGTGCAGCGGAAGACGTCGGACTCCAACGGCAGCACATACGCGGTATCCGGTTCCTCTGGGTGGGAGACGACGGGGAAACCGAAGTCCGACGGCACGCCGTCGGGCTCGCCGGTGTGGCCGACGGACTCCCAGTGGTCCCCGGCGTCATCGGTCCGGTAGATGCCCCAGTGGTTCTGCGCCCACAAGATGTCGGGATTGACCGCGTCCACGGCGAGCTTGTGCACGCATTGGCCGACTTCGGGGAACGGCTCGGGCAGGAATCGGGCCTCGATCCCGGTGTTTCGCGCCACCCAGGTGTCCCCGCCGTCATCGGAGCGGTACACCCCGCCTGCAGAAATCGCGACGACGATCCGGT
>PLIM01000067.1:0-3769 GCA_003139355.1 Acidimicrobiaceae bacterium | reverse complement strand
CGAGCGCAGTGTCGGTGTCTGCAGGAAACGCGACCGGTCGCGTACCCGGCTCGTCCCAGCTGAGCCCGTCGTCGTCGCTTGCCCGGACGTTCGGCCCGAAGTGGGAGTCGGTGGAGGCTGCGAGAAGACGACCGGGGAGCTGCGCAAGAGCAAGCACGGCGTCGCCTGCCAAGATCGGCCCGTCGACGACGCCGTCGCTGACCAAGAAGAGTCCCTTGGTAGTGCCGATAGCCACAGCGAGATGGTCGACGGCTCTTGCGCGAAACCTCGAAGATGTCACAGAAGTCACGGGGAGAGTATGTACCCGATGGGGTGGCGCGCGCTCGCCTGCTTCAACGTGGCGCCTCGTCGGGGCACATTAGGTTCTGGGTGATGGACTCTTGGGTCGAGGGGATCGTGGTGGTCGGCGACCAGCGCGGGCGCAAGCTCGGCTTTCCAACCGCCAACCTGAGGATCGGTGCCGACGTGGATCTCGCCGACGGCGTGTACGCGGGTGTCGTCGAGCTCGAGGATGGCACGAGACGGCTGGCGGCGGTCTCTGTGGGTCGCCGACCCCACTACTACCAGGCCGGAGAGCGGCTCGTCGAGGCGTACCTGCTCGACTTCGACCGGGATCTCTACGGCGAGAAGATCCGCGTCGTTATCGGCAAGCGCGTGCGAGAGCAGCGCAGCCACGGGACTGAGGACGANNGTCACGGCGTCTTTCCAGTAGCCCCAGCCAGGCGACTATCCAGCCGACAGGTACGCTTGAGAGGTGACCGATCCACGAGTGGTCGACGCCGACGTTTCCGCACGCCCATGGTCGGGCAGGGCCCAGTACCACGGTGACGAGTACTCGATCAGATGGACTTAGGCTCCGACGGGGTAGCCGACGGGGCCGTCGGCAGGATGGGGCGCGTGTCCGTGCCTATTTCCCAAGGCGTCCCGGGCGAGGTGATCATCCAAATCCGCGGGGGGTCGGAGGCCTTCACGGCTTACACTGAAAGTGAGGAGCCGCTCGCGGTGAACTCGCGCGTCGTGGTGGTGGAGCAGCTGTCATCGCGGACGCTGCTCGTGACCGGCTGTTGATCGGTCGAGAGAAAGAGGGCGGATGTTCTTTTACAGAATCCCGGCGCCGAACGAAGCGATGGTGGTGTCGGGGGCAAGGCGAGGCAGTGATGGAGGCCAGTTTCGAATTGTGACTGGCAGGGGAGCGTTCGTCTTCCCGGTGAAGCACAAGGCACGATGGCTCTCACTGGACCTCAGGGAAGCGATCATCTCGGAGAGCTGTGTGACGAAGCTGCGCATACCGCTCACTGTCGAGGCTGTGGCTGTCTTCAAGGTCGGCGACGACAACTCCTCGATCGCCAACGCGGCGCGTCGCTTCCTTGACCAGCAGCAGGGGATGGAGCGGCTCACCTCGCAGGTGCTCGCTGGGCACCTCCGCTCGATTGTCGGCGGACTCACGGTTGAGGAGATCATCGGTGACCGCAACCGGGTGGCCCAAGAGATCAAGGCTGCCTCGACCGACGAGATGGAGAAGCTCGGGCTCGTCATCGATGCGTTCCAGATCCAAGAGATCAAGGACGCCACCGGCTACATCGAGAACCTCGCTGCTCCGCATGCCGCGGCCGTCGCGCGTGATGCGCGCATCGCCGCTGCGCAAGCCGACCAAGCTGCTACCGAGAAGGAGCAGGAGGCGAACGCGCTGAAGGCGGGCTTCGTACGCGAGGCCGAGATCAAGCAGGCGGGCTACCGAGCCGAGATTGAGCAGGCTCAGGCTGCGGCGAGCCAGGCCGGCCCGCTCGCGCAAGCCAAGGCGAGCCAACAGGTGACCGAAGAGCAGACGAGGCTCGCCGCCCTCCAGGCGGAAAAGCGCGAGAAAGACCTCATCGCAGAGGTGGAGAAGCCTGCTGACGCCGACGCCTACCGCACGATCCGCCTCGCCGAGGCTGACAGGGATGCGATCAAGGCGAGGGCAGAGGCGCTCGCCGGCGGCAACCAGAGCCTTATCGCGGCCAACAGGATCGTCGAGCAGCTTCCAGCTCTCGTGGAGGCTGCAGCCAAGGGGCTCAGCGGGGCGAACATAGTCCTGGTCAACGGCACCGAGGGCGTGACGGATCTGCTCACGAATCTCGTCACTCAGGGATACTCGATCTACGAGGCGATAAAGGGGGGCGTCCCTCAGATATCGACGAGGCAGCTCGGGGTGCCTGTAGGCAACGGGCCCGTACCGGCGGAGTCCAGCGATCAGAAGACTTCTGAGGTGTCAGCTCCTCTCGTCGGGGGCTGATCCCTGATCGAACAGGGAGCGCCATAGGCGTCCATCCGCGCCATGAAGGGGTCGGGGTCGAACGCTTCGGGCCCAAGCACGCCAGCGCCTTTTCACAGGCCTTCAGCCAGCAGCTCCATGGCGATGTGACGGGGCCGACGGCCGTCTGCCACACGACCGCTTGCACGCCGTAGTCCCGCATCGTCGTTGCGTCGTCGGCCACCTGGTAGAGGTACACCTCGCGCGGCTGTCCATCCTTGGTGCCTTTGACCCAGGTCCCAGCGCACGTCTTGCCGGTCATCCGGTCGCCGAGGTGGGCTGGGTCGGGGAGGCAGGCGGCCACGACGTCGCGGGGCGCAACTGCGTCAGTGATCGGAGGCATTGCAGTACCTCTCTCTTGGCTTTGTCCATCGTGATGCTCCCAGATCCGGGCGGTCAGAGGACATGCCGATCTCGACTGAACGAACCGGCAACCGATAGAGGCAGACGTCACCGTTGCCAGCACAGCAGACGTGGTGCACCGACCACCCGATGACCTCGAGGGAGCTCGAATTTCGGACGAGTTCCCCGCGTCATTGGACGGGGGCGCTCCGATGTTCGTTCGGGCCGGCTGTTCGGTGGGTATGTCTATCGTGGGTGGACACAGGAGTCCGGCGTGAGCAAAGGGGGAGACCATGACCACACTCGAGAACCGGCTGAACACCGCACTCCTCGTCGTCGACGTGCAGAACGGCGTCGTCAAGGGGGCTCACGAGCGTGACGCGGTCGTCGCGAACGTCGGCAGCCTTGTCGACAAGGCACGGAGGGAACGGGTCCCCGTCGTCTGGGTCCAGCACTCCGACGAGGAGCTTGCGAGGGGGAGCGACGACTGGCGGATCGTCCCCGAGCTGATTCCGGGCGACGCCGAGCCGCTCGTCGAGAAGAACTACGGCGACTCCTTCGAGGACACCACCCTTGAGACCGTGCTGTCGGGCCTCGGTGTCGGGCGACTCGTCGTCGTCGGCGCACAAACCGATGCGTGCATCCGCTCAACGCTCCACGGTGCGTTCGTCAGGGGGTACGACGTGACCCTTGTCAGCGACGCCCACACGACGGAGGACCATACGGCATGGGGAGCGCCGCCGCCGGACCAGGTCATCGCGCACACGAACCTGTACTGGAGCTATCAGACGGCGCCGGGGCGGACGGCCGGGACGGTCGAGACCCAGGACGTCGACTTCGACGGGAGGCTCCGCGACGAGTTCTTGAACGTTCAGCTCTTCGAGACATAGACCGCAGTCGGCACTCGGCTGGCTCAGCCCAGTCGAGTACATCGAGGCGTCGCCTACCGACCAAGAACAGCTACAGCTCGCAGAGCGAGTTGACTCAACAATCGGGGTCCGCTCAAGATCATCGCCAGCAAGCGCGAATCTGTCAGGCGGTGGTCATGGCACCGTCGTCCCGTGTGGGACCCATGCGTTGGGTCGCCACCAACGGGAGGTGAGATAATGCGCAGATGTTCGAGCGCTTCACCGATCG
>PLIM01000066.1:321-2945 GCA_003139355.1 Acidimicrobiaceae bacterium | reverse complement strand
GCTCAGGCTACGGCGCTTCGCGCAGGCGCACGGATCTTGGCGAAATATCCGTCGATAAGGGCGGCCGCTGGTCGCGTCAACTTGTCACCGCGACCACGCAGATGAGATGTTAGGTGGCTCCTGCCATCATTGGCCCAAGCGTCGCTGACCCTAGCAAGAACGAGGTGGGGGTTCGCGTCGGACGGGGGACTTCCACGATCTGCGACTGGCGCCTTCGACCTTGGCACTGACGCCTGCGTCCGCGGACCGTCGAACACAGTCGCTGCCTGGCTACTAGCTACGTGGAGCACCAGTGCCGGCTAGCGGATTTCCTCTCAGTGATCATCATGACTTCTGTTTCGGTCGCGTCATGCGCACTGCGGGTTCGTCTGCAGGCGCTGACGCTTGGGTGAGGTCACGGCGGCACAAGAGGGTGTCAGCTTTTTGGAGCGACAACTCCGCCCCGTTCGGGGCACCAGTGACCTCGTGCTAAGCATCGTCGGCCAATCGGTCGATAATAGTACTCATCGGTCCCTCAGCAGGAGTTGCGATGGTCAAGACGGAGCTGCACCCCCAGTGGTCGCAGGAAAGCGAAGCGCTGCGCGACCTCAAGCTCACTTGCATGGACAACCTGCTGTCCACTACCGATGCGATCGCGTACTTCAAAGACCGGCTCAGCCGGTTCCTCCTGGTCAGCGCAGGCTGGATCGCGGCGGTGGCCCCGGGCTGTACCGTTGAAGAGATAATCGGGAAGATGGACTCCGACTTCTTCAGCAAGGAGTTCGCTGCTGCCACATTTGAGGACGAGCAACACATCATCCGCACCGGCAAGTCGGTCGTGGTGAAGGTGAAGCGGGAGACCCTCTACGACCGGGCCGGTGCCTGGGTGTCGGTCACAAAGATGCCGCTTCGCGACAAGAGCGGGCAGATCATCGGCACGTTCGGGATCGCCAATAATGTCACGGCGCAGGTCAACGCCGAGAACGCTCTGGTCCACCAGGCCCTGCACGACCCGGTGACAGGCCTGGCGAACCGGGCTGCCCTGATGGACCGGCTGTCCCAGGCCCTGGTCGCCCTGGAACGCCGCCCGGGCCGGCTCGCGGTCCTGTTCGTCGACCTCGACCACTTCAAAGATGTCAACGACACGTTCGGCCACGACACCGGTGACCAGGTGCTCGCCGAAGTCGGGCGCCGGCTCTCGCTGCTGTCGCGCCAAGCCGACATCGTTGCCCGCCTCGGCGGCGACGAGTTCGTCGTGCTGTGCGAGTCGCTGGGCGACAACGACGACGTCCGTCTCATCGCCGACCGGATCATGCGCGGGGTCCGCGCCCCCTACGTGGAGGACGGGCGCGACCTCACGGTCACCTGCAGCGTCGGCATCGCCGTCGCTAGCGATCCCCTCGTCGAGCCCGACCGCCTGGTCCGCGACGCCGACGACGTGATGTACGAGGCCAAGAAGGCGGGGCGGAACTGCTATCGGGTCTACGACCCCGCCTAGCGCGCCCACGCCGGGACGAACCCCCTCCAGGCTGAGCTGCGCCGTGCGATCGAGGGTTCGGAGCTGTTCCTGCTCTACCAGCCACTGTTCTCGCTGGAGACGCAATTACTGGTCGGCGTCGAGGCGCTCGTGCGCTGGCGCCATCCCGAGCGTGGGGTCGTGCCGCCCAACGATTTCATCCCCTTCGCCGAGTTATATGGGCTGATCGGCAGGATCGGCGCGTTCGTCTTGGGCAAGGCGTGCCGCCAGCTAGCCGAGTGGACGTCGCGCGACGGCTGGCCAAGGGATTTCACCATGGCGGTCAACGTGTCCGGGCGCGAGCTGTCGGACCCCGAGCTTGCCGGGCGCGTCGCCGAGGTGGTCCGCCGCCACGGCATCGAGCCGGCACGGCTCTGCCTGGAGATCACCGAGACCGCTTTGGTCAGCGAGCGGGGCGACGTCCAAGAGACAGTATCAGCCCTGTCGAAGCTCGGCGTGTGCCTCGCGCTAGACGACTTCGGGACCGGCTACTCGACTCTTGCCCAGCTGCGGCGACTGAACGTCGACATCTTGAAGATCGACCGGAGCTTCGTGGCGCAGATCAACCGGAGCTCCCGCGACCGCGAAATCGTCGCCGCGGTGACGGCGATGTCCCACGCGCTCTGGATGACCGTGGTCGCTGAGGGCATCGAGACGAGCCAGCAGTTCGACACGCTCGCCGGGTTGGACTGCGACCAAGGTCAGGGGTTCCTGCTCGCACGCCCGCTGCCGCCGGAGGCAATCGCAACCCTGGTGGGCTGAGCACTGCTTTGATGTGCTGGCTGCCGGCGGGCGGTCGGACGTCGCCGAACTCGCAAGTCTCGCTAGTTGAGCGCCGCCAACCACGTCGGCGTTGGTGCCCGTAGCGGGCGGCGGGTGCGTTCCCTGTAACACAGCACCCTTCGGAAAACTGCAGAGGTCTACGACCCCCGAATCACTTCCGAGCTGGACAGTCGCACAGAACAACGTGGGAATGAGGGCAATCAGCTCACGTCGACGGGAGCGTAATCGGCGATCGGCGCTTCTTGGCCCGTCGTGGTGGGCCATGATGGACCCGTGAGTGACTTCTGCGTCACATACCTGGACTCGATCGACGAGCGGCTCCTTGAGTACCTCGACGATGACGACG
>PLIM01000066.1:0-236 GCA_003139355.1 Acidimicrobiaceae bacterium | reverse complement strand
GCGGACCACCGAGTAGCCAAGCTCTCTCAGTTTGCCGGATAGGCCCGATCGACAGCGTCGAGGAGGTCGGCGTCTACCAAGTGCAAATACCTCGTGGTCGTCGCGATGTTGGAATGGCCCATCAAGCGCTGCACGATGTGGATGTCCACGCCCCTGCGGAGGAGGCTCGTGGCATAGGTGTGACGCCACCGGTGAGGGAAGTGCCGACCGGTCACGCCCGCCGAAGTCCCGGCCTC
>PLIM01000100.1 GCA_003139355.1 Acidimicrobiaceae bacterium | reverse complement strand
GACATTGTATGACATCGCGGTGACCGGGTGCAAGGCCGGAGCGCCTGACGGCGCAAGAAGGATTTCGAACGAGGTACCGAGACGGTCCGGGCTCGGTTCTCTCAGGCAAAGGCCCAGGTCAGAGGCTGTCGCATGAACCCTGCCGGAACGCGTATTCATGCGTTCCAGTGACGAAAGCCCTCGTCAGATATGCAGCCTCGACCCATTGCCGCATGAATATGCACGAATCCTGGTTTGTGCGACAGCCTCGTCAGGCTGCGGGTAGCCGAAGCTCAGTGCTGCCGACCCGGCGTGGAGTCTTGTACCGAGTCCCCCCTCCGACACCAGTCCTGAACAGGAAAAACGCCCGGCGCAGAGGTCGGGCGTTCTCGCGAGCGGGGGACCGTGTCAGCAAAATGTCAGCGCGATTCGGCGCAGCTCCTGAGAATGCCCTTTGAGTACATCAACGCGTTAAGGCCAGCCTGAATCGCGAGGTTCGCCTGCTTGCCGCTCATCGTTGGCGACTTGAGCAGCGCCGCGGCGAGGCTTTCAATGCCGGCCCACGACACCGGATTCCAGACGATGGCGAACGCTCTCAGGCGTAGCCACTCAAGATAGGCAGCGGCCTCGTCCTCGTTGCCCCCTGAAGCGAACAAGCACAGCTCGGTAGCCTGCCCCATGTCGGGGACCGACCCCCATAGCGGCGCAGCCTCGTCTGGGTCGACATGTGCCTGTGCGATGCCGCCCGCGCAGAAGACCATGACTATTTGCTCCAGTCGGTTGCGCACGCGGCCGTCCCAGTGGTGCTCGGGATTGAACCATGCTGGGAGGGGGTGCGCGAGCGTGTGAGCGAGAGCGTCCTCGTCAGGGATGAGGGTTATTCTCCGCACGGACCGCCCGAAAGCCCGTGCGGCCACGGCGTGGCCAGCCTCGTGAACGGCCGTGGGCCATCGAGGATCGCAAGGGGCAGAGGCTGTCACGCCTCTTCACCGCCTGCCTGAGCAGACAAGAGGGCGGTCAGCCGCTCGCCAGCGATGTCGCCTCCGGTGTCCACCGCGTGGCTGTAGATGTCGAGTGTGATGCTCGGCTTCGAGTGGCCGAGCATCTTGGAGACGATGTGGACAGGGACGCCGTCCTCGAGCAGCAGGGTCGCGGCGCTGTGTCTGGCATCGTGCAATCTGATCCTGCGAACTCCCGCTTTGGCGATCAGGGCATCGAATCGGCGTGAGACGGTCTGAGGCAGCACGGGAGCGCCTAGCTCATCGACGAAGACGTATCCGCTGTCTTCCCACGCCGGGCCCGCCGCCATGCGCTCCTCGAGTTGGCGCCTGCGGTGATTGTGGAACTCCGTCACGAGCTGAGCGTCGAGCTTGATGGGCCGCACCCCGGCTGCCGTCTTCGGGTCGGACTCCCCGGCGCTGGCACCGACCATGACCCTCGTATGGACGATTTGGAGCCGACCGAGGTCCAGCTTAACGTCCTCCCACTTGAGTCCACACGCCTCGCCGCGGCGAGGAGCCCGAGTCAGTAGCAGCCACCAGAGGCAGCGGAGACGGTCATCGGCGACTGAGGCGAGAAACTGGCGGGCCTCTTCGGCCGACCACGCAGAGGAGGCGCGGTTGCCCGCTCTGTCCTTCGGGCGCTTGTAACCTGCGAGCACGTCGTGGGCCATGAGGTGGGATTGCGACCAAGCCCACTTCGTAGCGGCCTTCAACACCGTGATGGCCAGTTGCACGCTGCGATCCGACAGTGCCCCACGGCCGAGTCGGGATCCCTCGGGTGAGCGCAGCGTTTTGTCGAGTTCGCCGGCGACGGTCTCGTTCAACTGAGTGACCGGGAGGCCGCCGATGTTGGGCTTGAGCCACCCGTTGACCACGTTCGAGTACATGGTCAGCGT
This sequence comes from Acidimicrobiaceae bacterium, assembly GCA_003139355.1. GTDB lineage: Bacteria > Actinomycetota > Acidimicrobiia > Acidimicrobiales > Bog-793 > Fen-455. Next base: position 9,449 of record PLIM01000100.1, on the reverse strand, counting down.
GCCTTCCTTCAGCCCCTCAGACCTCTTGGCTGCGAGCCACCGGTCGAGGAGGTCCGCAACGGTGAGCTTGGTGTCGCGTCGGAACGTGCCGTCGAGCACCGAGCCCAAGATCGAGGCAAGGTGCTCCTTTGCGTCCTTCTTCAGGTGGAAGGCCTTGCTGTACTGCTGGCGCTTCCCGGTCGTCGGGTCGATCGTGGTCCAGTAGCAAGTCCAACCGGGGAGTTCGCGGCGTACTGCCTCGCAGCTAGCGCACCGGTCACCATTCCAATCATGGCGACAGCCCTTGGTGCCCGGCTCCGTGATCTTGAAGCGCTTAGAAATGAAACTGCTCATCGCTACCTGCCCTTCGCTGTCAAATCGACCTTGAGTACCTCACTGAGGCGGGCGGAATGCCCCGCAGCGCGGAACTCGTCAGCAAGGACGATCACCGGCGCCTCGTTCCACTCCAACCACCCGCGCCAGTAATCCCGCCGCGCGTCGAGGTCGCCCTCGACGGTTAACGCTCCCCACACCTCAAGCTGCCTAATGGCTGCGCTGACGGCACTCCGACTGCGGTTCATAACCTTGGCGATCATCCCGAGCGACGAGGGGACCTCGCCGACCGGCCCTGCGAACATGGCCAAGGCAGAAAGAACCTCCCGGTTGCGAATCCGTTGGTCCTGTCGGGTGGAGTGCTGGATACCTAGACCGCTGATGGCCACTTGGGTCGCCCTGGGAAGGTAGTAGTCGACCGTCTCGAGATCTCCTAGTTGGCCACCGGCGCCAAGAAAATCGTCCACGCCTTTTAGGCTCTTTGCCGTGGGCACCGACCAGCGGGTTGCCCTCGCTATCGACCGGAGCAGCGGCGATGTGTACTTCGGGCACGCCCAGCCGTCTCAGGGCCGCCTGGCAGAGGCGAGCCTGAGAGATGACTTCCGTCTTCTCGAACCAGTCGGCGTCCGGCACGATCACGACGGCCTTGCCTCGTACGTAGGCGTCGACGAAAGCGGGAAGCTCGCCGGCATCCCACTGCGAAACCGAGGGGACGCTGAAGACCGCTGCGCCTTTGCTCAGGATCGCGTCGGCTTTCATGCATCCCTCGATGGAAAAGAAGACCACCCGCGCCGCGCATATCTTGTCCACGGCGAGGGGGTGGACGTCGATCCGACGGGCCAGGTTCTCGTTTCGGTCCTTCATGCGCCGTACGTGCTCATGCTCGCCCTGCACGTCCGGGTCCTCCTTGTGGTGGCGTGCGATGTGACGCGGATCCGGCTCGGCTGAGTGCTCATGGTACGCGTCATGCCAGGGCAACACGGAGTTGACGTGCTCGGCCGCGACGTGCTTGCCGAGCCACTGAGCGCTCCGGTCGCCATGGCGGTGCCAGCGCCGATGGTGGTCGTGGCTCCAGACCTCGTCAACCCGTTCCGACCTAGGGAAGACATACTTGGCGGACCGCTGGTGGTAGTGGATCTCCTCGGTGTTGGAGTCGGCATGGTCGCCGGCGTCCTTGGCCCGGGCGACGTGCTTTTCCAGCGGCTTGCCGCTCAGAACCCGACAAACCGCAGCACTATCCCGCCCTATGAGCCACCCTCTATCGGTTGAGAACCCGTCCGGCATGTGGCTGCCGTGCCAGTGCTTCTGTGGCCCGCGGGTTTTCACGGGCTCGTCTGGGCGGAACTCGGGATAGATGTGATCGAGCTCCAGTCCTGGCGGCGGGAAGCGGTGAATCAGCCAACCGGACGACTGTTTCGCGATCCGAAGAGCGAACTGCAACCCATCTTCACCCAGAGATTCATACGCGCCGACCACGGAGGCCGGGTCATCGGCCTCCCAGCGCTCGTAGGGGCGCTCCTTCCACACCTCGGGCGGGATGCCGCGCTCCTCGAAGATGTCTCCCATCCGCCCTAACTCCTCTCCTCAGTTCGCCGCGCCCGGGTGCGGCCCTGTGTGGTCTTCGGTAGTAGTCCCGCCCCGCGGGCTCGGCGCACGTAGCTGATGGCCGTTGTGTCGGGAACCTTGAACGCCTTCACTACCGCCTTGTTCGGGTGCTCGCCCCGCCGCTCAGCCCGCAGGTAGATCGCGGCGACAGCCTCGAGGAGTTCATCGCCTCCGACCCGAGACGCCTGGCGGACTATTCGTCGCCATTGCTTCGCCTCTTCCTGGGCAGCCTTGGCATGGGACAGCGTGGCGTACCAGGCGCGTCCCTTGGCGTCGAGCTGGTCGTAGAGGCCGGCGGGGCGTCCCTCATTCTCGATGCTCTGCTCGATCGCCTTCACCAGTCCACTCGAGGCCACGAGCGCCACCGCCGGCTGGAGGAAACGCTCCTTTGATAGCCAGCGCAGCAGTCTGGCGTCGACGCGCAGGTCACGGTTGCCACTGCGCACAGCGACACCCACGCAGTCGATGACGCCATCTACCTCGCCGACATCGACTGCGACATCGTATGGACCTCGCCCGTCGATCCACTGATCCGGGAAGGTGATCCGTCCAAGTGCACCGTCAAGGAAGGTGAAGACCGGAGTTCCGGGCTTGCCCCGGCTCTGACGCTTCGGCTTGCCGACACCCTCAAGGAAGAGCCCCACGCCTGGCAGTTTACCGCTGGCGGCAAGGTCGTGCACGCCTTTGTCGCTTTGCCGCGGCGCACGACGGCAAAGACGCATCTTCCCTTCGGGGCGCCGAATCACCTGGTCAGGGTGCGCGTGCCGACTGTGTGAGCCCAGCTCCGCCGTGCTGATGCCGGCATAGGGACAACGCCCCGAAGCCCGCCTCGACGTGAAGGGAGATCGCATGCAGAGTCCACTCAGGCAGTCAGCGGTCCTGCACTTTCTGTGCGTCGACGGCACGGCACGGAGGGTGCGTACCGTCAACGGCTACTCGCTCACCGAGGTTGGCGCGGTGTGCGGCGTCACCGAGTCGGCCGTCTCCCGTTGGGAGTGTGGACTGCGGATACCGCGCGGGGAGCCGGCGCGGCGGTATACAGAGTTTCTCGAAGCGCTCCTAGCCGGGGTCAGCGAGTCATGAGCGCCGCCGCCACCTACACCGCCGAAGAGCTCGCCGAACGCCTGGGTGTGTCCTCCTGGGCCGTCTACAACGCCGTGCGAGCCGGCACAAGTCCGGTGCCTCCGATCCGCGTTGGTCGCAGAATTGTTTTCGCCCGGGCCACTGTCGATCGGCTGCTTTGCCTCACCCCCGACCAGGAGGCGGCCACATGACCACTTCTGCGCGACTTCGGGCCCCGGGAGACAGAGCCCTTCCGGCGGACGCTGAGGCAACAGCTCCCAATGATCTTGCTCTGGTCCGAGCTGTTCTTGCCGCGCCCCCAGAGGTTGCCGCACGGCTTTTCGAGAAGTGTGAGGCCCTTTGGCGGCATCGCCGGCTTGACCCAGAGCTCCGCGGCGATCTCGTGCGCGTTGCCGAGCGGATTGACCCGGCACTAGCGAAGCAGATCACCGCCGAGCTCGACGTCGCTACGCCGGCCACCGTCCTCGAGGCCCACGCGAGCGATCTCATCAAAGACGAGCTGCCGGCACTGGGAGGTTTCCCGAGGCGCGACATCCCTGAGGTGTCGGGTCCGGGCGAATGGATCGCCAGCGACCCGCGGCGACTTTGGGGAATCGTGTTCGAGATCGCCCGGTTCACGAGCGACGATCGGCTTATCGCCGAGTCCGCGCTCGGCCTGGCACAGACCCTCGGCATCGACGGCCACGTCGCCGCTGACATCATCGGCTACGCCTTGCGCGACGCGCGCGAACTCCAGGCGATCGCCCGATGACGGCTGGCTCGGTGGCGGCGGAACTGGTCGACGAGGCCCTGGCCAAGGCTGGCCCGCGCCGGTCGGCGCGGCTCGCCCAAGTCGAGTCCAAATCAGTCGGCGCCCGCGTCACGCACCAGATCGCCGCGAGGATCACGCCCAGCAAGCCGGAGTGGCTCTGGACCGGGTGGTTGCTGCTACGGGCAGTCAACCTCCTCACGGGCCGCCAGGGCTCGGGGAAAACGACGTTCATAGCCCACGTCATCGCCATGTTGACGATCGGCATCCCACTGCCGAGCGACATCAGTCGCGAGCCGATCACCTGCGGTGTGCTGTCACTCGAAGAGCCGCCCGATCGTGTCGCCGCACGGCTGTACGCTGCTGGCGCCGATCTTGATCGTGTGCACGTCCTCGGTGACGTTGAGGACCACAACGACGACGGCAAGCCGTACCGGCGCCGCTGGTCGCTTCCAGGTGACATCTCGATCCTCGGCAACCTCATCGAGGAGCTGGAGATGGGACTCGTCGTCATCGACGGGCTCGGGTATTCGATCTCTGGCGACTCGCACAACTACGCCGTTGTGGGTAGCGCGCTCGCGGCATTGGCCGGCGAGGCCGAGCGAAGTGGCGCGGCAATCCTCGGACTTGTCCACCCGCCCAAAGGCGCGAGCGATCCGGTCACGGCCGCGATCGGGAGCACCGCGTGGACCGCCATCCCGCGAATCTCAATCGTGCTCGGCGTCGACCCGAACGACGAGAGTGGCGAACGGCGCCTCGTGCGGGTCGGGAAGACGAACTACAAAGAGCCGGCCAGCGGACTCCAGTTCCGCATTGGCGACGATCCTGAGTATGAGTGCGGCTACGTCACTGCTCTCTACAAAGACGAGACCGCGGCCGAGGACATCATGGCCGCTCCCGTCAGCCGCGAGGAAAAGGGCGAACGTGCCGATGCGCATGCAGTCCTGCGGTCACTTCTCTCCGATGGTCCGATGGACGCCGCCGAGGTTCTGAAGGTAAGCGGTATCAGCGAGCGCACGCTCCGACGGGCCCGCAAGGACGTCGGCGTTACGGCCGAAGCTCGCCGAAATGAGCGCGGACGCGTCCTCGGTTGGACCTGGTCACTACCAGACGGCCAGACGGCCAACACCAGACGGCCCACTGACGGTTGGCCGTCTGGGCCGTGTGGACACACACAGGATAAATACACACTGTCTCTGCCAGACGGCCAAGCCAGCGAGAGTGGCCACCTGGACCGCCAGCCGCCGCCACTAGACGATGACGCTGAGCTCGAGCAATTCTTTGCTGCCGATGACGCCGGAGAGCTGTCGTGATCGTGTCATTCGACAGTTCGGACCGTGAGACAAGCTCACGCCGCAACCTCACGGTGTTCGCGGACCGGGTCCTCCCGCCCTATGGGCTGGGCCGGCTGACAGGTTACGAGCTCGGCTGTTACGGCGATGCCGGCAACCTGGCTGCTCGTGTGCCGGCGCGCCTGGATCCCGTGCGCCAAGAACCCCAGGGTCGAAAACGATGCGCGAGGCCTGTGAGGAACTCTCACACTGGCGCCGCCTGGTCAGCTCGACGCGATGACATGGCAATCCGCACGGTGCTCCGACTATGGCGAACGGGTGCGTGACTTGCCTGATGATCTGCGTCAGCTTGCTGGCCGTCTCTTCGCCGCGTTCTGGTCCGGGAGGGGACTGCACACCATGGTCGGGGATGGCAAGAGGAGTCTTGGCTTCGAGGAGGTTGAATCATGACCGGTGAGATCCGGCGCGATAGCACCCCGGTAACCGAGAGACAACCTGCGCGGGGCTACACATGGCCGCCATTCGAGAAGGGAAACCTCGTGGCCGTTCGTCACGGCGCCTTCAGCAACCAGCTCGTGGGGGAGAAGGCGTCTCGGGTCCGAGAGCTGCTGCTCGAGAGATACCCGTACCTAGCTGACGAGGCCTTCGTAGAAGCGCTTGAGCGATACTGTCGAGCTGAGCCACGAGCTGTGATGCTTCACGACTACGTGATGGAGAAGGCCGAGACTGAGGGCGTCGAGGCCGTTCCCGCGTACTTGTGGGCTGAGGCTAGGGGCGCTGACGGCAACGCCGCCCGCTTCGGTCAGGATTGTGGTCTTGACCCGACTGGCCATGCTCGTATCGCACGTGACCTCGGGCTCGCTCAGACCGTGCGCAGACACCAAGCAGCACTGGCTGTCGAGCGCTTGAAAGCTGAGGGAAGCCGCCTCGCCGAGCTTCGGGAGGTCAGGACAAATGGATGACCCTGGCAGGACGAGGGTCTCACCGAACCCGAGTGGGATGTAGCAAGGAACGGCAGCGCATCCGTTGCTGGCGAATCTCACGCAGTTGCAGATTCTGGGCGTGAGGCCCTTGGAGGCGAAACCCCGCTTCCGCCGTTACAGGTACACCTCGCGAGCGCGGAAAGAGCCGGTGCGAAGATCGAGCGGATCTGCGCGCGTGACCTTCAACCGGTCGGTCGCTCAAGTGAACCTGTGTTCGGCCGCTCAGATCGCCGTTCCTGAAGAAGCGCTCTTTGTCAAGGAGTCTTCGGCGAAGCCGAAGTCCTTTCTTCCAGGAGGTTTCGAGGTTCGGACTGTGAACGGGGGCGCGCGACAACAAGGCCCCGCTGTTGCTAGGGGCGGTCAAGGCCGGGCGGAGCCCGCCCGAAGGGGAAGCCTTGACAGATCCCGATTGTTTAGTTGTCGTCAGCCACCATCGAGAAAGACCGCCGTCAGGCGGTCCTGGTTGCTTGGTGGTGGCCAGACACAGCGGACCTCACCATTGCCCCTATTTGGGCGGGCAGGCCTTAGGTTCGGCTGCCGGCCATTCCTTCGTGTTCGGCACATGGTGTGTTTCGGCCACAGCCAGGTGGGCTCATTCAAATACTCGGCCTCGCCCAATGCTGGGGGGCCACGGCGATCGTCGAGCTCGCGCCCTGGCTGTGTCCGAACCTCTCAACCCGCCGCCTCGGCCAGGCAACGGATCTCCCCGTCGCGAAGGCCGTAGTAGACGAGGCAGAGAAGCTTTCGCGCTGCAGCGACGCGGGCGATCATCGCTCCCCGGCGAGCTGCAACGCGGGCATAGCTGGGAGCGATCGGCGCTCCACCGTGGTAACAGGCAACGGCCTCGATGGCGGCCCAGCGCACGAGGTTGCTGCCCTGTTTGGTGATGTGGCCCCGAGTGACCTTGGTGTCCGATTCGCGATGGGTGGGCGTGAGCCCGGCCCATGAGCAAAGGTGCCCGGCACTGTGGAACCGGGACACGTCGCCGATCTCCGCGACGAAGATCGACGCCATCACCGGCCCGACCCCACTGATTGCCTGCACCGCCCGATAGCCGGTGTGGCCCCGAAGACGCCGGGCGACCGCGCGCTCGATCATGGCGAGCTCGCGGCCGTAGATCTCGAGGAGATCGCGCAACGAGGCGATCCTGATGGCATACGCGCCTTCGAAGGCCATCTCGTCGAGGAGCTTTTGACCTCCCGGGCCGAACATGTCGTCGAGCGGTGGCAAGATGCCGAGCTTTGCCATGACGGCGTGCACCTGGGCCTTGGCCGAGATGCGGAGAGCGACGAGCTTGGCACGGTATCTGACGAGCTCTCGCAGCTCTCTAAGCTCCGGCGGAGCGATCCAGGCTTCGGGCAGATCACTCCGGGAGAGTCGTCTCGCGAGCTCGGTGGCATCGAGCACGTCGTTCTTCACACGCCTTGAGTCCCAGTGCAAACCGAGCGGATGGACGAGGTGCACGTGGGCGCCCTCGGCTTGCAACAGATCGGCCGCCCAGTACCAGCCATAGGTAGCCTCGAGTGCCACCTCGGGATCTTGGCCTGCGTTGGCCATCGCTAGTGCGAGCTGAAGCGGGTCGTTGACCACGCGCACGGTTTCGAGCACTTCACCGTCGTCGTTGATCCTCACGATCACCGAGCGTCGACGGTGAAGGTCGATGCCCACATACTGTCTTTGGTGTTCCACTGGAGTCTCCTTCCGTTTCCGGGTTGGTTTGGAGACCCCGAGTGTGCCCTGCACGTTCGGTTCCTGGCCATGGGAGGAACTCCGGTGGTTCGCCGGAGAAGACACAGATTGAGCGGCCACGGCTGCCCTCGCTTGGTTCGGCGCCCGTGCTCGCACGAGGAGCCCGGTCACGCAGAAGCGGCGTAGCGCTTCTTCATGACATCAAATCGGGCGCGACGTTCCCGTCGACCGGCGCGGGTGCAAGGGCGTTGTTCTGTACCCTGGCCCACCTCACCTACCGGCAGCTCTGTCGGCTCGTGCAACGACCAAGCGAGACGGGTACCGCCATCGCGGCCCGCAAGCGGGCGCTCTCGGAGTGGGACAAGGCCAATCCCGGCGCGGTCTACGACCCGGAGCTGTTCCGGCGGGAGATCCTGCCGAAGCTCGCCGGCGTGAAGCTCTCCGAGATCGTCAAGGCGACCGGGCTCTCGAAGTCCTACGCCAGCCAGGTGAGGGCGGGGAAGTTCACGCCACGTCGTATCGACATGGCGTGCCTCGCCGAGCTGGTCGGAGTAACGCAGCCAGCACGGTACGCTCGATGACCGAGAGGTCGCCCATGGCTGAGTACCCAAGCCTCGTCGTCGTTCCTACGAGCCCTCACCGGTGCCTCGCCGAGGCGGTGGCCCCGGTCGGCACCCCCCTGGGCAAGATGGTGGCCCAGGCCCAAAAGGCCTACGAGAAGGCGAGGAGAAGATGAGCACCGACCAGCCCACTGAGGCCAGGAATGCCTACCGCAAGACGGTGGACCAAGCTAAGAAGGCCTACGACGAGCTGCTGGCCCCGGCCAAAAAGGCCCACGACAAGGCGCTGGACCTGGCCGAGAAGGCCTACGACGAGACGGTGACCCCGGCCGAGAAGGCCTACGACGAGGTGAGGGCCCCGGCCGAGAAGGCCTACCGCGAGGCGGTGTCCCCGACCGAAAGGGCCTACCGCGAGGCGGTGGTCCCGTTCGCGCAGGCCTACGACGAGGCGGTGGAGGAGGTCAACCGCGAGGCGATAGCCCCGGCCAAGCAGGCTTACCGCGAGGCGGTGGCCTCGGCCGATAAGGCCTACGACGAGGTGGTGGTTCCGGCCGGCAAGGCCTACGACGAGGCAGTGGCCCCAGGCCCACAAGGACTACCGTGATCCCGTTCCGACCGTCTTGCCGGACTGAACCTCGCCATCCCACCCTTTCCTGACAGGCCGCACCGACGGCGGGGTTTCCGGGCTGAACGGCGGCTCCAGGCCGGCCACGTCGATACCCGAAGAGCCGCGCCTTTCGAGCGGAGCCGAGACGAGCCGGTGGGAGTGGCAGAGCCGGCGGGTACCCTTGAACACGAGGAGGCCGCACAATGGCCACGCTCGTACTTCCGTCCGACAGCTACCACCCTCATGGGGGCCCCCACCGAAAGGACCCCGAGTGGCAAGCCGGCTACCGAGCAGGACGTCACGAGAGATGGCTGCTCGCGGGTGCCGGCGGAGGGCTGATCGGCCTCTTAGTCGGCCACCGCCATCACGTGATCGTGTGGGCAAGTCTCGTGGCATTCATTGTCACCGGTGTCATCGTGTACCTCTGGCCCTTCGTGGCGAGGCGTTGGCCGCCGAAGCCGAGGCCTACTACACCCTGGCCGGGGATAGGTCCGAGGTCGGGGCGAGTCCAACCTATGATCCATGGCCTCCACCGCCACGAGGTCGGCATTGCCAACGAAAGCCGTTCCG
>PLIM01000135.1 GCA_003139355.1 Acidimicrobiaceae bacterium | reverse complement strand
GCTACATCAGCGCGCTTGGTTTCGGAGACTCCGGGAGTTCGGCCTATCAAGAGTGGTGGCTCCAATCCGACGAGCGGATCCACGTGATCGGCAAGGGCATCCTTCGTTTCCACGCGGTGTACTGGCTCGCGTTTCTAGCATCCGCGGGCCAGCCAGCACCGACACGCATCCAGGTCCATCCCTACCTCACCGTCGAGGGCGCCAAGCTCTCCAAGTCGAGTAAGAACGCGGTCGACCCGGTGCAGATCGTCTCGGCCTACGGGACAGAAGCTCTCCGCTGGTGGTTCGCACGCGATGTCGGACCGGTAGCCGACACGGACTTCACGACAGCTCGTCTCATCGCGCGGGCGAACGAGGACCTGGCGAACGGGCTTGGCAATCTCGTCAGTCGCATCGTCACCCTCGTCCACCGCTATCGAAGAGGGGAGGTCCCCGCAGTCGAGACCGAGATCGCCGCTGAGCTAGGCGATCTGGGAAACAAGGTCGACAGTGCGGTCGGAGACTTCGACCTCCGGGGTGCCGCAAGGCTTGTCTGCGAAGCCGTAGCGCAACTCAACCGCGACCTCGAAGACACCCAACCCTGGGCAATCGCGAATCGGGCCGGAACTCCGGCCCAGCGAAGGCTGGACTCGCTGCTTGCCCGCCATGTAAAGAGTGCCCGCGAGATAGCAAGGGTGGTGGAGCCGTTCGTGCCTGCACTGTCGACCCGGTTGCTCGAACAGCTCGGCATGTCAACCCGACTGCCGACGCCTGTGCCTGCGTTCACTCGAATCGAGGGTCCATGAGATCCACAGGGAAGTGCCCGAGGACGGAACGTCATGTTCCACCAACACTCTGGAGAACTGGTCGAGACATACCTGGTTGGTGGCGTTCGCGCGCAGATCGCGGCATCGAACACCAAGCAGTTGGCGTCGGCGCCCGAACGGGTCGCGCGCTGGACTGTGGGCAGTTCCACAATACCCTGGACGTTCGGTTCAGCGCACTCGGAGGAACTCGAATCCCCAACCTTCTGATCCGCAGTGGCGTCCCGGACGTCCAGCAAGTGTGACCTCGTGCGTATGGGCAGCTCAGGTAGGGCCCGTAGTCCACCCTGTAGTGCCCAGTCTTGCCTGTCATCCTGAGTTGAGTGGCAAGCGAGTGGCAGAAGGCCAGACACCTCGCGAGTTACCGAGCCGGAGCCGACGCGCACCCCAGCGGTGTTGTCCCGTCTGGCGAACCGGCTTGTGACATCCGGTGCGGGCCCGGGATCCGGAGGCCCGGCGCGCCCCTTGACGGGATAGACATTGCCGCGCAACTCCGCCGGGGCAGGCTGCCTCAGGACTGCGAGAGTTCTCGCCATACACGAGCGCACGACTGATCGAGGTTTCGAACTCGCCCTTGAGCGTGCACGGATTACGCCGTGCAGATATTAGGGGGGCCTCCTCCGTCTGCCACGGACTCAGTACCACGGTCGTTCTGTACGGTCCTCAGAATGGGCGGTCGCCACGACCCGTGTGATACGACTCGGCACGCCTTCAGACAGTTGCTCCGTCCCTCAGCACCGTTGGTTCTGCCTCTGCGATGCTCGCCATATCGGAGTCCATTTCGGCCGGTGCCGCTCGTGGCAGGAGCCAGACGAGCCCCAAGCAGAGAACGATGACGATGCCTACCACGAGAACGCTGACTGTCATCGCTCTTACGCCGCCGCTGCCACGCAGGACATTGAAGAAAACGGTCGTGACGATGGCCGACCCGATGGCTGTGGCCAGCTGCTGTACCGCACTCAGGGAACCGCTCGCGCTTCCGGCTTCCTCGTGGGTGACGTCGCCGAGGGCGACTTCGTAGATGGTGCTGAAGCAGGCACCCATCCCAACGCCGAGAACGAGGAGTGACGGAGCAGTGAACCATGGGGTCACCGAGGTCCCCTTGGCAAGGACTGTAAGCCAGAGACCCAGCACACCGAGCAACGTCGTCACCAGGCCGAGGACGACGAGTCTGCGACCGAGCGACGTGAGCAGCGGTCGGCAGACGATTGAGGCAGCAATGATGCCGAGCATCACTGGTGCCAAGCCGAGGGCCGCGCGCGACGGACTGAGGTGGAGCACGAGTTGGAAGAACAAGGAGATCACGTAGGCCAGACCGCTCACGGCGGCAAAGAAACCCAGGCCCAGGATCAGTCCCGCGGTGAACCCCTTGTTCTTGAGGAGCGACGGTGTGAGCAGCGGGTTGGCTGCCTGACGCTGGCGCTCGGCGAAGCCGCCGAAAAGGAGGACGCCACCGACCAGGCTGCTGATCGGAAGGGCCGTCCATCCGTTGGTCGAGCCCTGGATTAGCCCGAAGATGAGGGCGAGCATGGTCGCGCCGAGAAGCGCTGCACCGACGGCGTCGATGGGCTCGTGGGAGACCGGTTGGTCGTGGGGCAGCAGCCTGATGGCCGCGATCAGCCCGATCAGGCCGAGAACAATGTTGATCAGGAACACGGGACGCCAGTCCAAGTCCGCGATGTTCGCGGAAATGATGAAGCCGGCGGCGATCGGTCCGAGCACCGCGGAGACGCCCATGGCCGGTCCGAACGCGCTGACGGCTCGTGGCAGCTGCGCACGTGTGAAGGTCGCCATGAGGATACTGATTCCCTGGGGGATCATGAGGGCTCCGAAGCCACCCTGGACGAGCCGGCCCACGATGATCATCGCCGGGTCGACCGACAGCCCGCACAAGGCCGACGCAATCGTGAACCCGGTGATGCCGATCAGGAAGATCCGTCGTTTGCCGTAGCGGTCGCCGAGGCGTCCGCCGACAACGAGGAGCACCCCGATTGCCAGGGCATAGCCGGCGCCGAGCCATTTGATCAGCGACTCGCCGCCCCCGAGGTCGCGGGCGATCGAGGGTGCGGCAATGTTCGTGATGGTCGAGTCCATGAGGTCGAGGATGTCGGCGACGAGCACGACGGCGAGGATTGCCCGCAGGCGGGGTGTCAGACGTGTCGGGTCAACTGGCCCGTCCGCTGTCGGCGCCTCAATCGGGTCTGCTGCGTCCAAGGAGGCCCCCTGGGTCACGAACGTCCAGTCCTTCATGCTCGCTTTCAAGGGTCGGACGCGGCGTCATAGCCATACCGTTGAGCAGCACCCGGACGTGCCACCCGAAGCGGGCTTCCGGCGTTCCGGAGAGCAAGTCACCGCCCAATGCGGCGATCGTTGGATAGTTGCTGGCGGTGGCCTGACGCATAGCGTGTGTCAGCGCCTCTTCGTCCTCGTCGGCATCCATGGCCTGGCGACGGGTGCCGTGCTCCAGCGCGATCGAGGTAGCGAAAAGGAGCAGGATGTCTACCCCCCATGCCGACTGGGCATCGGGAATGCCGCCTTCACGAAGCAGGGTCAGCAAGACTTCCACCAACGCCAGGTAGTTCGGCCCCGACGGCCTCGTGACCAGTGCTGATCGGGCGAGACCGGGATGCTCGACGAGGATGCCGGTGTAGGACTCCAACACCCGAACGACGCTGTCGACCCAGTGTGCGGACGCCCCGTGATGTGCCAATCCCACCAACCCGAGAAGCTCGTCGAGCACGGCGGCATGAAGTTCGGCCGTATTGCGGACGTAGACGTAGAGAGAAGCGGGGCCGGTGTCGAGTTCGGCTGCTAGTCGCCGCATGGTGACGTGCTCCAAGCCCTGCGCCCGCATCACCGCAACGGCGGTCGCGATGATCCCTTCCCGGCTCAAGGCTGGCTTGGCCGGACGTTCGCGGCGGCTGTGAGAAGTCGTGGACTGCATGCCACTATCGTAACGAACATGTTCGTTACGAACAAGTTCGTTACTGATCAACTTACGGGACGCCATTTCGGCCGCGGTCAGCCACGGCCCTCAAATGCGACATCGACCCAGGGTCACGCCCCCGGTGAACAAGTTCCGGTCTTTGCCACTCGGCGAACTCGGCGTCGCCGTGGAAAGTGAACGACCGCTGAGAGCTTCGCCCATCGCCCGGGTTGCAACCGACCACGACCCGGATCTCCCAGACCCCCGGGGACCGCCCGCGGAGAGAATCGGTACCGCGCCTCGATCGGCTCGCAGCAGACGTCGCATTCCTATGAGTGGCACCATCCCTATCGCCATAGGGATTCTGATAGGGATGGGTGAGCCCCGTGAACGGCATCAGAGGCTCTCGCAAGCCATCTACCTGGACTTATTCAGCGCGCTCGGAGGAACTCGAATCCCCAACCTTCTGATCCGTAGATGGCTCAGTACCGTTGCAGCTCGTGCCAGATCGTCCCGCGCCGTCGCATCTTGGCCGGTCCAGACAGCCGTCCAGGGGGTCGTCCGCAACGTCGTGCAACTGCGTGCGACGTTCTGGGACGGGTTTGTTGGCTCGAATGTTGGCTCGCGCTCCGTTCGAGGCGTCAGGCCCGGCTAGCTGGTGCTTGGCGTGGCTGGCGGGCGAGAAGCCGTATGTCACATCCCTTCCATAGGCTCGCCGACGATGAAGGCGCGGGACGTGATCAAGGCGCTGGAGCGCGACGGCTGGCGGCTCGATCGGCAAACGGGCTCCCACCGTCAATATCGCCACTCCGACCGACCTGGGACCGTCACCGTGGCTGGCAAGCTAAGCGCCGAGGTCCCGAGAGGTACGCTGGCGGCTATCTGGCGGCAGGCCGGACCGCAGGAACGGTGACCGAGATGACCGAGTACGTGGTTGTGATCGAGCAGGACGGCGATGCCTGGGGTGCTTACGTGCCCGACCTTCCTGGCTGTGTTGCTGCGGGCGCTAGCCGTGAGGAGGTCACCCGGCTCATCGCTGACGCGGTCCCGCTCCACGTTGCATCGCTGCAGGCACACGGTGACGCAGTGCCGACGCCAACCGCAACTGGTACCACGACAGTCCAAGTCGCCTGACGCCTGGCAGCGACGGGCCACAAAGCGTGCAAGAGGCTGCGTGGTACCTATTCAGCGCGCTCGGAGGAACTCAAATCCCCAACCTTCTGATCCGTAGTCAGATGCTCTGTCCAATTGAGCTACGAGCG
>PLIM01000183.1:2185-2681 GCA_003139355.1 Acidimicrobiaceae bacterium | reverse complement strand
CTCACCGTCCGCCTCAGGCGCTCGAAGACGGACCAGGAGGGCGCCGGGCGCACCGTAGGCATCCCCTTCGGGTCGAACTTGGCAACCCTGCCCGGTCCGTGCCTGGCGTGCCTGGCTTGAGTTGTCAGGCATCACTGAGGGACCGGCTTTCCGCCCCGTGGACCGCCATGGCCACATCGGCACAACACGACTGAGCGGTCAGGCGGTGGCGCTCGTGTTAAAGCGCCACGCTGGTCGAGCCGGGCTCGACCCCGGCGAGGTGGCAGGTCACTCGCTGCGAGCCGGCCTTGCGACCTCGGCTGCTGCTGTTGGCGTCCCCGAGCGCGTCATCGCCGNNGGGCTGTAGGGAGACACTCAGCCTGGATGCCGGGGCCAGCCTCCGGGACGTTCAGGACGCCGCTGGCCACGCGGAGCCGAGGACGACGAGGCTCTACGACCGGGCGCGACACAACCTCGACCGGCACCCGACGTACGCTCGGTTACCTCGAATCACGAG
>PLIM01000183.1:1755-2138 GCA_003139355.1 Acidimicrobiaceae bacterium | reverse complement strand
GATGGTCCGAAGGGGCTTCACATCCCGGACGAACGACAACTGGAACGTGCGCTGAAATGGCTTGATGCGCAGTCGCTAAGCAGTGGAGTCGACCGCGCGAGGAATCGGCGTAACACCTGATCCTCGTGCCTTGCGGTACGTCGACTAGTCCCCTATCGGCGGACAACCGGAGGAGGGGAGGGACGGACTTGGCGGCGAGCACGACCGGGTTACGCCACCGGGTGGAGACGTTCTTTCCTCTCCCATTCCTTGGGTTGGCGCACGCGGTTCTTGCGGTGAGCGACCCGCGCGTTCCGCACGTGAAGGTGGCGACTTCCCCACCCGTAGTTCGAGAGCTTTATCTCAGCCGCATCGGTGATGACGATCCCGCGGTGCGCGGACCG
>PLIM01000183.1:0-1688 GCA_003139355.1 Acidimicrobiaceae bacterium | reverse complement strand
CATCGCGGGGAGCCTCGCCGACCTTCCTCGAAGGGACCTGCACGCGATCACCAATGACTGCCATACCGAATGGTGCCACGCCGCAGCGTGTCTGGCCAGCGCGGTCCCACACCTTTCGCCTGCAGACGCTCCTGGCCCGGCCCCTCTCCTCCTGGCTCGTCCGCCGGTCGCCGGTCGCAGCCCTCCGCCAGCCAACGCCGCCGCCCCTGTGCGCCCGTGTGCGCTCCGGCGTCATGACTGGGCCGGGGGTTTTCCTCCCTGCCGGTCGTCACGCCGCCACGTGGGCGAACGTGGGCGCCTGTGTGCCGCCCTCTCCGCTCTTTGTCCCCTCCCCGTAGGTCCTCCGTCGCTGTTCCTCGCCCGCTGCTCCCGTCTCGCGGCCCTGGGTGGGTGGGCGTCGTGTGTTTCCCTCTGCCCCGTGCTGCCCCCCGCCACCCCGTGCTGCCCCTTGCGTCTCGCCCGCCCCGGTCCCCGGTCTTTGTCCCGTTTCGGTCCCCTTCTCCCTCTCTCCCCGGTCTGTGATGTGGGGCTAGGGGTAAGGGGCCGGCCCGCAGCCAAACCGCCCGCACGCAGGGACGGAGCACGGGGCGCGCAAGGGCCGGCAGACAGGCACCCACGTTCGCCCACGTGGCGGCGTAGGGCCCAACCGGCGCGGGCGCCCTTCCTTGCGCCGTGCTGACCATGCCCGGGTCTGCGTTTCTCGCCGCAAACCCAGGCACCGTCGAAAGGTTCAACGACCGCTTCGCTCGAGATGTTCCACCCGGTGCTCAAGCTGACGGCGCGAGAGTCCGATGAGATGAGTGGGTGCACGACCCCTGTTGCCTTGCGAGGGAAGCAATGAGCCGCGCACCCGTTTCAGTATCCCGCGCGACTGAAGCGGGTGCGCGGCACCGGGCGGCTCAGGTCGGCCGGTACTGACACCCTCGCCGACGATTGCAGGGGCTTAGAAACGACCTGCGACTAGGGGTTTCGTGCCATCGCCGTTTTCGACTTTAGCGAGAATGTGACCTTCGGCCCTAGCTAGCCCGACGTCTCGGGCGCATCCTAGGCATGGGTCGACAGTGATCTATATTCAGGTCGCCGCCCCTCGCGTGTGACCGAGTGATCGTGTCCCCTAGTGCCAGCGCCCCCGAATCCCCCCTCGGGGGTGCTGTCGCGTAAGGACCCAAAGTCGCTGCCTTTTGGAGGTGCCCCCTACCGCCGCCGTAGCTCCCTCAGCGCCCGCACGAGCTGACCCAGGATCGCGAGCGCCCGCTCACGACTCAGGCCGCTCGGGCCTACCGTTCAGCCCCAGAGCGGGAACTTGCGAAGGCCGACGTGATGAACGACGTCCACGGCAAGTTCTGGATGAGCACGCCCGCTCTGGCAGTCAAGGCCCATGCCAGCGCGACGACCGTTGGGCGGGCGTTGCGCCAGATGATGGACGACGGCTACCTCGTGGTCTCTGCACTCTGCTTGCTGACGCGACCGGCAAACACCGCGACGGAGCACGACCAGCGATCACCGAACGGTGGCGGAAGGACATGCGCCTCCTCGTCGAGCGCGGCCGCTCGGCTGAACCCATTGGAGCCGATCACGTCCGAACGCGTCGAGGAGGGATCGAGACCGTCTCCCACGAACTGACCGAGCCGAGCGCCAAGGGGATCTCCCGGGCCGATCAGATCCGGAGGCTTGTTGCGCCGGTGTTA
>PLIM01000065.1 GCA_003139355.1 Acidimicrobiaceae bacterium | reverse complement strand
CGCCCGCACGACGATGTAGTCCCTGCCGGCACCAAGGATCGTGTCCACCGAGATGATCGGGACGTGGTGCGCGTAGGCATACGAGATCGAGGGGCCTTCAGCGGAGGCGTCCTCGGGGTTCAGGATGATCGCTTTGGCGCCCTCGTTGACGAGGTCCTTGACCTGCTGGTTCTGCAGGGCGGAGTTGCTGCCATAGGTATCGCAGCACTCCAATGGGCCGATGAGCTGGACGCCCATCTTCTTGGCGAACTGCTGCTCGTACTGGATATAGGCAGACCAGAACGCGGTGTTGTTGTAGCTCAGGGCGACGCCGATCTTGATCGGTGCCGCTGCGCTGGCGGAACCAGCTGCCCCGACGCCGCTCACAGACAGCGCAACGAGCCCAGCCGCGGCCATCACGCCCATGACCTTCTTAAGCCGAAGTTTCATTAGTCCTCTCCAATTCTGTGAAGAATTCCGCTTGGACTCACAGGCCAAGCTTCGGAAAACGCAACCACTCTCCTTTCTGTTCACTTGTCTTGACGTTATAGTGACACTTGCGTTGTAGTTGCCTCGGACATTTGTGACGTCGGCCTCCCGGTTGCGTGCCTAGAATCAGCTCCTGATCCGCGACCAACTCGCGCACCGGTCCTAGGCCCATAGCCGTCAAACCTTTGTAATCACCTCCGCTCGGTCAGGCGTCGAGCCGCTCCAGGTCGATCTCCAAGAAACGGCAGACTGCCCCCAGTTCGCCTGTTATGTCACCCGGGACGGCGTGGATATGGTTCGCCCCAAACCGGGACAGGAACGTCTCGACAGAGGCCTCCATCCGGGTGAACGCGTGGGGCCAGATATAGTTGCTCTGGCGCATGAGCATCTCGTTCTTCTCGTCGTCATAGACCTCGAATCGTCCCTTGGTGACCTGCATCCGGTACTCACCGTCGGAGCGGGAGAGGCGAGCAAGGGTGACCTCCCCGGGGGCGGCGAGGTGATGGACCGCCGCCCCGCCGGCTGGGAAGTACCACTCCTCGGGGTACAAGTGCACCTTCGAGAGGTTCTCGGCGGGATCCTCTGAACGGGCGGCAAACCAGGTGGCGTGCTGCCCGGAGTTCTCCAAGTCCCAGATGCCCTCGGCGGGGAAATAGTGACGCACGTCGGCGAAGAGCACCGGGGTGGCGCTGATCTTGTGCATGATCTGCATGGTGAGGGCGCCGTCCATGTCGTTCTCGGTCGCGCAGATGATCGGGGCCTTGGGGCCGTCCCAGTCGTAGGGGTCGTTCAGGAAGGCCTCGGCGATGTCGGTGGTGACGAAGTGGTTGGTGAGCTCCGGTTGGCCCTTGATGCCGCAGAAATCGATCTGGCCGTCCTCGATGATCTGCCTCATGGCGTGGTACGAACGGACCTGGCGCTCGAGGATCTCGGGGGTGAGCTTCTTGCCGTCGTAGTGGACGCCCGCTGCGTTCTTTTCAAGCCACTCCCTCCCGGCGACAGCCTGATGAGCGGGCACCAGCTCCGACCTGCGGACGATCTCCCACTGGTCGACCTCCTCCACGTCGATACCGAACCGGCGCATCCACTCGTCGGTCCGGCCGACCGCCGTGTACATCCCCATGGAGCGGCCGCCGACCCGAGCGAAGGTGGAACCTTCCAGGGACCTGACCGCGTGTGCGGCAGCCACCAGCTGCTTCAGCCGTGCGCCTACCGCTTCTTCTTCCACGTCGCCCCAGAGTCGCTCATGGCGACGTCCCAGCTGCTCCAGGCTCCCCCCCGCGGCCAGCATCCCGACCATGCCCGGATAGGTGGGGTCGATGTTGGAGAAAAGCAACAGGGGACCTATCGTGGCCCGCGCGGCGTGGACGGAGAAGTGCGGGAACGCCCACACCGGGTAGTTGAAGATGGTGAGGTCGGGTCGCTCGGCGGACAAGCGACGGCCCTCACGCACCGCCATCTCGCTCGAGGTGACGGGCTCGGTGCCCCGCACCACCTCGCAGCCGAACGCCTCGCAGGCGGCGGCGATGCGTCCTTCCACATCTGCTGCGAACCCGGCAACGCCTTGATGAACGAAGTCACGACCATCGCTGAAGGTAAGGATTCCGACACGAGGCATTGGCCCTCCTAGAAAACGATTTACTTACTTTCCCGCAAGACTCCAAGAATTTAGGACACCCGGTGTAGGGACTTTAGGCCCTAATACGTAGGGCCTTTTCGTCGATGCTCGGCACCGGGAACCGCTGTCAGGGTGTGCCGTTGTAGATCTTGTAGTAATCGTGTACCATGATTTCAGTCCGATGTCAAGCCCTCAAGGAGCACAGGGTGGCCGCCAGCCAGAGCCCCGATGGGTTACCGAGGCGCCGTGAGTAGCATCGAACAACCATGACCACCATCGTCGACGTGGCCCGTGCCGCCGGGGTTTCCACCGCGACGGTCTCTCGGGTGCTCAACAACCATCCGCAGGTTGACCCCCGCCTGGCTGCCGCCGTGCTGCAGGCGGTGAAGGACCTGGGCTACCGCCCGAGCCGGGTCGCACGCAGCCTCCGCACCCGTCGTAACCGAGTTTGGGCGCTGATCATCTCCGACATCCGCACCGGGCCTTTCTTCGGCGCGGTCGTGCGGGGAGTGGAGGACGTCGCCTACGAGGCAGGCTACTCGCTCTTCCTTTGCAACACCGACGAGGACCCCTCCAAAGAGGCCTCCTATATAGAGCTCGCCATCGCCGAGAACGTCGGAGGCGTGATCCTTACGCCGTCAGGGCCACGCACCGACCTGTCGCCCTTGGTGGATTCTGGTATTCCCGTCGTGCTCGCTGATCGGACGCTTCCCGCTCAGCAGGCCGACAGTGTTCTCGTCGACAACGTTTCGGGTGCTTACGAGGCGGTAAGCCACCTGCTGGCGGGAGGTTACAAGCACGTCGCGTGCATCACAGGGCCGCTCACGACTACGACTGGTTACCAGCGCCATGTCGGGTACTGCAAAGCCCTCGAGGAGGCCGGCATGGCCCCGGACGACTCCTTGGTGCGTGTGGCCGACTTCCGGGAGCTAGGCGGTCAGCTGGCTATG
>PLIM01000124.1 GCA_003139355.1 Acidimicrobiaceae bacterium | reverse complement strand
CTCGCCTACGACCTCGTCGAGGCCAACGGCAAGGTGTCGGCACTCGGGGGAGCCGCCTACTACGGCTCCGCGTTCGGCAGGGACCTGGTCGCGCCCATCATCTCCCTGGTCTCCACCCCCGATCGCAAGGGTTACTGGCTGATCGGCGCCGACGGCGGCGTGTACCCGTTCGGCAACGCCAAGAACGAGGGCGGTGCCGGAGGCCGACTGCGGCCGGACCCGGTCGTGGCCGCTGCGGCGACGCCCGGCGGCGGCGGGTACTGGCTGGTCACCTCGGCCGGCGAGGTGATGGCCTTCGGTGACGCCAAGAACCACGGCTCTGTCACATCAAAGATCAGGGGCCACGTCGTCGGGATCGTGGCCACCGCCGACGGCAGGGGATATTGGATCACTTGCAGCACCGGAGCCGTCTTCAACTTCGGTGACGCGCAGCCCTACGGCGCGGTGAATGCCTACACCCCCGGTCTGCGCATCGTCGCGATGGCGGCGACACCCGACGGCGGCGGGTACTGGCTCGCCGACGCGGACGGGAGAGTCTTCAGCTTCGGCGACGCAGCGCCGCTGGCACCGTCCTCGCCGGTGGAGGTCACCTCGCCGGTCGTGGGCATCGCCGTCACCCCCGGCGGCACCGGAGCCTGGATGGCCGAGCAGAACGGCACCGTCCTCAGCCTCGGTGACGCCACCGCCCACGGCTCGCTCGCCGGAGCGCCGGCCGCCTCCCCCGTCGCCTCGATCGCTGCCATGGCCGTTGACCCTGCCGGCCCGCTTCGGTACCCGCGTGGCGCCTTCGGCTACGACATCAACTGGCCCCAGTGCACCGAACCGGGGTCTTCTCGGACGGTCGCGCTCCCCGGCCCGCCGTCTTACGCCGCCAAGACCGCCGGTTACACCGTCGCCGTCGTCGGGGTCGACGGATGGGCGGTGGGCGCGCCCAATCCGTGCCTGCGGGCGGAGGTCAAGTGGGCGGCCAAGGCTCAGGGCACCGGCGGCGCACCGCCATACGACCTCTACATGTTCCTCAACTCCCCGTCGTCATCCGACACGATCGACCAGCAAGGACCTGCGGGGATATGCGCCGAATTCTCCGGCACGGCACAGGCGAAATGCCTCGCGTACAACTACGGCTACAACTCGGCTCAGCTCGCGATGCAGCACGCGAGGTCCCAGGGCGCCTCGTCACCGGTGTGGTGGCTCGACGTCGAGAACGACCTCTGTGGCCGAGGCCAGTACTGGTCGTGCAACCATGTGCTCAACTCCCTGACGATCCAGGGCTCGCTCGACTTCCTGCAATCTGAGAGTCTCACAGTGGGTATCTACTCGACGTCTGTTCAGTGGCAGGGAATCACCGGTGGCTATGTGCCATCCGGCCCGCAAGTCCCGATCTGGGTCGCAGGCGCCTACTGGACCTCACCACCGTACCCATCGAGCTATGGCTACTGGCCCCCGTCGGCGCTCGCACCGTACTGCGGTGCGAAGTATGCCTTCGCCGGCGGCAAGGCATGGCTCCTGCAGGAGACGCCCGGCCCGAACGACTACCCCTTCGACCCCGACTACGCCTGTTGAGATCAGGTCAAATGGTCCACGAAAGCCTCGAGCTGGCGTAGATTGCGGCACTCGTACGCGGCGTCGCAGTACTGGGCATACTCCTCGATGATCGAATCGCCGCTCCCCCAGTACGAGCGGGGCTCAGGGTTCAGCCAGAACACCTTTCGCGCGCGGCGGCGAAGCTCGCGGACGATCCATGCCTGCGAGGCGTGATAGTTGTTGCGCGCATCGCCGAGCAGCAAGATGCTCGCCTTCGGCCCGATCTCGTGGCCCCACCGCTCGTAGAAGACGGTGAGAGCGTGCCCGTAGTCGGAGTGACCGTCCACCCAGAGCACGTCGGCCTCGAGGTTGACCCGTTGCACCGCCTCGGCCACCGTCTCGGATCGGTCGAAAATCCCCGTCACCTCGTCGATGCCGTCGACGAACACGAAGCTGCGCACCTTGGAGAACTGTGACGCGATCGCGTAGACAAGATGCAAGGTGAAGCGAGCGAACGCCGCCACCGAGCCCGAGATGTCGGCGACGACCCAGATCTCGGGCTTTGCCTGCCTGGGATGCTTGAACCGTGGCTCGACCGGCACGCCCCCGTAAGAGAGGGAATGACGCATTGTCGAGCGGAAGTCGAGCGCTCCCCTGCGCAGGTGGCGACGCTTGCGGGCCAGGCGCGTCGCCAGCTTGCGGGTGAGGGGCTGGATGGCTTTGCGCATCGCCTCTAGCTCGTCGCGCGTGGCGTGCATGAACTCGACGTCGGACGGCAGCGGCCTGCGCAGGCTGCGGGCGAGCGCCTCCGCTCCTTGGTCAGCCACCAGTCGGCGCCTGATCTCGGCCTCGATCTCCTTCTTCAGCTCCTCGATGCGGGCGTGGTACTCGTCCTCGAGCAGTCGCTCCTCCAAAGCGGTGAGCTGACCTGGTCGTCGCCCTCGCAGCACCGGCTGGCCCGAGAGCTCGCCGTCTGCCCGAGCGCCTGGCGGGCCGACGTCGTCACCTGCCCGAGCGCGCGCCTCGGCCACGAGCCGGGCAAGTACGCCGTCCAGGTCGAGGTTCCGAAGCGTCCGGTACAGGTAGTAGGTGCCGCCGACCGGACGTCCCGCCTCCATCGCCGAGTAACGGGCCACCGCGAGGCGCGCGACGGCGCCGAGCAGCACCTGGTCGCCGTCGCGGAGTGCTCTGAACAGCAGCGCCGCTATCTCCTCAGGCGTGACCTCCTCCGCACCGCCGAGGGATGGCGGCGCACGGCCTTCGCCCTCCCCGGGCACTGGTCCCATGCCGGTGCCGGGCAAGGCGTCGTCCCGGCTGACCGAGAACTGCGGTCCCCGCATCGAGAAGTAGATCTCGAAGGCGGTGTCGAAGGCCCGCCAGTGATTGGCGGACTTCACCAGCGTCGCTCCGAGGGCGAACTTGACCGCTTGTCGGTCCTCGAGCGGCAGGTGGCCGACGGCCTCCGCCGCGTCGGCCTCTTCCGCCACCGACACGGGAAGACCGGCTTGGCGCAGCTCGGCCACGAACCCGGTGAGGACATCGAGCACCGAGGAGGACCCCGCTCAGACGTGCCGGCGGTCAGTGCCCGGCCGCGGCAGCGAGCTCCTTGGCCGCGACCTCGATGTCCGACCGGTGCTTGAGCAGGATGTGCAGCGTGGCGCACGCGGTCTGCGAATCCACCCTCTCGATCCCGAGCAGCACGAGCGTCCGGGCCCAGTCGATCGTCTCGGAGATGGAGGGATGCTTCTTCAACTCGAGCGAGCGCAACGACCGGACGATCCGTGCGACCTGGTCTGCGAGCTCGTCGCTCACGCCGGGGACCTTGGTGAGCACGATCGCCCGCTCGCGCTCGAGTGACGGGTAGTCGAGGTGCAGGTACAGGCAGCGCCGCTTCAAGGCTTCCGAGAGGTCCCGGGTGTTGTTGGACGTCAGGAAGACGAGAGGTATCTGGCTCGCACGGATCGTGCCGAGCTCGGGGATCGAGACCTGGTAGTCCGACAGGACCTCGAGGAGGAGCGCCTCGGTCTCGATCTCGAGACGGTCGACCTCGTCGACGAGCAGCACGACGGGATCGGTGGCACGGATCGCCTCGAGAAGCGGGCGGGTCAGCAGGAACTCTTCGGAGAACAGGTCCTCCTCGAGTGACTCCCATCCCGGAGGTCGCGCGCTGCCGATGTCCTGCGCGCCGCGTTCAACCTGGATGCGCAGCAGCTGCTTCCTGTAGTTCCACTCGTAGAGCGCCTTGGCCTCGTCCAAGCCCTCGTAGCACTGGAGGCGAATGAGCCGAGCCCCGAGGAAGGACGCCGTCGATTTCGCGAGCTCGGTCTTGCCGGTGCCCGCGGGGCCCTCGACGAGGACGGGCTTGGCGAGCCGGTCGGCCAGGTACACCACCCCCGACAGGCCGTCATCGGCAAGGTAGCCCACCGTGGCCAACCCCTCTCGAACCTGGTCGACCGACTCAAAGCGCGGCTCGCCTCTGTCAGCAACGGCCATCACGTCCTCAGATGGCCTTCCCCGTAGACGACGTACTTGACGCAGGTCAGCTCTCGCAAGCCCATCGGCCCTCTGGCATGCAATTTCTGGGTCGAGATGCCGACCTCGGCGCCGAGCCCGAGCTCCGCGCCGTCGACGAGCCTCGTCGAAGCGTTGACGAGCACGGCAGCCGCGTCCACCTCCCGGACGAACCGCGTCGCGGCCTCGAGGTCCGAGGTGACGATCGCCTCCGAGTGCCCCGAGCCGAACCGGGCTATGTGCGAGATCGCAGCATCGAGATCGTCCACGATGCCAACGGCGAGCTCGAGCGCCAGGAACTCGGTGGCAAAGTCCACCACGGTCGCAGGCCGGGCCCCAGGCAGCAACGGCCTGGCACGCTCGTCCGCGGCCAGCACGACGCCCTCGAGCGCGCGGCCGATCCGCGGCAGGAACTCGCTTGCGACATCTTGGTGAACGAGCAAGGTCTCAGCGGCATTGCAGACACTCGGACGCTGGGTCTTCGCATTGACGACGATGCGCTCGGCCATGGAGAGGTCGGCCGCGGCGTCGACGTAGACATGGCAGTTCCCGTCCCCGTCGAGCACATAAGGGACGGTGGCGTGCTCGACGATCATCGAGAGCAGCGCCGGGCCGCCCCGCGGGATCAAGCAGTCGATGACACCACGTAGCCGGACGAATTCCTCGGCCGTCGCGTGCGCCGTGTCCTCGACGAGCTGGACGGCGTCCGCCGGCAGCCCGGCCTTGGAGAGCGCCTGGCCAAGCGACGAGGCGATCACGCGATTGGACTCCAGAGCTCCCGCCGATCCCCGTAGCAACACGGCGTTGCCCGACTTCAGGCACAGGCCGGCAGCGTCGGCGGTGACGTTCGGGCGGTTCTCGTAGATGATCCCCACGACTCCGAGCGGGACGCGCACACGCTCCACCCGAAGCCCGTTCGGCCGGACGAAACCTTCGACGACCTCACCGACGGGATCGGGCAGCGCCGCTACCGAGCGGAGCCCGTCCGCCATGAGCGCGACTCGCGTCTCGGAGAGCTGGAGCCGGTCGACCACCGTCGTCGAGGCGCCCGCCTCGAGGCATCGGGCGACGTCGCTCGCGTTCGCGCTCAGGATCTCGTCGGACCGGTCGACCAGGCGATCAGCAGCCAACACGAGTGCCTCATCCTTCGCCGAGGACAAGACCGGCGCAAGCAACCGGGCGGCCGCCTTGGCGCGCCGACCGAGCTCGGGCAGCGGGATGGCCGACATGGGCTCAGGCTACCTGCGGGACACTTGGGGCTACTCGGCGCCGAGCCGCTCTAGGAGCCGCCCGATCTGCCACGACTGTTCGGCCTCGCCCGCCTCCGGACCGTTCAAGTCGGCAGCCGCCTGGCGTGAGCGCTCAGCCGCGTCGCGTGCCGCGACCCAAGACGGTGCATACCTCGGTCCCCCACCGCCGACGGCAAATCGGCCCCAAGGCGTGTCCACCTGCTCAACCTCCGCCACCTTGTGCTCCTCGACCGCCTCGTACCTGCGAGTCTCACGGTCGGCAAGAAACGGGAGCGCAACATGCCGGACGGCCTCGACCGCCGCCAGAACGCCGTCGCGTGCCGCGGCAAGCGTCTCCCAGGCTGGGTCGCTCAAGATATCGACGCCCTGGCCTTCGGCCTGCGCTGCAGCCGTGAAGGCAGCATCGCCGATCGCAGTGCTTTCGCGGCGGAGCCGCCGGGCGGCTGCAATCCGCGAGACGAACCCAAGCTTGTGGGCGTCGGTGCCGGCGCCGGTCGCGAGGTACTGGCGAGCTGAGGCAATTATCGCCCCGAGGGTCCCGCCGCCCGGAAGCTCTGCGTCGGCGCTGCCGGGGACGATCTCCAAGACGTGCTCGACACAGTCGAGCGCGAACATCGCCGCGGTCTGCTCCGACCAGGAGGTGCCGGCAACAAGGCGTGCCCCGCCGGCTTCACCGATTGGCTCGGCGACGAAGACGCATTCGCCGAGTTGACCGAGAAGCTGGCCCGCGTCGAGGACCACCGGTGTGCCGTGACCATCAGGCTCGACGACGTCACCCGGCTGCCAACCGTCCGCCTCGCGAACTGGCAACGGCCAGCGCCTGCGATACCCCTCGTGGTGCTGCAGGCCATCGGCGTCGGTCGCCACGAATCGATCGGACACGGCAACGACCTCCCAGCCAACTCGACAAGGCTTCACAGGCTAGAGCACGACGAGGTCGTCTCGGTGAACAACCTCGTGCGGGAGGTCGTCGGCGAGCTCACCGGTTTGCCGCCCTACCCACTCAGGCGCTCTCGCCGCAGCGAGCCGGACGATCCCCTTGGCGAACATCACGCTGTCCGCGCCGACGATCTCGACGGCGTCCTCAGCTTCGAACAGGCCCTCCACTGCCACGACCCCTGCCGGCAGCAAGGACTTGCCCCGTTCGACGATTGCGCACCTGGCTCCCTCGTCGACGAAGATCCTGCCGGCCGGACGCAACGCAAAGGCGATCCAGAGCTTTCTCGCGCCGAGTGTTCGCCGGTGCGGCAAGAAGATCGTCCCCACACCCGGATGGCCCGCGACCGCGCTCGCCAGGACCTCTGGCCGGCGGGCTGAGGCGATCACGACCCGGGAGCCGGACCACACCGCCATCTTCGCGGCGGCGAGCTTCGAGGACATGCCGCCCCGGCTCACAGAGCTCGCCGCGCCGCCTGCCACGCGCTCGAGCTCACGGTCGATCTCGGTGACCTCCTCGATCAGCGTTGCCTCCGCGTTGTGTCGCGGGTCTGCGCTGAGCAGACCGGCCGTGTCGGTCAGAAGCACCAGGAGGTCCGCTCGGAGGAGGTGTGCGACGAGGGCCGCCAACCTGTCATTGTCCCCGAAACGGATCTCGTCGTCGGCAATGGCGTCGTTCTCGTTCACGATCGGGACGACACCGAGCTCGAGCAGGCGCGAGAACGTGTCACGGGCATGCAGGTAGCGCTGGCGGTGGGCGAAATCGAGTGGAGCAAGCAGCACCTGGCCGGCGAGCAAGCCCTCGGCTGCCAGAGCGTCCTGGTAGACGCGCATGAGTCGCGGCTGGCCGATGGCCGACAGGGCCTGCAGGGTCATCGGGTCGGTCCGGTACCCGCCGAGCGGCGCGAGGGCGGCGGCGCCGGCGGTGACGGCGCCCGAGGTGACGACCACGACCGTGTGGCCGTCACGACGCAAGCCGGCGACCTCGCTGCAGAACTTGCCGACCGCAGCAGTGTCGACACAGCCGTCGGCCGTGGTCACCGAGGTCGTGCCGATCTTGGCTATGACGATCACCGCGCTCAGCGCTCCGACTCGTAGGTGAAGCTGAGCTCGCCGATGCGAACGGTGTCGCCGTCGCGCGCCCCGGCCCGAGTGAGAGCACGGTCGACGCCGACCCGTTTCAGACGGCGATGAACGTGCTCGAGCGCGTCCGGGTTGGTGAGATCGGAGACCGCCACTGCTCGCGCCGCCTGCCTGCCTGCCACAACGAACACGGAGCCTTCCCGGTTCACCGTGACGCCCTCGGGTTCGGGGCGGTGCACAACAGTCGCCTGGCGGGGCAGCGGCGCCTCAGCGCGGGCCTTCTCGACCAGGGTGGCCAGCCGGCCGAGGAGTTGTGGCAGGCCGGCGCCGGTCACCGCGGAGATCTCGAGGTCGAGCCCGCCGGGACTGGCCAGTTCATCGCCCGCCTGATCAGGGCGAAGGCCAGGCATGCCGCCGGAGTGAACCGGGCGTCGGTCCGCTCTCGAGCCGATGACTAGCCTCGGTCGCTCGAGCAGCTCGGGGCGATGCCGGCGAAGCTCCTCGAGGAGGACCGGAACCTGCTCGGAGGGTAACCGGCCCTCGTCCTCTCCGAGGTCGGCAAGGATGAGCAGCACCCGGGCGCGTTCCACATGGCGAAGGAACTTGTGCCCGAGGCCGCGTCCTTCTGATGCCCCCTCGATCAGGCCTGGGATATCGGCGACGACGAACTCGACGGCGTCGGCATCCTGTCGGCTCATGCCTCCGACGCGCACGACGCCGAGGTGGGGCTCGAGTGTCGTGAACGGGTAGTCGGCGATCTTCGGCTTCGCGGCGGAGATCCTCGACACGAGTGTGGACTTGCCGGCGTTCGGAAACCCGACGAGCGCGACATCGGCCATCAGCTCCAGCTCGAGGCTCAACCACTGCTCCTCGCCGAGCTCCGCTTGCTCCGCGAAGGCGGGCGCGCGCAACCGATTGCTCAGAAAACGGGCGTTTCCTCGCCCACCCTTCCCGCCCGCTGCCGCCAGGTAGCGGTCACCGTCGGAGGTGAGGTCGGCGAGCACGTCGCCGTTGTGATGGCGGGCGATCGTGCCGACCGGGACGGGCACTACGAGATCGGCCCCGTTGCGACCGTGCCGTTTCTTGCCGCCTCCGTGACCTCCGTCGCCCGCACGACGGTGCGGATGGTCGACGAAGGAGAGAAGCGAGGCGAGATTCGTCGTGGCCTCGAGGTAGACACTGCCGCCTTGGCCGCCGTCGCCTCCGTCAGGACCGCCTCGGGAGACGTGCGCCTCCCTGCGGAACGAGACCGCTCCGGCACCCCCGTTGCCACCCTTCACGTGGACCTGAGACTCGTCGACGAAGTCCGATGCCATGCTCAGTTCCTCACCTTTGCCCGGTGCAACCTACGGGCGCCCTCGAGCTCGAGCAGGCGGGACGAGACCACCCAGAACCGCACGGCGGGTTCAGTTCGACGCCAGGTCAGCCGGGTAGAGCGCGAGCACCGCGAGCCATCCGCCCTGACGACGGAGGACCCGGGACCAGAGCGTTTCGGGATCGCCCGAAAGAACGTCCTTCGGGCAGCCCTCGAGCACATGCCACGATCCCGACCCGATCTCATTGGCAAGCTGGCCGGGCCCCCAGCCCGCATAGCCGGTGAAGACGCGGACCTCGGCCAACGGCACCGGGACGTCGGCAGGGTCCTCATGCAGGTCGACCGTGCCGAGAGCACCGAACAGCGGCGCGAACCCGGCCGCTTCGGCAGCCTCCGGGAGCTCGGTGCGCCCGATGCAGATCGCCGCGCTCGGCTGGACCGGGCCTCCGATGAAGAGCACCGAGGGCGCGGCCGCCAGAGCTCCCCATTCCGGGACGATCTCGTCGACGGGGATGGGACTGGGACGGTTGAGCACCACGCCGAGCGTCCCGTCATCATCGTCGTGGGCGAGAAGGAAGATGACGCTGCGAAAGAAGTTGGGGTCGGCGAGAGTCGGCGACGCGACGAGCAACGACCCCTTGCCGGGAATGCCGACCATCTGCCGCCGGGCGTCAGTCCTCGACCGGTACGACGTCCACGAGACGACGCCCGTGACGCGAGCCGAACTTCACCTTGCCGTCGGCCTTGGCGAACAACGTGTCGTCGCTACCATGGCCGACATTGTGGCCAGGGTGAAAATGCGTGCCACGCTGACGCACGACAATCGTGCCGGCACTGATCGCCGTGCCGTCGAAGACCTTCACGCCGAGGCGTTGGGCGTTCGAGTCACGGCCGTTGCGGGTGGAACCCCCGCCTTTGGTCTTTGACATGAAGCTGCTCCTTCAGTCCTCGATCGCCGTGGTGGAGTCGTCCTGCGAGCCTGCCGGGGCTTCGGGCACCCCGTTGTCGGTCGCGCCGCCGGGGAAGTCGATTGCTGTGATCTCGACAGTGGTGTACCGCTGGCGATGCCCGTAGCGGCGCCGACCTCGTGCCTTGGCCTTGTAGGTGAACCCGACGATCTTCGGCCCCTTCGAGAAACCGATCACGCGACCGGTGACGCTCGAGGCTTCGAGCGGGTCGCGCTCGGTCACGATCCGGTCGCCGTCGACCACGAGCTTGGGCACGAAGCTCACCTCGTCACCAGGGCCCGCGCTCAGCAACTCGACGTCGAGCCGTTCGCCCACCTGGACACGCGCCTGCTTGCCGCCTGCATCAATCACTGCGTACATATGCCGGCAACGATAGCGCAGGGCTCACGAGTGCTGGTCCGGGAAGACGATCCCCCGCCCGCTGCAGGTCGGACACGTCTCCGACAGAGCCTCGACAAGGCCTTCACCGACGCGCTTTCGCGTCATCTCGACAAGTCCGAGATCGGAGATCTCATAGACCTGCGTCGGTGTCTTGTCGCGCGCCAGGGCCGCCTTGAACGCCGCCAGGACCGAGGCGCGGTTCGCCTTGAGCTCCATGTCGACGAAGTCGATCACGATTATTCCGCCGATGTCGCGCAGCCGCAGCTGGCGGGCGATCTCTTCGGCAGCCTCCAGGTTGTTCTCGAAGACGGTTTCCTCGAGGCTCGAGGAGCCGACGTTCTTGCCGGTGTTGACGTCGATGACGGTGAGTGCTTCGGTCCGTTCGATGATGAGCGATCCTCCCGAAGGGAGCCACACCTTGCGGTCGAGCGCCTTGTGGAGCTGCTCGTGCACATGGTGCCGCTCGAAGAGCGGGAGCGCTTCAGTAGAGAGGTCGTACAGCTCGACGCGCTCGGCGAGCTCCGGATTGAACTGCGAGACGTAGTCGCGCACGATCGCGAACAGCTCGGGGTCGTCTATGAGCACGGACCGGTGCTCATCGGTGAGCTCTTCGCGGATGATCCGCACGGCCATGTGCGGCTCGGAGTACAACAGCGCCGGCGCAGGCAGCTTGCGGGTCCGTTCGTCGATCTCCCGCCAGCGGCCGATGAGCTGTTCGACGTCGCGGCGGAGATCCTCTGCACTGGCTCCGGCCGCCGCTGTTCGCACGATGAGGCCATGGCCCTCGGGGCGGACCTCGTCGAGGATCCGTCGCAGCCTGCGGCGCTCACTGTCGTCGAGACGCCGTGAGATCCCATACGTCGTGGACTCGGGCACCAACACGACGAAACGGCCCGGGATCGACACCTCCTGGGTCAGTCGGGCACCCTTCATCCCGATCGGGTTCTTCGTGACCTGGCAGACGATCGTCTGGCCCGGCCGGAGCAGGTGCTCGATCCGATCAGCGCCGGCCTGGCGCTCGACGTCGTCGCGCTCGTAGGAAACGTCACCCCAGTAAAGGACCGCGTTCTTCGGAGTCCCGATGTCGACGAAGGCCGCCTCCATGCCCGGTAGCACGTTCTTCACTCGCCCGCGGTAGATGTTGCCGACGATCTGGTTCGCGTCGTCCTGCGGACGGGCCACGAAGTGCTCAATGAGCGCCCGGCCCTCGAGAACCGCGATGTGGGTCGCTCCAAGCTCCACGTGCACGCACATGAGATAGCGACCGACCAGCCGGCCACGCCGGTCGCGACCCGGCCGTTGAACCTGAGCGCCGTCCGAGGCTGCCGGACCCTGGGAAGACGCCGACTGGGTGGATGCGCCGACGCCCGCCACCGTTGAGACACGCCGTGGCGCGGTCACGGCACCAGGCTTCTCGGCCCCGCTGGCTCGGCGCGCTCGAGCGGCGGGTGCGCGAGCCTTCCCCGTGCCCGCGTCCGTCGCGGAGTCATCGAGGCCCGCGGCACCCGCTTCAGCGTCCGCGGCGTTCGAACCGATGCCGCTCCCCGAAGCGTGTGAGCGGCCCCGGCGGCCGCGACGGCGTCGTGAGGAACCACCGCCCGATGTGCCCGTGCCGGCCGCGGGACCCACGCTGCCGCCCTCCCGGGCGCGCTGGGGCTCGGACTGCTGGCCCGAGGCGGGAAGCTGCCCCCCTCGCCCGTTACCCGGCCGTGGCTGAGCAGCCTCGGGTACCTTGGGCATCGGCGGCGCCGGTCGGCTGTCGCCGATCTTCGGCCTTGGGGGCACCACCGTCGCGCTTGCGGCGTCGGCAAACGAGGAGGCCAACTCGGGGTTGCGCGCACTGTTCGGCGCCTCGGGCGCGTCGGTCGCGCGTTCGGGCGCGTCCGGCACAGACGCCGGGCGGCCGGCCGTCGGATCCAACATCGGGAAGATCCCTTCTAAAGGTCGCGCCGGCGAGCGGCGCTGGTGGCATCCCTCGAGCAGCGCCGCTGGGAGTTGCCTCTCCGGTGCGCTCGGACAGGTCGCCGAGATTGAAAGCGAGAACACGTTCTTCGTCGTCTCGTCCGCGGGGCCCCGCAAAGGATGGGGAGACGGCACGGTCGGTGACAGCGAAAAGGACGTTGCAAGTCACGACCGCAACAGCGACCAAAACCGCCGTGGCAACCGAATTCGGCTGTATGAAAGCCCCTGACGTCGTCATCGTGAGCAGCAGTTTAGTCCTCCGCCGGGTCCGCCCGGGGCAGCCCACGCGGTCACTCGGTCTCGGCCGGGGCGCGGCCCGGGCTCGCCAAGGGCGATCGAGGTGCTCCGGCGATCGGGATCAGGGAGCGTTCGCCGGAGGATGGAGGTCCGGGGCACCGACCGGGTGGGCGGTCAGGTAAGTGAAGATCTGCCGGGCGACCGGGGCGGCTGCTGCCGCTCCGTAGCCCGCCTGGTCGATCACGACGGCGACGACGTAGCGCGGAGTGCCCGTCGTCGGCCCGAAGGCGACGAACCAGGCCGTGGGCTGCACGCCGTTGACCGCGCTCTCCGTGGCCGTACCGGTTTTGCCCGCGAGCGGGATCCCGTTGTAGCCCTGGAAAGTGGCATAAGCCGTCCCGTTCGGGTCGTAGATGGCGCCCTTGAGGCCGGTCAGGATCTGTGCGTAGGTATCCGCGGGCAGCGAGACGTGAGCCATGACACGCGGCTTGAACCGCTTTACGACCTTGCCGGTCGGCGAGACGATCGAGTTCGCGACCTGCGGGGCGTATCGAGTGCCGTCTGTCGCGAACGTGCCGTACGCCACCGCTTCCTGCAGCGGGGTGACGAGTGTCTCACCTTGTCCGAAGGCCATCTCGATGTTGTCACCGACGCCGTAGTAGTAGCTGGGGAAGGCCTGCGGGGCCAAGGAGTGCTGAACCTGGCGCAAGTGCGGGCTGTCGACCTGGCCGGGGTACTCGCCGGGGAGGTCGACTCCGGTGAGCTGCCCGAAGCCGTACTTCTCTGCAACGTCCTGGACGGGCATCTCGCCATAGGTCGCCGAGTCGTACCAGTAGTCGGCACCGAGGGTGTAGAAGAACACGTCGTCGGAGGCCGTGAGCGCCGTGGTGATTGGGATATCGCCTTGGCCTGCTTCGTGTTGGCCGTTGTTCGTGTTGTCGTAGTAGGTGCACTCGCCGCTACAAGGTGGGCCGATCTGGTAGTAGCCGGGGTCGTTGATGTAGCCCCCGAGGCTGGCAAGCAGTCCGTCGTTCAACGCCGCGGTCGCGGTCGCGAGCTTGAACGTCGAACCGGGGGCCCAGCCCCCCTGGATCGTGCGGTTGATCAGGGGGTCGTGATCCGCCTTGCTCGTCAAGAGCTGGTAGTGCTGGTCGGAGATGCCTCCCACCCACCAGGACGGGTTGTAGGTGGGCACCGAGGCCATGGCGAGAACGGCACCGGTTTCTGGATCAAGCACCACAGCCGCGCCGGAGTCGGCCGGCAAGCCGGTTGACTGCAGGTATGCGATCCGGCTGGTCAGCGCCTGCTCGACAACTTGTTGCAGATTGAGGTCGATGTTGAGCACGACGTCGTCGCCGCTCACCGGCGCCGTGGTCTTCACGGTTTCGACGGGGTTGCCGAGGGCGTCGACATTGATGACCTGCGAGCCGGGCCGACCCCGCAGCCACAGCTCTTCGGTTGCCTCCACACCGGACTGACCGATCACGTCGTTCGCGGTGTAGCCGTACTTCGCATATTCCTTGAGCTCTTTCTGGTCGATGTCGCCTGTGTAGCCGAGCAGTTGGGCCGCGGCGTTGCCGTCGGGGTAGGTCCGCTCGGCAGTGAAGGCGACGGCGACCCCCGGGAACATGCTCTCGTGCTCGGACAGATAGACAATGGTCGACTGCGGGACCCCGATCGCTATCGGCACGGGCTGGTAGACGCTCGCCTGGGGGTTCTCGAGCGCCGTGGTCACCTGGGCGACGCTCTCGCCGAGCAGCGCCGCCAGACGCCCGATGACCGCCTGAGTAGCCGTTGCGCGGCTGAGCGTGACCACCGGGAGCACCTGGTCGCCCACGAGAATCTGTCCTCCGCGGGCGATGATCAGGCCGCGCGCAGGCGAGACCGGCACCGTCTTCTGCTGGTAGACGAGAGCGGCGTTGCGGTAGTGCGAGCTGTGCAGGACCTGGAGCGACCAGAGGCGGACCACCACGGCGGAGAAGGCCACGAGCACGACCAGGCCCATGATCGTGAGCCGAAGGCCGTAGCGGGCGCTCTCCTGCCTGTGCAGCTGCTCGCGCTCGTCCTCCTCGATGCGCTTGAGCGGGCTCGAGCTCACGATCCTGGTTCGGTGCCGATCACCCTCGTCGTCCGCGGGGAAGTACGGCGCCTGCACCGGCTTGGGCGAACGGGCCTGAGTGGGACTTCGTGGGTGCCGAGACAGGCGGGGGTCCCGGGGGTCCCGGGACCGGTCCGGCGGCTCCGATCCGCCTCTGCCTGCCGCGCTCACCGGGCGCTCCCGGCCGCGAACACACCCGCATCATGATGAGCACCCGGCGCCACGGCGACGGCCCACTCGAGCAGCCGGCATGCGAGGTTGGCGAGAAGCACGCAGCCCGCAGCGACCACCGTCACGATGATCACGAGCTGGTGCCGGGGCACGCTCGGCTGACCGATCAGGGTCCCGAGCCCGGCGAAGAGCAATGTCCCCCCCACTCCGCCGAGGAGCGCCGCGGCCACCTGGAAGCCAAGTGTCGGCCGCCTGTTCATGGCCCCGGTTGCCAAACCGACGGCGAAGGCCACCAGCACATAGCAAAGCGAGGACAGGCCGTAGGGCGTCTGCACGAAGACATCGGCGACGAGCCCGAGCGCGAAGGCCATCTCAGCGCCGCGCTGAGGGCCGGCCACAAGACCGGCCGAGATCGCCAACAGCAGGAACACGTCGCCATGCGCGCCGCCGACCACGATCTGGTTCAGAATGCCGACCTGGACGAACACGGCCACCAGAGCAATGAGCCCGAGCCGGCCCCAGGTCCGCAGCGTCATCGCTTCGCCTGCATCTCGGCCTTCGGTGCTCGGCCCGCCAGCTCCGCCTGCCGCGCCCTCACGCTGGTGGGAGCCACTGGAGCACAGCGACGTACTGGAGAATCGAGAGGTTGACGAGCGGAGTCACGAGAACCTGGGACGTGAGCGAGCCGCCTGTGTGCCGCACCGACGCCACGGTACCCACCGGGATGCCCGAGGGGTACGCAGCAATGTCGAGCCCGCTCGTGACCACCGGTGCGCCGGGATATGTGACGCTCGCCTCGGAGACATACTGCAGCTGCAGCGGATCGCCTTCGCCCTGACCCTGGGCCACGGCCACGATCCCGTTCCCGAAACGGACCCCGACCAGAGACCTCGGATCGGTCAGCAGCTGGACAACCGCCGTGTCCTCCCCGGCCGAGATGACCGAGCCGACCAACCCGACTCCGGACACGACGGGCATCCCGACGCCGACACCGTTCGAGGTGCCGCGGTCGATCTCGATGGTGAGGTCGAAGTTGGAGGACGGGGAGGAGATCACCTCCGCCAGCACTTCGGGGATCCCGCCTGCGAAAGGAAGGTTCTGCTCCAATCGCAGCTGGTCAAGTTGCTCCTGAGCCTGCTGCGCCTCGATGAGCTGGCGACGGAGCCGGCCAACCTCGATCTGGAGCCGCTGGTTCTCGCTGAGTGCTCCGCCGTAGCCCGCCATGCCGGCGAAGAGGTTGCCGATCGGATGCAGGACGGCGGCAATGCCCCGCTGGACAGGTGCGACAGCGTCTCCTGCGCCGTTTCGGACTGAGCTGATCACCTGCCGCGCCTCGCCCTTGTAGGCAACAGTGACCACAGTGATCGAGGCGAGGATCAAGATGACCAGCGTGAGGCGTTGGCTCGTGTTGCGGCGAGACGCGGCCACCGCGACCCCCGAAGGTCAGCGGCTGGTCGAGGAGTTGAGGACCTGCTTCAGCGCCTCGAACTCCTCGAGACACATGCCACTGCCGAGCGCGACACAGTTGAGGGGGTCCGGCGCGACGACGATCGGCATGTGCGTCTCCGCCTGCAGCCTGTTCTCGAGCCCGTGCAGGAGCGCGCCGCCACCGGTGAGCACGATGCCTTGTTCCATGATGTCGGCCGCCAGCTCGGGCGGCGTGCGGTCGAGCGTGACCTTGACGGCATCGACGATGGCCGATACCGGCTCCTCGATGGCTCTGCGGATCTCCTCGGTTGTCGTGACGACGGTCTTCGGAAGGCCGGTCACGAGGTCACGCCCGCGGATCTCGGCGTGAAGCTCTTCCTCGAGCTCGTAGGCCGACCCGAGCGCGATCTTGATCTCTTCGGCCGTCCGCTCACCTAGAGCGAGGCTGTACTCCTTCTTGACGAACGAGATGATCGCCTCGTCGAGCTCGTCGCCACCGATCCGGATCGACTGGCTGACGACGATGCCGCCAAGGGATATCACCGCGACCTCTGTCGTGCCACCGCCGATGTCGATCACCATGTTGCCGGTCGGCTCGTGGATGGGCAGGCCTGCGCCGATTGCGGCCGCCATCGGCTCCTCGATGATGTAGGCCTTGCGAGCACCGGCATACTCGGCAGCTTCCTGCACGGCGCGCTTCTCGACCCCGGTGATACCCGAAGGTACGCAGATCACCATGCGCGGCTTGGAGAAACGATGCGGATGCACCCGGCGGATGAAGTAGCGCAGCATCATCTCGCAGATCTCGAAGTCAGCGATCACCCCGTCCTTAAGGGGTCGGATCGCCTGGATGTTGCTCGGGGTCCTTCCGATCATCCGCTTGGCCTCGACGCCGACGGCGAGCGGATGGCCGTCCTTGACGTTGATGGCGACGACGGACGGTTCGTTGAGCACGATCCCGCGGCCGCGGACGTACACGAGCGTGTTCGCCGTGCCGAGGTCGACGGCCATGTCACGACCGATGAAGGAGAACCTGCTCTCAGCCATACAAGTGCTCCAGGACTAGGGGGCTCGTAATGCCAGGCTAGGGGATGCACGCCCAGGTCACAAGAGCGGCACGGCCGCGAAGCACGACAAACCGGCCACCGCAGGCCCAACCGGAGCGCATCACCGGCCTGAGCGAAGCTCGACCCGGCGAAGCCACAGTCTTGACTCCGAGGGCAAAGGGACCTTTGACCCTAACGCGCACCTACCCAGGTTGCTTGGATCATGGCGATGACCTTGGACCTCTCACGCTGGCAGTTTGGGATCACCACGATCTTCCATTTCATGTTCGTCCCGCTCACCATCGGCCTTGCCCTGCTGCTGGCGATCATGCAGACGGCGGCGTACAGGACCCGTGACGACGTGGCGGCACACGAGAAGTGGAACCACATGACCCGCTTCTGGCGCCGGCTCTTCCTCATCAACTTCGCCATCGGCGTGGTCACCGGGATCGTCCAGGAGTTCCAGTTCGGCATGAACTGGTCGCTCTACTCACGCTATGTGGGCAGCGTGTTCGGCGCTCCACTGGCCATCGAGGGCCTACTGGCCTTCTTCCTGGAATCAACCTTCCTCGGGATCTGGATCTTCGGCAAGGGCCGCGTCTCACCGCGCATCCACCTCGCGTCGATCTGGCTCGTAGGCGTCGGAACGATGCTCTCAGCCCTGTTCATCCTGGCCGCCAACTCCTGGATGCAGCACCCCGTCGGCTACAAGGTGGTCGGCAACAGGGCGATCATGACGAACTTCTGGGCCGTCATGACCAACAGCACACTTGTCGGCTCTTTCCTGCACGTCCTGTTCTCCGCCCTGGTGACCTCGGCTCTGCTCATCTTGGGCGTGAGCGCCTGGCACCTCCTGAAGGACCGGCGCGCCATGGAGGCACCCCAGCCCGTGTTCGCCGCTTCGGCCAAGCTGGCCCTGGTCGTGGGCTCGGTCGCAATCGTGGCCACGATGTTCTTCGGCGACAACCAGGCGAGGGTGATGGAACGCCAGCAGCCGATGAAGATGGCCGCTGCCGAGGCGATCTACAACACCCAGGACGGCGCAAGCTTCTCGCTGCTCACCATCGGGGACCTCTCGGGCAACCCGATCTTCCAGATCCGACTCCCTCACCTGCTCTCGGTGCTGGCCGACAACAGTTGGAACGGCCCCGTCCAGGGCATCAACCAGATCCAGGCAAAGGACGTGGCGAAGTCCGGCCCGGGGAGTTACAAGCCCATCTTGTGGGTCACCTACTGGACCTTTCGCATCATGGTGGGCTGCGGGATCGTCATGCTCGGATTGATGGCCGCAGGCCTGTGGCTCATGCGCCGCCGGCGACTGGAACGGTCGACCTGGTTCCTCCGACTCTCGGTCCTGGCCATAGCGCTCCCCTTCGTCGCCAACACGACCGGCTGGATCTTCACCGAGATGGGCCGCCAGCCATGGGTCGTCTACGGATTGCTCAAGACGTCCCAGGCCGTCTCGCACATCGGCGCGGGCTACGTGGTGACGACACTGGTCGGGTTCACGGCCATCTACAGCCTGCTGGCGGTGATCGACTTCGGGCTCATGACCCGCTACGCCCGCTGTGGCGACCAAGCCGACGAGCCCGGCACCGACCACGAGCGCGAGCCCGGCACCGACCAGGCGCCGGCGCTCATCTACTGATTCCAAGGAGGATTGGTGGCCCTCACCCTCGCAAGCGCAACCCCGGCCCACAGCGGCTTGGAAGTGTTCTGGTTCATCATCATCGCCATCTTGTGGGCCGGCTACTTCGTGCTCGAGGGATTCGACTTCGGGATCGGCATCCTCTTGGGGATCCTGGGCCGAGACGACCTCGACCGCCGGGTGCTGATCAACACGATCGGCCCGGTGTGGGACGGAAACGAGGTCTGGCTGCTCGTGGCGGGCGGCGCCACTTTCGCCGCCTTCCCTGACTGGTACGCCACGCTGTTCAGCGGTTTCTACCTTCCGCTGTTCCTTATCCTGGCCGCGCTCATCTTCCGAGGGGTGGCATTCGAGTTCCGCGCCAAGCGCACGCTGCCCGCCTGGCGCCTCGCGTGGGACCACGCGATCTTCTGGGGGAGCCTCATCCCGGCCCTGCTGTGGGGAGTGGCCTTCGCCAACATCCTGCGCGGTGTGCCCATCAGCCGGCACTTCACCTATCTCGGATCGTTCTTCAACCTTCTCAACCCCTACGCACTTTTGGGCGGGGTCACGACACTGCTCCTGTTCGCTCTCCACGGCGCGGTCTTCGCCTGTCTCAAGACCACCGACGACATCCGGACGCGGGCGTCCCGTGCGGCGAGAGTTCTCGCGCCGGCCACCACCGCCGCCATCGTGGCCTTCCTGTCATGGACGTACCTGAACGCGCACAATGCCCACGACACTGGGCTCGTCCCGCCACTGGTCCCGATCCTCGCCATCGCGTCGATCGCCGTCGTGGAATGGCTGTTGCGTGAGCGGCTGGACGGCTGGGCTTTCGTCGCCACCGCGGTCGGGCTGATCTGCCTCGTGGCCACGATCTTCTTGAACCTGTACCCGAGGGTCATGGTCTCCAGCATCTCGCCTGCCTACAACCTCACGATCGCCAACGCCGCCTCCGCGCCCTACACGCTGAAAGTCATGACCGTCGTGGCGCTCATCTTCACGCCGCTCGTGCTCGTGTACCAAGGGTGGTCGTACTGGGTCTTCCGCGCCCGGGTAGGTCGGCCAGCGCAGCCGGGTCCCGCCAGCGGACTCGGACCCGAGACGCCAACGCCCGCCGCCAGCGCTGCGACGAGCGGCCCGGCGCCGACGCCCCCCGGTCAAGGCGGCACCAGCTGACTCCGCCCGACGACCGACCGCGGGGCCTCATCAGTCCCCGACTGGCTCGGCAGGTGACCGTCACTCGCCGCTACCTTGCGGCGGCCGTGGCGGTCGGTGTCGCATCGACTGTGTGCCTTGTGGTCCAGGCCGTCCTGCTCGGTGCGATCGTCCAACGTGGTTTCCTCGGCCATTGGGCGCTCGCCAGGCTCCTCCCGTTCCTCGCCGGCCTGGCCGGCGGGTTCCTCGCGCGGGCGGCTTTGTCGTGGCTCGGTGAGCTGGCGGCGCACCGCACCTCGGCCAGCGTCACCTCCGCCCTGCGCCGGCGACTGCTGGCCCGCGCTGTAGGGCTCGGACCTTCCTGGTTGTCCGGGGAACGCACGGGCGAGCTCACCTCGGTGGCAACACAGGGCATCGGAGCGCTCGAGGTCTACTTCGCCCGTTACCTGCCGACCGCAGTGGTCGCCGGCATCGCTCCCGTCGTCCTGCTGTCATGGGTGCTGTGGGCCGATTGGCGCTCGTTTCTCATCCTTGGCGCCACGGTCTCGGTCATCCCTTTGTTCATGTACCTGCTCGGCCTGGAGGCCAAGCGCCACGCCGAGCGCCAGTGGGACCGGCTCTCCGGCTTGGCAGCAGCCTTCTACGACCTGCTACAAGGTCTCCCTACGCTGCGGGCTTTCGGCCGTGCACGGGCGGGCCGACGGACGCTCGAGAAGGCCACCGAGGACCTCCGGCTGACCACGATGAGCACGCTGCGGGTTGCCTTCCTCTCCGCTCTGGCTCTCGAGGTGCTCGCCGCGGTGGGCACGGCGCTCGTGGCACTGTTCCTGGGGCTGCGGCTGCTCGACGGCACCTTACAGCTCGGAATCGCCCTGGCTGTCCTCGTGCTGGCACCCGAGGTGTACATGCCGCTGCGGCGAGCCGCCTCCGAGTTCCATGCGAGTGCCGAGGGGCAGGCGGCAGCCGACCGCATCCTCGAGGTCCTCGACGAGCGCGAGCCGGCGACGGCGGTTTCTGGCACTCTCGACCGAACTGCCAGGCGGGCCTTGACCGAAGTGGCTCGAAGCACGATCCGGTTGTCCGAGCTCGAGGTGCGCTACCCCGGTCGAGCCGTCCCGGTCCTTGACGGCGTGGAGCTCGACCTCGCTTTCGGGGAGCACGTGGCGGTGACCGGAGAGTCCGGGTCGGGCAAGTCCACGCTGCTGGCGGTCCTGCTCGGTTTCGTCGAGCCGGTCGGCGGCAAGGTCACGGTGGGCGGCGTCGACCTGCGGGACCTCCCGCTTCGCGACTGGCGGCGTCAGATCGCGTGGGTGCCCCAACGCCCTTACCTCCTCCGCGGGACGATCGCCGACAACCTCCGCCTCGGGGACGCCGATGCCGGTGCCGAAGCGCTCAGGTGGGCCGTCGAGCAGTCAGGCCTGTCCGGGCTCGTCGAACGGCTCCCACTCGGGCTCGAGACCGAAGTCAGCGAGGGAGGCATGACGCTGAGCGCCGGCGAGCGCCAACGAATCGCCATCGGACGCGCTGTGTTGCGAGACGTTCCCCTGGTGCTCTTGGACGAACCGGCCGCTCATCTCGATGCCGACCGCGAATCGTCGCTGCGGGACACCCTTGGGCCGTGGCTCGACAGCCGGACCGTTCTCGTTGCGGCTCACCGGCGCGCCCTGGTCGGACGCGTGGACCGGACAATTGCCCTCGTCGGCGGCCGGCTCGTCCCGGCCGACGAGGCCGGAACGTGTCTCCTCGAGCCGACCGGAGCGAGATCGTGAGCCCGCCGGCCGACCACCAGCGCCCGAGGGTGGCCACCCTGCGAGCCCTGCTCGGCATCGCCGCACCGCCCCGGGGACGCTTCCTCCTCTCGATCGCGCTCGGGGTCGCCGCTGCCGTGAGCACGGTCGCGCTCATGGCGTGCTCGGGCGCGCTCATCGACCGAGCGGCGCTGCGGCCACCTCTCTACACCTTGACGATTCTCATGGCCGGCGTGCAGATACTCGCGCTCAGCCGTGGGCCCCTCCGCTACGGCGAGCGACTTGTCTCCCACGACTCGGCCCTCCGGGCAGTCGGCCGCCTGCGACTGTGGCTCTACGACCAGATCGAACCGCGGTCCCCCGCCGCGCTGTGCCAGTGGCGCAGCGGCGATCTGCTCGCCCGGGCCACCGCCGATGTCGACTCCCTGCAGGACCTGGCACTGCGTGGCGTCTCACCGGTGCTGGTGGGCGCCATCACTTCCCTGTTTGCGGTGGGCGTGGTAGCAGTCATCCTGCCGGCGGCCGGTCTCGTGCTCGCCGGCTTTCTGGCGAGCGCCCTCGTCCTCACCTCGGTCCTGGCGTGGGCACGCCAGCGCCGGCTCGGGACGAGGGAGGCGACGCTGAGGGGCGAGCTGGCAGCCGACGTGGTCGAGCTCCTCCAGGGAGCCCCGGACCTGCTGGCGTTCGGGCGTGACGAGGAGTACCTCGAGCGGGCGCTCAGCGACGACGAGGCCCTCGCTCGTCTCGCACGGCGCCGCTCGTGGACAGCCGGCGCGGTGTCGGCCCTCAGCATCTGTTTCACCGGAGCAGCCGTCGTCGGACTGTTGGCGGTCTCGGTGCCGGCAGTCAGCGCCCATCGGCTCCCCGGTTACCTGCTGGCTGTCCTGCCGCTGGTCACCCTCGGTGCCTTCGAGGTCGTGACACCGGTCGCCGACGCGGTGTCGAGGCTCTCGCACCACCTGGCTGCAGCGGGCCGCGTGCTGGCGATCGCCGATCTCCCAACGCCGGTCGTAGACCCGCTCGACCCCGTGGCGGAGCCGACCGCCACCGACGTCAGGCTGAACAACGCCAAGCTTCGCTACGGGGCGGACCATCCATGGGCGCTGGACGGCCTCACGATGGCGGTTCCGGCTGGGAGCCGGGTGGCCCTCGTGGGGCCGAGCGGCGCTGGAAAGAGCAGCGTCGTGAACACGCTGCTGCGCTTTTGGGCGCTGGAGAGTGGCCAAGCCATGCTCGGAGGCACACCGGTGGACCGTCTCTGCCAAGAGACTCCCCGCCACATGATCGCCTGGGTCGCCCAGGACACCCACCTGTTCAACACGACGATACGGGAAAACATCGCCCTCGCCCGGCCCGAGGCCAGCGAGGCCGAGATCACAGCAGCGGCCCGGGCGGCCCAGCTCGGGGATTGGATCGACTCGCTGCCCGACGGCCTCGACACCAAAGTTGGCGAGCAAGGTGCGCAACTGTCCGGTGGCCAGCGTCAACGCCTCGCGCTGGCCCGGGCTCTGTTGGCCCGAACGCCGATCCTCGTCCTGGACGAGCCCACCTCGGGGCTGGATGAGGCGACGGCCGAACGGCTCCTCAGTGACGTCATCTCCACCACAGCCGGCAAGAGCCTCCTGTACGTCACCCACCGGCTCGACGAGCTGACGGCCTTTGACGAGGTCGACGTCATCGAGGACGGTCGGGTGGTCAGCCGGTCCACGCCAGAGGGCCGCCTGGCCCGCGTGGGCGAAACGAGCGCCGGGCCCGCGTAGCTCCTCAGCCGAGCCCTGGAAAGAAGAGCTCGATCTCCCGAACGGCCGACTCCGGCCCGTCAGAGCCGTGAATGAGGTTCTCGGTCAGCTCGACAGCAAGATCCCCCCGAATCGTGCCGGGCGGCGCGTCGGCAGGATTGGTGGGTCCCATGAGCGTGCGCACGATCCTCCATGTCCCAGGCGGACCGGCCACGACCATGACCATCGCAGGGCCCCGACCGATGAACTCGACCAAGGTGTCGTAGAAGGGCTTGCCGAGATGCTCTGCGTAGTGCCGGCCGGCAGTGTGGACGTCGATCGTTCGCAAGTCGGCCGCCACGATGCGAAGGCCCTTTCGTTCGAGGCGGCTGACGATCTCACCGATGAGGCCGCGTTCCACGGCGTCGGGCTTGCAGATGACAAGGGTGCGCTCCACGGGCGGCGACCCTAATGCTCCCGGCCCGACAGGGCAATGCGGAACGCGCGCGGCAGCCTCGCCTCGTCAGCACAGCGCCGCGCGTGCCGCCCCGACGACGTAGAGAGAGCCCGTCACCAACACGATGTCGTCCCGGTCCGCGAGCTCGAGGGCCCGACCCACTGCCTCGGCGATCGTCCCGGACTCTTCGGCCGAAAGCCCGAGAGCCTGCGCTGCGTCGACGACGCTGTCGGGCTCCTGAGCTCGCGGAGATGGAGGGCGACAGGCCACGACCGCGGCGATGCGTTCAGGCCCGATTGCGGACAACAGCTCTCCGGGATCGCGGCCGCGAAGGCAACCCATCACCACGATCACCCGCCGCGCGGCACCGAAGTCCTCCTTCAGCGCCCGGCCCGCCGCGGCCGCTCCGGCCAGGTTGTGGGCCCCGTCAAGCACGACGAGCGGATGGCGGCCCACGACCTCGAGACGGCCAGGCACCCTGACCGCGGCAAGCGCGTCGCGGACTATGTCCTCTTCGATGGTCGTTCCGAGCAAGGCCTGCGCTGCAGCCACGGCACACGCGGCGTTGTCGGCCTGGTGTGCGCCGTGAAGGGGCAGGTGCACATCGGAGAACCGCCCGAGCGGCGTCCACAGGTCGACCAGGCGCCCCCCGACCGCGAGCCGATTCGAGGAACAACCGAACTCGGCGCCCCGCCGCCAGATAGCGCGCGTCCCGACCAGTTCGGCCTCGGCCTCGAAGATCGAGGACACAACCGGGTCCTGCGCGCCCAGAACCAGGAGCGAGCCGCTCTTCAGGATCCCGGCCTTCTCGTCCGCGATCGACTCCCGCGTCGTGCCGAGGATCTGAGTGTGATCGAGCTCGACGTTGGTCACCACCGCGACATCGCCGTGGCCGACGTTCGTCGCGTCGAAACGGCCGCCGAGGCCGACCTCGACGACGGCGGCCTCTGCGGCCATGTCGGCGAACCAGGCGTAGGCGGCTGTCGTCACGAGCTCGAACCAGGTCGCTCGGATGCCCAGGAAGCGCTCGATCTCCGCCACCGTCCCGAGAACGCTCACGAAGGACTCGTCAGTGATCTCGGCGCCGGCGAACTCG
Organism: Acidimicrobiaceae bacterium; assembly: GCA_003139355.1. Classification (GTDB taxonomy): domain Bacteria; phylum Actinomycetota; class Acidimicrobiia; order Acidimicrobiales; family Bog-793; genus Fen-455. Next base: position 4,040 of record PLIM01000124.1, on the reverse strand, counting down.
AGCCTCTCGTTGATCCGCTCGAGGTGGGGACTCGAGTACGTGCCGACCGAAAGCCCACAAGCCTGGAGAATCGAGGCAGTCATCCGGGACGTCGAGCCCTTGCCGTTGGTCCCGGTGACATGAACGATGGGGTACGCCGCCTGCGGGTCGCCGAGTGCGCCCACAAGCGCGCTGATGCGTTCCAGGCTGGGTAGGCCCAGGCGCCCGGCCCGGCCAGATTCGATCGCCTCGAGATTGACGTGCCGGTCGAGCCATGCCAGCGTCTCGCCGAAAGAGGGAGTCCCCACACCGGGCACCGGAAGCAATGGTGGTTCGGCCGCAGAGCCGAACTGCTGGTCAGATTCGGACACGCCTCGAGACGGTTGGAGAGCGCTGGCCGGCTCAGGAAGCCGCGCGGCGTGTGCGCTCGGACTTCTCCTGGCCAGTGCCACGAGGAACCAGGCTTGGCGCAACCCGTTGGAGCACGACGGACTTGTCGACCACGCAGCGCCCGATGTCCTCGCGGCTCGGCAGGTCGTACATGACCTCGAGAAGGACCTCCTCGAGGATGGCACGCAGGCCTCGGGCGCCCGTGCCACGCAACATCGCCTGCTGGGCGACGGCTTCCAGGGCGTCCTCGGTCAACTCGAGCTCGACGTTGTCGAGCTCGAACACGCGTCGGAATTGCTTGACGAGGGCGTTCTTGGGCTCGATGAGGATGCGGACGAGCGCCTCCTCATCGAGACTGCGAACCGTCCCGATGACCGGGAGGCGACCGACGAACTCCGGGATGAGGCCGAACTTCAGCAAGTCCTCGGGAAGGACCTGCATGAGGACCTCGCTCTCCTCCCGGTGCTTGCTGTGGCGCACGTCCGCGCGAAAGCCGATGCCGGCGCGGCCGATGCGGCTCTCGATGATCTTGTCCAGGCCGGCAAACGCGCCGCCGCAGACGAACAGGACGTTCGTCGTGTCGATCTGGATGAACTCCTGGTGGGGATGCTTGCGGCCACCTTGGGGCGGGACCGAGGCCGTTGTGCCCTCGAGGATTTTGAGCAACGCCTGTTGGACGCCTTCACCCGAGACGTCTCTCGTGATCGAAGGGTTCTCGCTCTTGCGGGCGATCTTGTCGATCTCGTCGATGTAGATGATCCCGGTCTCGGCCTTCTTGACGTCGTAGTCCGCTGCCTGGATCAGCTTGAGGAGGATGTTCTCCACATCCTCGCCGACGTAGCCGGCTTCGGTGAGGGCCGTGGCATCGGCGATCGCGAACGGAACGTTCAACATGCGGGCGAGTGTCTGAGCAAGGAGGGTCTTGCCACAACCGGTCGGGCCGAGAAGCAGGATGTTGGACTTCGCGATCTCCACGTCGCCGTCGCGGTACACGCCGGCCTGCACGCGCTTGTAGTGGTTGTAGACCGCCACCGAAAGGATCTTCTTGGCCTGCTCTTGGCCGACTACGTAGTCGTTCAGGAAGTCGAAGATCTCCCTGGGCTTGGGCAAGTCCTCGAAACGGACCTCCGTCGGCTCCGACAGCTCCTCTTCGATGATGTCGTTGCACAGCTCGATGCACTCGTCACAGATGTAGACACCTGGCCCGGCGATCAGCTTCTTGACCTGCTTCTGCGACTTGCCGCAGAAGCTGCACTTGACTAGCTCTCCACCCTCCCCGAACTTGGCCACATCGTCTCCCGTAGCTCAGGCTGCGCCGACGGCCGCCGTGATACCGGCGACCTCCCTGCTGGTGATGACCTCGTCAATGATGCCGTACTCCTTGGCCTCCTCGGCGTCCATGATGAAATCCCTGTCCGTGTCCTTTTGGAGCCTCTCAGCCGACTGACCGGTGTCGTTGGCGAGCATCTGGTTCAAGAGATCCCGCATCCTGAGAATCTCCTTGGCCTGCAGCTCGATGTCACTCGCCTGCCCACCACCTCCGCCATAGGGCTGATGGAGCAGGACCCGGGCATGTGGCAGGGCGAATCGCTTGCCCTTGGTACCCGCGGCCAAGAGCACCGCGGCCGCAGACGCGGCCTGTCCGAAACAGAAGGTCGACTTGTCGGGCCGCACGTACTTCAGCGTGTCGTAGATCGCGAACAGTGCGGTGATGTCGCCGCCGGGCGAGTTGATGTAGATGTTGATGTCCTTCTCGGGGTCCTCCGACTCGAGAAACAGCATTTGGGCGCACACCAGGTTCGCGATCGTGTCATCGATCGGCGTGCCGATGAAGATGATCCGCTCGCGAAGCAGCCGGGAGAACAGGTCATAGGCGCGCTCGCCTCTCGGCGACTGCTCGACCACCGTCGGGACGAGGTAGTCATGCGCGGCCAAGGCTCAGCTCTCCTTGTCCACTGACGAGTCGACCGCTTTCTCGTCCGCGGCTTCGGCGTCCGCGGCCTGCTCTTCCGCAGCGTCGTCATCCCCGCCTGTCAACCCGGCGTCCTCGGCAACCGCAGTCTCTTCCTCGGAGCCCACAGCTTCGAGGAACAACGTTCGATCCATCGGGGCCCCTTGCTCATCGACGAGGTCGACAGAGTCGGTCAGCCATTCGACCGCCTTCTCGTTCCTCACATCCGAGCGTAGCTGCTCGAGACCACCGGTCCTGGCGAGGCGGGTCGCGAGGCTGCGGGCGTCCTGGCTGGTCTCGGACGCCAGACGCTCGATCCGAGCCGCAAGATCCTGGTCGTCGACCACAATTTCCTCGGCATCCGCGAGTGCCCGCAACGCAAGATCGACTCGGACCTGGGAGACGGCCTGGCGCTCGAACTCGGCGGCGAGCTCTTCGGGGGCCTGGCTCATGGTCTCGAGGTACTGATCGATGGTCATGCCGCGCTCCGCGAGTCGACGGGCCAGGGTGTCGCGGGTTGCTTGTGCCTCCACGGCAACGAGGGTCGCCGGCATCTCGTCGGAGACGAGCTCAGCCAGCGCCTCGATCGCACGCTCGCGGACAATGAAGCGGGCCTCGAGCTTCTTCAAGCGGGTCAGGCGGTTCGCCAGGTCTTCGCGCAACTCCTCGAGGGTGTCGAACTCCGAAGCGTCCGAGGCCCACTCGTCGTTCGCCTCGGGCAACACCTTCTCTCGCACCTGTTTCACGAGCAGGCGCAACTTGCCCGCGCCTCCCTGTAACTGGGGAGCGTCGACCTCGACAATGTCGCCGGCCTTCTTGCCGCGCAGAGCTTCATCGGCGCCGTCCACGATGCCGCCGGTGCCGACCTCGTACACGAAGTCGTCGGCACTAAGCCCGTCGGCAACATTGCCGTCGCGGACACCTTGCACATCGACGGTGACCAGATCGCCATCGCGGGCTGGTCTTTCGACTTCGTTGAGCTCGGCGAACTGCTCCCGGAGCCGGTCGATGCGAGCATCGATCTCGAGCTCAGTCGGCTCAAGGGACGGGACCGTGACGACCAGGCCTTGATAGCCGGCGATCGAGACTTTCGGGCGCACTTCTACGACGGCGTCGAAGGCCAGAGCTCCGGTGTTCTCACCGGAGGTGATGTCGATCTCCGGGGCTGCGATCGTGTCAAGATCCGCCTCCTCGACGGCTTGGGCGTAGTAGTCCGGGAGCGCGTGGCGGATCACCTCGGCCCTGATGGCTTCGGCACCGAGCCGAACCTCGAGGAGGCGGCGAGGGACCTTTCCCGGGCGGAAGCCAGGGACGCTGACCTCTTTCTGCAGCCGGCGAAAGGTCTCGTCAACTGCGCCTCGAAGCTCCTCCTCGTCGACCTCGACGGTGAGCTTGACTCGGTTGCCCTCTAGGGCCTCAGAAGTAGAACGCATAGGTCCCGCGTACTCTACTGGGCGCACGCAGTGGCGCCCGCCACCTACCCTCGAGGAGCGCCTGCGGCTCTTGTAGCCCCGGCAGCTCAGTGCCCCTACGATCGCGGAGTCGCCCTAAGAGGCGACGGGGAGTAGCGCAGCTTGGTTAGCGCGCCTGCTTTGGGAGCAGGAGGTCGCGGGTTCAAATCCCGCCTCCCCGACGCCGTGGTGTCATCGCGGCAGCCGAGGCTGGCCGGCCGGTGACCGCGGGTAGCCTCAGCGTGCATCGCGGGCGTAGCTCAATGGTA
>PLIM01000108.1 GCA_003139355.1 Acidimicrobiaceae bacterium | reverse complement strand
TTCGAATCCCATCTCGGGCTCCGAATAAGCCCTGGTAGCTGCCTTGCGAGGCCAGCGAACACCGCTCAGCTGTGCTGTGTCCCAACAGCTGTCCCAACAATTGTTGGGACTGGATTCCTTGTAGGAGGCCACGCTGTGAAACCTTTGCCTTGTTGTACTGACAGTGTGGAGGTAGGCCCGGAACGGCTCGAAGAACCCGGCATCGTCGAGCATCCCGTCCACCGCCTCCAGTTCAGCAGGCATTCCGAGACACATCTCGGGCAGCAGCACTTCCCACAAGGTGGGCTGCGCGTTTACCGGCAACATGGTGGCCTCGATCCGTACTAGACAGCCGGCGCCGACTGGTTGCAGTTATTGCCGATGGTGTACCCTGTCCGCATGGTTCCCGTCGCTGGTTCGATGAGCGTGCTGGCAGCGAACGACGACGAGGCGCGGGCGAGCGCGGCCCGTTTGGCGGCCGAGGTCGACGCGACGAGCGAGTTCGGCGCGGCCGTACGCGAACTGTTCAGAGGGATGGCCAAGGGCGACCACCTGATAGTCCTGCGCCCCGACCAGGAAGTCACCCCAGCTGGCGCGGCCGACCTTCTGGGCGTGACCCGTCAGTTCGTTGACCGCCTGTTGGCCGACGGCGTGCTGGAGTTCCGTCGTCTACCCGACAGCAAGCACCGCCGGATCAAGGTCGGCGACGTTTTGGCGCTCGCAGAGGAACGGGACCGCCGCCGGCAGGGCTCGGACGCGATCCGCTCTGCTTTGAGCCAGCACGCTATCCGGGGGTGACCCGACGAGACAGGGTCTTCGTCGACGCCAACGAGCTTTTCCCGTTCAGGGTCATGGACCTGGTCCTCTCGTTGGCCGAGGACCTGCTGCTCGACTTCATGTGGAGTGACGAGCTGCTCGCAGAGTGGGAGCAGGTGATCGTACGTGAGGGCAAGAGAACGCCCGAGGCGGCCCGCTCGGTCTCCGCGGCGATCCGCCGCTTCTTCGTGACAACCCGGATCGACCCGCTCACCTACCAGGACCGTGTCGGCAGCGTCCCCGGCCGCGACCCAGCCGACCGAGTGCACACTGCAGCCTGCGCCTTCGGCGGAGCCACGGTGCTGCTGACGCGCAACGAGCGCGACTTCCCCCGGGACTTCCTGGCCGAACACGGCGTCGAGGTCTCCTCGGCCGACGCCTACCTGACCGGGCTTCTCCGCCGGCATCCAGCGGCGTTCCTCGACGTCGTCAGGCGGCTCGCTGCTGAGAAGCGAAGACCACACATGACTCCTTGTGACATTGCCGACGGCCTCGGCACCGCTGGAGCAACACGACTCTCGGCGGCCTTGCGCCGACGGCTCGGGTGCTCGTGACCAACGATTAGAACGCAAGTCGTCCGGCACGGCGGGAACTCGAGGGTCCCGGCAGCGCTGACGAGCCCGCGCGCGCAAGAGCCGCGTGTTCGCGAATACGCGGCCTGTCGATTACGCGTCGTTACCGGTAGTCCGTCCGCGCGTCCACTGCGGAGGGGGTAGGGAGCAAGGAGGCCCCCAGCAGCGGCCGCGGTCCAAGCCTGTTGCCGCCAGTCGGAGAAGCTGCCGCGTAGGATCGCTCGAGCAGGCTGTCCGTTGGCCCCGAAGAGGACATCAGCAAAGGAAGCGTCGATTGCTGGCTGTCTCGTGAGCGACGCCATGTATCTGAGGAGCAATGTGCCCGAAGTTCAAGAACCAGGCATGACGCAAGTCTCCTTGTACAAGGAGATCCTCTACACCGAGTCCGAGGTCGACGCACGAATTGCGGCGATGGCCGTGGATATTGCTCGTAACTACAAAGGCACCGACACGCTCTTTGTGGCCTTGCTGAACGGTGCTCTGCCCTTTACCGCCAAGCTGATGCGTGCGATCCAGCGCCATGATCCGCACTTTCATCCGAACGTTCAGTCCATGATCGTCAGCCGTTACGGCTCGAGCCGCGAGCCAGGAAAGCCACACCTCGTCACTGACCTGCCTCCCGATTACAGGGTGCTGACGGGTCGCCACGTCGTTCTGCTCGACGACCTCGTCGACGGTGGCGGCACCACTGACCTTACCGAGCGTCACTTGTACGGGTATGGCGCGGAGAACGTCGAGCGGATTGTGCTGGTGAAGAAGCTCAAGAAGCCGCCTGTCAAGTGCACTCTTGCCATGTACGGCTTCGAGGCGCCAGATCTCTGGCTTACCGGCATGGGTATGGACAACGCCCACCTCGCACCGGAGGCGAACCGTTGGGCGGGATGGATCGCAATTGCAAACCCGGGCTGAAGCCTGAGATGCATGCCGATTCCGTTCCGGGGGTCCGTACAGAGGTATGAAGCGCGGCCTTATGGCGAAGGAAGGCCACGCATACTTGCGACCGGTGCCGGGGGAGTTGACTCGGATCTCCCCCGGCACCTCATATCACTCAGCGCGGCCAGGTTGCCTCGTTGAGGTCGCGCTGACGCACGAAGTCGATCTTCGCGACGGCTTCTCCCGGCCAGGTCAAGGTGGCGGCCACAGGAGGAGTCTCGGCCACGACCCGGCCGTGGGCGATGACGTACCACGGTCGAACCTGGCGTCGCACGGCGTCAAACGGATCGGTCGCCGGCAGCACGATGAGGCTTGCAGGCCGGCCGGCCGCTATCCCGTAGGAGTCGCCCAGCGAGAGAACCTCAGCCGCTCGCGTGGTGACCATGGCAAAGCACTCGGCGATCTGAGCCGGCGAGGTCATCTGGGTGGCCAGCGCACCGACGTGCGCAACCTGGAGCGGGTTGGCGGTGCCCATCGGGAACCAGGGATCCATCACGTCGTCATGGCCGAAGGCCACGTTGACTCCGGCCCCGAGCATCTCCTTCACCTGGGTCAACCCCCGCCGTTTGGGATAGGCGTCGAAGCGGCCTTGGAGGTGGAGGTTCACCATCGGGTTGCAGACCAGGTTGATGCCGGCCCGGGACAGGATCCGCTGCAGCTTGTAGCTGTAGGCGGCGTTGTAGCTGCCCATCGCGGTGGTGTGGCTGGCAGTGACCCGTCCCCTCAGCCCGGTGCGCATCGCGTGCGTGGCGAGCACCTCGACAAAGCGTGACTGCTCGTCGTCGATCTCGTCGCAGTGCACGTCGATGAGCAAACCTGCCTCCAGCGCGGTCGAGACCGCTATCTCGAGGGAACGGACCCCGTCGTCGCGGGTGTCCTCGAAGTGCGGGATCGCTCCGATCGCGTCGACGCCACGGCGGGCGGCCTCCGCGATCAGCTTGTCGCCGTCGGGGAACGAAACGATGCCTTCCTGAGGAAACGCCACGAGTTGGAGGTTGACCACGTCCCGAACGCGCTCTCGGACCTCGATCAGCGCATCGAGCGCGATGAGTGACGGGTCGGTTGTATCGACGTGACTGCGCACGTGCAGGACGCCGTTGGCGACCTGCCATCGCAACACCTCGTTGACCCGAGCGACGACGTCGTCATGGGTGAGCATCGCCTTTCGCTCGGACCAGCACGCGATGCCCTCCCACAAGGTGCCGCTCTCGTTCCACCGCGGCTCACCCGCAGTCAGGCAGGTGTCCATGTGCACGTGCGGCTCGACGTAAGGCGGGCTGAGCATGGCCCCGCTCACGTCGATCTCCTGGGCCACGTCGTCGACCCGGACTCCAGCCCGCTCCACCGCGGCGAAACGGCCCTCGTCGATGAGCAGGTCGACCAACCCCTCAGGAGAAGCGCCAGGGACGGCCAGCCGGCCGTTGCGGATCACAAGTTGCATCACACACCCTCTTTCGCTGGAATCGGCTCGGAGCTCGGCAAGAACGGCCGCTGCCTACCCGGTCGGACCCTCACGAGATGGACGCAACCGGCGATGACCGAACCAGCCAACAAGGTCAGGTCAGTCCCGCCGACGGCTCTCGCGACCGGGCCCTGCAGCCAACCGAGGCGCATCAGCTCACAAACGAAGCCTTGCGAGCGACCAGTAGCCCCGCAGATCGATCAATCCGATGCCCCCGTAATGCCCATCGGGCTCCCGCTTGCTGCCAGTGATGGACCGGCGTCCTGGTCCTTGCTGACGGAGTCGCGCGTGGTACCGGTCGCCACCCGCCGGATGCAGCCGTAGACGACCAGAGCAACGACAAATCCGACGGCGAAGGCGATGTCGCCTCCGTCAAGCCACTTGGAGGAAGCCGGCCCCTCGTACAAGCTCGTGTCCATGAAGGGCACGGCGGCGCCGAATCCCACCAAGAGCGCGATCAGGGCGTCCCACCCGGGCTTCAGGGCCGCGCCGATGACGTCATGCACGTTCATGTGACCCCGCTTACGCCACCAGTCGACCATCTGGATCGCAGCGAACGGAGGAATCCAGTAGGTGATGAACAACAACACGTTCTCGAACTTGGTCGCAAAGGTACCGGTATTGAGCCACAGCGTCAGGAAGAACGCCACGACAGTGACGACAACGGCGACGATCGGCCGTCGGATGCGGAAACCTGCGGCCTGGAGAGCGAAGGAGCCCGAATAGTCGTTCATGGCATTGACGGCCACCGTCCCGATCCAGATCGCCACCAGCGCGAGGCCCCCAAGGACCCCGCCTCCGAGCAAATGTTGGATACCGCCAGAAGTCTCGTTCCCGCTAAGGAAGAATGACGCAGCCGCTAGACCGAGGATCTCGAGCCACACCGAGGCGAGAGTATTCCCCGCGAGTGTCATCCAATAGATTCCAGGTCGAGAGGTACCCGGCTTCATGTACCGGCTGTACTCCGACGCGTATGCAGCCCACGCTATGACGAAGCTCGCCGCGATAGTCACCATGAGGATGAACATGCCCGCCTTGTCGCCTCCGTGGACCGTGGCCGTCGCATGGAAGTCGCCGATCTGAGCGATCTTGACTGTGATCGCCACGAACATGAGCCCGAGGACGATCGATCCCCACTTCTCGAACTGGTGCATGAACTCGTAGCCGAAGATACCTAGTACTCCCTGCATGGCCAGCACTATCAGCAACCCGATCCAGAACGGGACATGGATCAGGAGATGGACCGCCTCAGCACCGAAGATCCCGTTGAGGGCATCCCACGCGATAGTTGACAGCCACATGAGCAGTCCGGGTACCAGGATCGTCTTTCCGAATTGCAACCGAGCCAAGGGCAGCTGCGCCACTCCCGTGCGCGGTCCCCATGTACACAGAATGGACACCAGCTGTGCACCGAGAATTGTGCCCACAACGATCGCAACGAGTCCGAGCCAAAATCCGAGCCCGAGACTGATAGCCACAACCCCGATGAAGAATGCCGCGGGCACGAGATTAGGACTGAACCAAACCGTGAATATGCGGTGAAGACCACCATATCGATTCTCGATGGGTATCGGGGCCATGCCATGCATCTCGAGAGACCTATCGCCCTCTCGAGTGGGCATGCGTCCCCCATAGATGCCTTCGTCCGCTGGCATAATTCTTTCCCCTCTCCCGCGCGCCGTTTCAGGGTCTACGCGAATCGCGGTTGAATCCACCGAGCTCCCTCGCCTCGTGGCAGCGATCGTAGAGGAACGACCTCGCCGATGCCGGGATCGATCAGAAGGTGGTCACGTCGCCGGTCTTGCCCACCGCCATGGCGGCCCCGCGGGCTTCCTACGGCTCGTAGGAGACCATGAACTGGCCGCGTAGCCACGGACGCCAGGCGGCGGTTGAGGTCGTCACGTCACCGCCGGGAAGCTGACGGTGCCGGCTGCGCCGGGCTAAGAGTCGGCTGGCGCTTTGGTAACCCAGGTGTCGATCGGCTGCTTATTGTGAATCGCCCGCCACACGTCCTCGAAACGGACGGGCATGTGCGTCAGCTCGGCGCCCGTCGCGTCGTGGATGGCGTTGGCGAGCGCCGGCGCCACTGAGATCATCGGGTGCTCGCCGACCCCCCGCGCGCCGAATGGCCCATCGAGCTGGGGAGTCTCGACGGCTATGCACTCAATCTCCTCGGGAAGGTCCTTCGCCGTGAGAATCTTGTTGTCGGTGAGCGACGGGTTGAGCAAGCGGCCCTGGTCGTCGTAGATGTAGCTCTCACACTCGGCCGTCCCCAGGCCCTGGATCATGCCTCCGATGCACTGGCCGCGCATGGTGCCGGGATTGATCACCTTGCCCACGTCGAAGGCCGACGCGATCTTGATCACCTTGTACTCCCCGGTGTCCGGGTCGACCTCCGCGATCACGCCGTGGGCGCCGTAGGTCCAGTCCAGGGCGGGGAGCCCCTGCCCCGTTTCCTTGTCGAGGCTGGTCAAGCCCTGCGCGGTGTAGCGGCCCAAACCGATCAACGGGCCACCGATTCCGTTGCCGTTGGGGTAGACGTACCCGATCGACAAGGCGGCAAATGTCACCGACTCCTCCGGGCGCTGTTTGACGAAGATCCTCTCAGCGTCGTGGTCAAGGTCCGCCGTTTGGGCGCGCAGCACCTGGGCCGCGTCCGAGTACGCCTGTCGCAGGAGATCGTCGCAGGCGGCGATTACCGCGTTGCCGGTGAGGAGGAGCCCCTTTGACGCCACGGTCTGCCAGTCGAAGGGGTCCTTGTCCGTGTCCCGCTCGACTGCAACCTTCACCCGGCTGACGGGGAAGCGCAGACGGTCCGCCGCCATCTGGGTGACAACGGTCGCCGTGCCCTGGCCGATCTCGGTGAGCGCGATGTTGACCACAACCGACCCGTCCGAGTTCATCTTGATGACTGCTGCTGTCGTCGTGAAGCTCGGCATCGCCGGAGCCTTGTGGAGTGTCGCGATCCCCTTGCCGATCCTGCGGCCCGTGCGCGCCTGGCGCTCTTCCTCCTCAGGAGTGAGCCGGCCGTAGTTGATGGCCTTGGCCGCTGCCTCCAGGCACTTGAGGGGATTGCCTGTGTGCTCGTTGATCCTCTCGCCCGTCAGCGTGGTCGAGCCCGGCTTCAGGAGGTTCTTCTTGCGGAACTCCAGAGGGTCCATCCCGATGACCTGCGCGACGAGCTCCATGTGCCTCTCGAGGCCCCAGAAGAACTCGACGTGACCAAATCCGCGGTAGGCCGTGCCCCACGGCTTGTTGGTGTAGATCGTGTAGGCGTCCACCCAGGCGTTGGGGATGTCATAGGGGCCGGCCGCCGAGTACGCGGAGGCACGCGTGACGTTGACGGCGTAGTCGGCGTATGCACCGGCGTCCCAGTACATGAGCAGCTTCTGCGCGGTGATACGGCCGTCGGCGCCGACGCCGGTCTTGATCCGGTAAGTGAGCGCGCTTCGGCAAGGCAGGAGGCTGAACTCCTCCTCCCGGGTGGCCTGGAACTTCACCGGCCTTCCCCCGGCCTTGCGGGAAAGGCAGGCCAGGAGAGGCTCGAGGTGGATCCCCGCCTTACCGCCGAAAGCGCCGCCGACGTGGGGAATGATCACCCTCACCTTGTTGTACGGCAGCTTGAACGCGCGGCAGAAGAGATCCCTGAGAGTGAATGGGGACTGAGCGCTCGACCAGATGGTCACCTCGTCCGCCGCCTTCCACTCGACGATGGCGACGTGGGTCTCCAGCGGCACGTGCTGCACGGAGGGGTTCGTGTACTCGCGCTCGATGATCCACTTCGCCTCGGCGAAGCCTGCATCGATGTCGCCCTTGCGGATCTTGGTGATGTTGGGGATGTTGGTGCCCGGCTGCGGGCTGAAGGACGCCTTGACGTAGTCGTAGCTGCCGAGGTCGGGATGGACCAAGGGGGAGCTCTCGTCGAGTGCGTCCAGCTGGCTGAGGACGGGCGGCAAGACCTCGTACTCAACGTCGATCAGGTCGACGGCGCGACTCGCGATATCCAGGCTTTCCGCCGCCACGGCTGCGACAGCTTCGCCGAAGTGCCGTACGGCCCCCTTGGCCAGGATGTCCTTGTCCACGACATACAGGCCGATGCGGTAGTCGAGCTCCTTGCCCGTCAGGACCGCGTGGACGCCCGGGAGGTTCTCGGCCTTGGAGGTGTTGATCGCCACAATCTTCGCCCTGGCGTGTGGGCTCTTCTTCACCTGGGCATGGAGCATGCCGGCAAATACCAGGTCGCTCGCGTACATGGCCCCGCCGGTCAGCTTCGCGGTGTCGTCGACCCGCTGGACGTCGTCGCCCACGTGGGTGGCCACCGATAAGGTGTTGCTCTCAGACATATTTCAATCCCCCCTTGGTTTCGTTGGTGACCTGACCCGACACGTCGAGCACAGCTTCGATGATCTGCTGGTAGCCGGTGCATCGGCAGAGATTGCCTTCGATGCCTTCTTTGATCTCGGCCACCGTCGGCTTGGGGTTGTGTCGCAGGAGCTCCCGGACAGACATGACCATCCCGGCGGTGCAGTAACCACACTGCACCCCGTAATTGCGGGCGAAGGCCGCCTGGATCTCGGACAGCTCGCCGTTGGCAGCCTCCGCTTCGATCGTCTCGACCGTCGCGCCGTCGACCTCCGCTGCCAGGACCATGCACGCGTTCACGGCCTGCCCATTGAGCATCACCGTGCAGGCGCCGCACTCGCCAGCCGAGCAGCCGTCCTTCGTCCCGGTCAACTCCAGGTCCTCCCGGAGAAAGCGCAGCAGGGTCCAGTGCTCGGTTACCTCGCGCTCGTAGATGTGACCGTTGACCTCAACTGACATCCACATCACCGCACCTCCTCGAGCGACCTGCGGACGAAGACCTCGATCATGTACTCCCGGTACTCCTTGCTGCACCGCAGGTCGCTGATGGGACGGATCACGTCGCGCGCCGCGGCCACCACGGTGTCTGCCGGGTCTTGGTCGGTGAGCCCCTCTATGAGCAGCGGTATCGGGGCGGCCGAGCCGATCCCCACCCGCACGGCGCCGTCCTTGTTCGTGACGGCGACGCTGACCAGAGCGAGGTCGTGGCCATCGATCCGCTTCAGCTTGCGGTACGAACCGCGGGACCAGGCCGTGCCGGGGGGCACGATGATCGCCTCGACGATCTCGTCGTGTCGCAGGACCGTCCGCTTCACCCCGGTGAAGAAGTTCTTGAGGGGCACCTCTCTCCGGCCCCGCTGGGACGCGATCTGGACCCGGGCACCCAGGCAGAGGAGCCCGGGCGCCATGTCCGCACCGGGAGATGCGTGGACGATGTTGCCTATCACCGTCGCCCGGTTGCGGAGCTGATGGGAGGCGATCGTCAGGGCGCAGTCGGCGAGCAAAGGGTAGCAATCGCGGACCTTGGCATCGTGGAGAAGATCGTTGACGGTCGTCGCGGGCCCGATCGTCAGCCCTTCGGACTGGCTCCATGTGAGATCCGAGAAGTCTTCGACCTTCTTGAGGTTGATCACGAGCTCGGGCCGGACGAGCCCGCTACGGATGTCGACAAGCAGGTCGGTGCCGCCCGCCAAGATCTTCGCGCCCTCGCCGTGGGCCGCCAGCAGGCCAAACAGCTCCGCCCGTGAGGTAGGGGCACGATACTTGAAAATGTCATTCATGACGGCTCTTTCATTCCGAGCGCCCCAGGCGCTCCTCGCGGCTCGGCTCGCCGGGCAAGGGCCCGGGCGGCATCGACGAACACAGACATCGGCGGGACGACAAGGCCGGCTCCTACCTGGCCCACGCCCGGTTCGCGGCCGGCGATCCCGGTGTTGACCGCGGGCAGCACGCCGCTTCGCACAACAAGCGTCGCGTCAATCCCTGTCGGTGTGCCGCGGAAGGCGAGTATCGGCACCTTGTAGAAGGGATGCTCGGCCAGGGTGATCTCGTACATCCGCAGGGTGTTCGCCAGCGCGTCGGACACCTGGCCGCCCACGAAGAGCACGATGGCCGGCGCCGCGGCCATGGCGAAGCCCCCGGTCCCGGTCGTCTCGGTGATCGTCGAGTCACCGATGTCGAGGCCGGCGTCCTCGGGCCCGAACCCTGCGAAATACAGCCCTTTCACCGGCGGTGCTGGGGCCGTGAACCACGCGTCCCCGGTCCCAGAGACCTGGATGCCGAACTCTGTCCCGTTGCGGGCCATCGCCACCACCATGGTGGATCCCGGGATGTCGCGGCCGGCGTCGGCGGCCACCTTGCCGGCCGGCATGGAGAGGTTGAGGAAGAAATGGTCGTTACCGTTGATGAACCGGAACGCCGCCACGATGTCTTCGCTGCGAGCGCCGCTCTCGAGCATGTCGGGCGTGATCTCCCGCAACAACAACGAGGTGGCAGCACGGTTGCGGTTGTGGCACTCGTCTCCCATCTGGAGAGCTTGGGCGATGAGGCTCCGCACGTCAACGGGTCCCCGTTGGCGGAGGGTTGCACCCAGCAGGGGACCGAGCACCCGCTCCAACCAGCGAAGGCGGTCGATGACCTCGGGCGAGTACGCCCCGTACCGCAGGACCTTCCCGAGACCCTCGTTCAAGGTGCAGTACGCCCGCCGACCGTTCTCGCCGTCCTCGAGCACCGACACCGGCATCGACGCGCTGACCACGCCGGCCATAGGGCCCACCGCTGCGCGCGAGTGGCAGGGCTCGAGCGATATGCCACCTCGAGTGGCTATCCGCCCGGCCTCCTCAAAGTTCTCGGCCAGCCCCTCGTAGATCATGGCGCCTGCCAGCGCCCCACGTATCGGACCTGACGCGTCGGCCCAGGCGACCGGTGGTCCGGCGTGCAGGAACTCACGGGGCCCGAGGCCCAGCGCCTCCCGGGCAGGGAGCACGTCCACCCACTGTGGACGGGCGGTGACCAGCCTCCGGACCGACTCGGCGGTGGCGGCATGCGTCCGCACGTCGGCGGCGATGGCCGCCAGGTCAGCCTCGCTGCCCGGTACAGGCGGAGCCCACTGCACCTGACGCGGGGTGGCAACCTGCGCCGTGAGCGCATCGGCAAACAGGGACGCGCCGACTGTGACCATCGCAGGCGATTCGTCAAGCTGGATCATCGGCCTCCTCCCTCGATGAGATCGACCGCTGTCCGCGCGGCAGCGGCGTTGGACAGGTGAACGCTTGCGCCGGCCGCGGCCAACTGCTCGGCGGTGGCGTCGCGACCTTGCGGATCGGAGCGCGAGCCGACGAGCGAGACGACGACGGCAAGGTCGCGGCCGCCGCGCTGCGCGCTGTCGCGGGCGCCGGCAATGGCCGGAGCGAGCTGGTTCGCCGGGCCCGGATGGGCTCCGTAGCCGAGGACGACGTCGAGCAGGAGAACCGCGCAGGCCGGATCGGCGGCCTCCTCCGCGATCCGTTCGAGGCGCAGCGATTGGTCGATCATCGGATGTGGCCTTCCCGCGGTCAGCCGGTCGTCACCGAAGTCGATCATGAGATGGCCCGGAGCCCGCAGGTCCGCGTCGAGCGCCCACGCCGCTTGGAGAGGGGTGTTGGACGCGATCGGCCCCAAGCGCTCTGCGGCGATCGCCATGGCCTCGTCGCAGAGCGTCCCTCCAGAGAACAGGCCGCGGATGAAGCCGGGCCGGGGAGCCCGCTCATAGGGCGCCGACCACTCCGGTGGTGCCGTCGGAGACCTGCCGAGCGCCACGAGGATCTGTGCTGTGGCGGCGGTGAGGTCGCCCTGTCCCATGCCGACGAATGCCACCAGCGACGGAGTGCTCAGCTGCCCGGCCGCGGCGCGCACCGTTTCGGCGACCGTTGGGTCGGGCGGCTTCGACAATACGACGACGAACTCTGTGGCCGGGTGCTCATCGAGCGCCTTCATGGCAGCGAGCGTCGAGCGGCCGCCGACGGCGGCGGACAGATCGCGCCCGCCCACTCCGAGAACGGCCGTGACGCCGACGCCGTCCGCGTCGAGCAGGCAGGTGACTTCCTGCGCACCGGTTCCCGAGGCAGCCACGATGCCGACCGGGCCTGGACGCAGCGCATTCGCGAACCCAAGGCCGAGTCCTCCTACCACCGCAGTCCCGCAGTCGGGACCCATGACCAGCACGTCGTGCCTCGCCGCCTCGTCCTTGAGCGCAATCTCCTGCTCGAGGGGCACATTGTCGGAGAACAGCATTACCGAGACGCCCGCCTGAATGGCATCCATCGCCTCCACGAAGGCGTGTTGACCCGGCACCGAGATCAGCGCCAGCGTGCCGCCGTGGCGGAGCGCGGACGCAAGAGTCCGGGGGGCAGGGGGCGATCCGAACCCGTCGGCCTGCGACGTCGGGGCTGGTGCCAGTTGCCGCTCCAGCTCGGCTGCCGCCACATCGAGCGCGTCGTCCTCGGCCCGGACCGCGACGAGCAGATCGTTGGGGGAGGCTCCCTCCACCGCTGCCGGATCAAATCCCAGCCGCTCGTAGATCTCGATGTTGAGCGGCGTGGCCATGGCCACGATCGCGGCAGCGACGCCGCGACATGCGGCGACGGCCTGGCTCACCTGCATCAGGACCACCGAGTCGCGGTACATGCCACGTCTCAGCTCGACCCGTGTGTTCATCGCGGGCTCCTCGCGCTCGTGGTGACCTCGCTGGTCGAACGGGACGTCCTCTCCAACGTGGATCCAGCGAGGATACCCGCCATGCCGGCGCACAGGTCATGGCCGGACGTCGCTCCGACACTGAACAGCTCTGCGGCGACCGACCTGAGGCGAACTGATGGCCCGCCGGTCGCCAGCACGGTGAGCACGGTCGCTGCCTGCGGTATCACCTGTCCTTTTCCCGCCGCGGACAGCAGGGCGGCCGACAGGGCTGTGGTGTGCGTGCAGGCGCGTGCGTCGATGGCATCTCTGGTCCGCTCCTGGAGCCGACCAATGAGCGCCAGCACCGCCAGCGCCCCGGCCACCACGTCGTCGCCGGCAGGCGTGAGGCCCGGGCCCAGCCCGATCACCCCCAGCGCCGCCCCGACGTCCCCGGCCGCCAGGGCGACAGCCACACCCAGCGCATCGGCGATTGGCAGCCCGAACGAGGAATCTGGCTGCTCCCCGAGCACTTCGAGGAGCTTCGATCCATGCCGGAACAGATCCTCGGCGCTCAGATGCGGACGCGGGTCCCACCACCGCACAGGCCGCCAAACTTGGTCGTCGGCAACGATCGAGCCGTCACCGATCCGAACGGTGCGCCCGGCTCCAGGCAGCTTCCCCGTTGCCACGCTGACACCTATGGGCAGGCGAACAGCGTCTTGGGCCAACAGCGCGATCACCGGTGTGCTCGACCCGGGTTCCGGCACGCTGAGGTACGACGCCACCCTGGTAGAGGCCAGGACGATGGCGTCCTGGCTCCGACCGCAGAGCAACTCGCCGACAGCGGTGCTCGCCCATGCTGGCGATGGCCGTCGCTGCGACATCATTTCTCCAGTTCCGAAACGAACAGTCGGGCCCACCGGGCCCGACTGTCTTCGCGAATGGGTCTATCCCAAATCCACGATCGCGACCACAGGGCCACCGCCCGCCGGGCCCTGATGCGCGGCCGACACCGACACGAAGATGGCAGGGTCTCCACACACCGCAGCCGCTACGCCACCGACGCACGCCTTGATCTGCCGGTGCCAGTGGACATCGGAGTCGTCGAGCATGATGTTGCGCTTGCCGCGAACCCGACCAGAGGGGTCGGCCTCACACTTGAGGAACAGGTTGACAAGTCGTCCCTTCAAATGGCGCGGATGGGGGCAGTCGGCGGGAAGGCCGTCGAGGCCTGCGTTGCGGATGGCCTGCCAGACCCCGTCGATGTCAAGGGCGTCTTCCATGATCGCATGGCCGACCCGGTACCGGCCGCNNTTGCCGGCCAGGACGATCTGTGCCCTGTCCAACTCCACTCCGGAGGAGCACGACGCCACCGACGAGTAGAGGGAACGGTCGTTCATCACCTGGTCGTCTGTCGGCATCTCGATCTCACCCAGCGCCACGGCGATCCCGAGCCCCGCCGTCCCGTTGGACAGGTCCATCGACTCCAGAGTGTCCTCGGTCCACACCTTGTGCCCTCGCCGCTTGGCATCGTTGATGGTGTCGAGGACGAGCAGTGGCGTCTTGGTCTGGACGTAGTGCACGTCCGCCGGATCGGTGATACCAGCNNCCGGTGCGCTCTCCGCGGGAACCGTTGCAAAGATCGTGGCATGAGGGCTGAGCACCCCGTCGGTGCCGCCCGACCATGCGAGCGGGATCTGCCTGACCTGCTCCCAGCTGCGGGTCCCCTTGGCCACGAGGACCTCGCGGAACGCGCGATCGGCGAGGAGGCGCGTGTAGTCGTTGACCCCCCCATTGCCCTCGGTCTTCCCGACGACACCGACCACGTCATCGGCCTGGAAGACGCCCCCGTCGATCAGCTCCTCCAACCCTGACGCGTCGGTCACCTTCTGAAGAAGAACCTTCCTGACTTCGATGGGTTGCATCATGTTGTTCGAAACTCCTTTTTCGTCTATGGCTCTGGATGTAGTCCCAGGCGTCGGTAGCGTTGGTATCTGGCGGCGAGACGCTCCGCCTTTTCCCAGTGAATCAGGGATGTCAGCTCGTACTCGAGGGCCTTGCTGAGCCGGGCGAGGAATTCTCGTGGCTCTTCGGCAGCGTCAGGTCGCTCGGGCACGATCCGGTCGACGATGCCTGCGGCAGCGAGGTCAATCGACCGCACGCCTTGCGCTGCGGCGAGCGCGGGGGCGCGGTCGACGGTCCGGTACAGGATCTCCGACGCGCCCTCCGGGGGCAGCGGCGCCACCCACCCGTGCTGGGCGGCCACGACGCGGTCGGCAGGCAGTAGGGCAAGTGCGCCTCCGCCCGCTCCCTCTCCGAGCAGCAGGCACACCGTGGGCACCGGGAGCGTCACCATGTCGGCCAGGCATCGGGCGATCTCCCCGGCGAGGCCGCCTTCCTCGGCCTCTTTGGACAGGGCAGCCCCAGGGGTGTCGATGATCGTGAGCAGAGGGAGGCCGATCTCGGCTGCCAGGCTCATCCCCCGCCGCGCCTCGCGAAGGCTGTCTGGCCCGAGCGGGCGTCCCTCTCGGGGGAAGAGGCGATCCTGTCCTACGACCACGCACGGCGCCAACCCGAACTTGGCCATGGCCAAGATGAGACCGCCGCTGCGCTCCCCCTCTTGGGTTCCGCTCAAGATCGTGACCGAGTGCGAAGCAGCGCGCAGGAGTTCCTCCACCCCGGGACGTTCGGGCCGGCGGGTGTGCTCGATCGACTGCCACGCAGGGACGTCGTCGATCGGCTCGTCAGGCGGCGTCTTCGCGGCGGGAACTTCGCTGGGCACCGTGCACATCACGTCGAGCGCCCTTGCCACTATTTCCGCGAGGTCCGCCGGCACGAGCACGGCGTCGACGAGGCCCAAGCGATAGAGGTTCTCGGCCACTTGGACCCCTTCGGGGAAGGAAGCTCCGTAGAGCGCCTCGTAAACCCGCGGCCCGAGGAACCCGATCAGCGCTCCCGGCTGTGCTCCGGTCAGTTGCCCGAGAGATCCCCACGAGGCGAACACCCCACCGGTGGTCGGATGGCGGAGGTACACAAGATAGGGAAGACCGGCCCTGCGATGCTGCATGAGCGCCTGGACAATCTTGACCATCTGCAGGAAGGCGACGGTCCCCTCTTGCATGCGCGTGCCGCCTGACACCGGCGAGGCCACCAGCGGAAGTCGTTCCGCTGTGGCTCGCTCGATCGCCAGAGTGAGCCGTTCGGCCGCCGCGACCCCGATTGTGCCGCCCAGGAAGGCGAACTCGCAGGCAACCACGCAGACACGACGACCGAGGATCGTCCCTTCCCCGGTGACCACAGCCTCGTCCTCGCCGGAGGTCTGGCGGGCTTGGGTCAACTGGTCCAGGTACTCCGACCCGGCCGGCACATCCACAAGGACGGTGTCCCAGCTACGCCAGCTGTCCGGATCGAGGACCTCCGAGAAAAGCTCGCGGGCACCGATCCGCCGCCTGGCGGGAGGTCCTGCGGATCGTGCATAACTGCCACGAACCACCTCGGCGATCTCACGCTCGATCGTCACGTCCGGTTCTGTCGTGTGCTTGGGCTCACTCCCGGGCGGCTGTCCGACGGCCATGACTACACGGTCACGTCTTGTGGGATCTTTAGCTGCTCGTTCGCTTTGACGATGTCCGCTGGGACCTCGAACACCAGGTCGGTGCCGACCATCTGACGGACGTAGTCCTTGACGACCGCATCCCAGTACTTCTTCGTGACGTAGTAGACGCGTGCCCCTCCCAGCTCGTGCTGGTACTCGGGCCAGGGGTAGGAGGGCTGCGCCATCCCGAGCCCCCAACGGTGCCACCCGTTGTAGCTCTCGTACGTCGCCCAGAACTCTTTGTTTCCCAGGATCTCGAAGGCGTAGTACGTCTTGACGTAGTACATGATTGCGCCGATGCGCCCGCCACGGGCCAGCGCCATCGTGTGCAAGCTGATGTTGATGTCCTCATTCATCAGCCGGCCATTCGCGAATCCCACCCATTCGCCGTCGACGAGCCCGAGAAGCGTATAGGGATCCTTCAGCCTCTTGCGGTACCACCCGGCGATCTCGGCATGGACGCGGGCTCCGACCACGTCGTAGAAGTCGTGCTCCTGTTCCATGACGCGCTTCATGTAGCCCATCATCGCCGGGGCTTCCTCGAGGGTCGCCTCACGGATGTACATCGTGCGGCCGTCCTTGAGGGTGATGGTGGCTCCAGGCCAGGGCGGAACGTCCATCGGCGGCGCCTGCAACAGCGGCTCGATCTCCCGCACGCTCAGAGTGATTTCGTTTTGCGAAACCACAGTAGGTGGTTCAAGCAACATGGTGTCTCCGTCTCTCCTTTGATGCTTTCAGGTCTGATCTCGACGTTAGGACGACGCCCACGCGACCGGTAGGGTCTTTGGCCCCTATGTCCGGCCTCTGAGTTGATGCTTTCGAGTCTGACTTGAATGTTAGGACGATGCTCACGCGCCCGGTCCGGAGTGGAACTGCGCGACCGCGCCGGCTCGACCAGCCGGACGAGTCAATTCCGCTGAACCGTCACCATGAGGCCGGAAACAGCGCCTTCCCCGTCTTACTCGGTCGCCGTCGATGTGCGGAAGTCATGGCGACGGGCGGTCGCACGAATCCTGACTCTCATGCCCGCTTTTCTGGGCATGAGAGAGAGTTGGTGCATGTCGATCAACCTGCGGAAGTCCGATCCAAACCGGCTGTTCGGCTCGTCAAGGCCGTCGCCGATGCAAATCGCCTGGACGTGGAGGACAACGGCCGTTTCGGGGAACATCGTGGCGACCAGCTCCACCTGTATCGACCGGCCTAAATAGGTCCCTTGCAATCAGGCGCGACACGAGCAGACGCATCGGACTGCCCCTGCAATGCACAGGTCATGGGTTGAAATCCCATCTCTGGCTCCAGAAAAGGGCCTTCAACCAGGAATCTGTCTACTGACCGCCAACAGAGATGAACAGGTCGTGTCACTCCGGCCCACATGTGCTCGCGGTCACCGGAGGCGACACCCCGATGCGTCGGCTCACTCGCCTTCGCTCTGGAGCGGTGCCCTGGCTATGTAGCGCCCCCAGCCCAGCTCTCCGGTGAAGCGCCCGTCGACGGCCACCTGCCGGCCCCGGCTCAGGACAAGCTCGGGCCAACCTATGGCGACCGTCCCCTCGTAAGGCGACTGGTCGACCGCCATGTCGAGGTCGGCCGCTCCAAGCGGCTGGCGACGCTGCGGGTCCCACACGACCACGTCCGCGTCGGCGCCAACCGCAAGCGAGCCCTTGCCGGGCCACAAGCCGAACGTGCGGGCGGGGGCCTCGGCACACAGGCGCACCCAGTCAGAGGTGGCGATACGGCCGGAACGCACACCTTGCCAAACAAGAGCGAGGCGGGTCTCGATGCCGGGAAGGCCCCCTGGAATGTCGGTGAAGTCGGTCACGCCACCCGGCCGGCCGGCCACACCCGCACGCCGGTCGGCGCGCCAGAACGGGCAGTGGTCCGTCGCGACCGTATGGATGTAACCGCGCCCAAGTCCCTCCCACAGCTCCTCGGCGTGCCATGGATCACGCAGCGGCGGCGTGCAGACGAAGTCGATCGCGTCGGGACCCTCCAGACGACTCGAGTCGAGGTAGAGGTACTGTGGGCACGTCTCGGCCTTGACATCCACGCCGCGCTCCTGGGCAGCGCGCACCGCCGCCAATGCCGGCGCCGACGAGACGTGGACGATGTAGATGGACGCGCCCGTGACCTCAGCCAGCGTGGCTGCCCGTCCGACGGCCTCACCCTCGAGCACGGCCGGACGAGTCCGCGCGTGCTCGATCACGCCTGTACGTCCTGCGGCCAGTGCCTCCCGTCGCAGCTCCTCGATGGCGCCACCGTTCTCACAGTGCAGCGTGACCAGGGCACCGTGCCGACGAGCAGCACGCATGAGACGCACGATGGTACCGTCGTCGACCTGCAGGCGGTCAGGATAGGCGAGGTAGAGCTTGAAGGAAGTGATCCCCGCCTCGACTCCTGCAGCGACGACCGACTCGGGCACGGCCTCGGTGAAGGTGAGGTGCAGGCCCCAGTCGACAACCGACGGCTCAGCCCACGAACGCCATGTGGCGACCGTGGCCATCGGGTCGTCCCCGCGAGCGACTGTCACGTAGTCGATGATGGTCGTGGTGCCACCGATGGCGGCGGCCCGTGTGCCGCTCACAAAGTCATCCGACACTCGCACGGCGCCCACGGGCATGTGAAGGTGGGTATGGGCGTCGATCCCTCCCGGGATCACGAGCTTCCCGCTCGCCTCGTGAACCTGCTCTCCGGGCAGCGGATCAAGGCCAGCCATGACCTCAGCGATCCGCCCGTCGGCCCCAGTGCGCACGTCGGCCAGTCGCTCGCCTTCGGCATCGACGGTCACACCGCCACGGATCAACACGATCAGAGCCTCCTGGCTCGAGCTACCGGCTCGGCACGTTGCATCGAGCGGTCAGACGCTCGACTTCACGCAGCCATGATGCGGCTGCTCTGGCGCGGGCGGCTAGAGGCGAAGGACCCCGCGCAGTGCACCAGACGCGCCCGAGTTGCCAACGGGCTATCGCCAGCTGCGCAGGCCGGCAAAGAGGTCATCCTCGGGCGTGGGTGCACCAGTCCTGTCGTAAGCGCGCACGAACATCTCGCGGCTCATCAGCCTCGAGAAGAGATCGACTCCGAGCCGCAGGAAGAAAGCTCCGTCTCCCTGGCTCGCGTGTGCCTCGAGCGCCGCGTACTGCTGCGCCGTATATCCGCTGCAGTCGACAGTGGCATCGATCAGCTCGTCGGCTATGCCGAAATCCCAGTCCTCCCCGGCTTCCTCCGGCGCTTGGGCCGCTGCGCTGCGGAGCGTCTCACGGAACTCCGCCAGAGCCGACTTGGGGATACCGGGGTAGTAGAGCTTGTCAGGTATCGGCGTCGCCTCTAGTGCTGCGACGGTTATCCGGTGCGCCTGGATGTGATCAGGGTGTCCGTAGAACCCATTCGCGTCGTAGGTGACGACGACTTGTGGCCGGTGTCGTTCGATCAGCTTCGACAAGCGCCCGGCCGCCTCCATCACCGGTGTCGTCCAGAATGAGCCCGCAGCGTCGTTGTGCGGCCAGCCCATCATCCCCGAGTCCCGATAGCCGAGCAGCTCGAGGGACGTTACGCCCAGGATCTCGCAGCTCGTTTCGAGCTCGCGTCGGCGTGTGGCAACGACCGACGCCTCGTCGTGGTCGAGATCACCGGGCTTGCTGGCCTCATGACCGTCGCCGAGCTCACCGTTGGTACAGGTCACCACGACGGTCCGGACCCCCTCCGCCGAGTATCGGGCAAGGATGCCGCCGGTAGTCGACGCCTCGTCATCGGGGTGCGCGTGGACTGCCATCAACGTCAGTGCCGCTCTGCTCACCGGGCTCCTCCCTTGGATCGGTCAGTTTCGTGGTTGCTCCGGGCACGACAACAGCCAGTGACTGGAGCACGTGGATCGCGCCAAGATGGCGAGCCGGACGAGAACCTCGAGCGGAGGGAGTGGGATTCGAACCCACGGGGCTCATCACCCAACGGTTTTCAAGACCGTCGCATTCGTCCGCTCTGCCATCCCTCCAAGCTGGTCGTTTGCCTTTCGGCTCGACCACGATCCCATAATCTATCCCATAATCTCTGATAGCGTCTGGGCGTGGCAAGGATACGGGAGCGGAGCCCTGGTGTTTGGGAGGTGTCGGTCTCCACAGGTCGGGACCCGCGGACCGGCCACTACGGCCAGGTGAGCAAGACCGTGCACGGCTCGAAGGCGACCGCCAATCAAGCCGCTGCGGAGCTGCTCACCGAAGTGACCCGGAACTCGGGGAGCGCCGCCACCGGGTCCGTGGGTCATCTGCTGGACGCGTTCCTCGATCACGCACGGGCGCGGGGACTCGCGCCGAAGACGATCCTGGGTTACGGGCTGTTGGCCAAACAGGCGAAGGCAGACTTCGGCGGCATCGAGCTTCGCAAGCTCACCGCAGCAAGTCTCGACTCGTACTACCGCCGGCTCATGCTGCGCGGGCTCTCGCCTACGACCGTCGGGCATCACCATGCCTTCCTTCGCTCGGCACTGCGTCAGGCCGTCCGCTGGGGGTGGATCGTCCGGTCGCCAGCCGACTCGGCAACTCCTCCTCGCTCGGCAGCAACCGAACCGGCAGCACCAAGCGTTGAGGAGGTCCGGAGGCTGCTGGCGGCGGCGGAGTCCTACAACCCCTACCTGGCGTCAATGCTCTGGGTCGCGGCTAGCACCGGAATGCGCCGTGGAGAGCTGTGCGGGCTCCGGTGGTCGGACACCGACCTCGCCGAGGGCACAATGACTGTGCGGACATCTGTCTCGGACCTTCCCGGTCGGATACAAGTGCAGCCGGCGAAGTCCCGGCGTGTTCGCCGCATCGCGATCGACCCAGGGACAGTGATGGTTCTCGAACGCCAGCGGCACGCTGCTGCGGAGCGCTGCCGTGCCGTTGGAGTACACCTCGGAGACAGTGCCTACGTATGGTCCCAGGACGCTGACCATGGCTCGCCGTGGAGACCGGACCGCGTGACGCACTCGTTCGAGCGGGTCCGTGATCGCGCCAACCTGCCAGAAGTCCGCTTCCGCCATCTACGGCACTTCGCTGCCACGATGATGCTTTCCAGCGGTATCGACGTGCGCACTGCGGCGGGACGCCTCGGTCACGCTGACTCAAGTGCCACCCTGAGAACGTACGCGCGCGTTCTGGAACAGCGCGACCGCGATGCCGCCGCGCTCCTTGGCGCCTTGCTCGAGGACGGGACACCCGCGGCGCCGTCGATGCGAAGCTAGCTCGGCTCAAGCTCGCCAGGTCCCCGACTCGGGCGGAACAACCGCGGACAACGCGTCGGAGCGACAGCACGGGCTCGACTGTCATCCGTCTCTGGCAGATTCCCCATCGCCCCGCCATCAACCGAACTCGCGGACCCAAGCTCCATGGCACCGTTGCGAACCAGCACGCCCGATTCGGCGGTCGAGTACACGCGCAGCTGTCGTCCGGGCGCGGCAGAGGTATACGCCTTGTCGGTGCTCGGGGCGACGCTGTCCTTCGCGACTGCCCGGCACGGCACTCGTGGACGCGAGACCACAGCGCCCTCTCCTTTGGGCGTGCGCGTCGGCGACGAGACGGCCTACCCGACGGACTAGCTCGATAGTCCGGTCGTCGTGGCCGTTGTCGAAGATCCTCTACATGCCGCGACAACCACGGCCGTCGTCGTGCACAAGACCACCTGCCATGTTCGCATCGGGCTAACCCCCGCCCACCAGCGTCACGGTGGCCGGGACTGGAGCAGGCAGAGGCAGTTCTTGGCCGGCGAGAATGGCTTCGTAGCGTCCGTCTGGCATGGGCGGGAAACCAGTCGCCGTGCACTTCGGGATCGAACTCACCGAACCTGTGGATGGCGTCTCCGTGCAGCTCATGTAGGTCGTCCGAACTTCGATCGGGAGTCGGTTCACCCCGGGATGGATGAGAAAGGGAGCGTCCACACAAGAATCGAAGAAGCCGTACTCGGGCGGAAACCGCGAGTTCGTCAGTGTGACTTCGTACTGCGGCCGGCACCTCTTGGTCAGGTTGATCGCCGATGACGAGTGATTCGTGACGACGAGCGTGCCATGGATGGGCGTCCCGGCTTTCACCCGCGTCGAGTCCAGTTCGATGCGCGTCCGTAGCTGTGGACTGGCAGCCGACAGTCCGACCGAGGACGAAAGCCCGTGCAACGGCGTCGTGGGCGTCGTCTGCGCGGTGCTGCACGCAGCGGCGAGCAGGGCCACCATCGTGCAGGCGATCACCCGCCAACTTCGCATCAGCTCCATCGTCTCACGAAGCTCTGGCCGGACGGCTTCGCGTGCTGGCCTTGGGAGTTCATGACAGCTTCGACGCACGGAACCAGCGATCTGGTTCCGCCCAGGAGCTCACCGCAGCCAAGTCGGTGTCCCCCGGACGTCGGTCACGCTGCAGAACGAGGCCTAGGACAACTCTCGGCGCCGTCCCGGTTGAGACGGGGCCGGCGTTCTGCGCTGTTGCGCAACGCAGCGCCCGTTCACAGACGCGACGCGCGAAGTGGTCGTTCGGCGGAGTTACCCGACCTGCTTCGACGACCAGGGAAAACGATGCTCAATGTGCCCAGCG
>PLIM01000033.1 GCA_003139355.1 Acidimicrobiaceae bacterium | reverse complement strand
ATGGAGACTCACTGCCTAGAAAGCATGTTTTCCCTTGTAAAGCCCTTTTGTCGTATATGTCGTGCTCCGTAGCTCGGAGAATGGAGCGAGGCCGGCCACCCGTTTCGGTCGTCTCGGTTACGGCCAGTCCACGGCCGATCAGGAGTGCTCTAGCGTTTTCGAGCTGTGTCCGCGAGGCGTTGCGGCTGAACAGGTCGCGTTGTGCCGTACCGTCTAGTCCGGCTGTTCCGGCTGTCCTGAGTGCCCGTAGCAGAGTGTCCGCGATGAGGTCACCAAGAGACTCGCCGAAGATGTACGCGGCCGATGCTCGGCAGTAGCTCCATGCGGCCCACGCTGCCCGAACGTGCTCAACGTCGATCTTGTTCTTACCATCGAGCAGGGCATAGGTGACGCTGAGCCGGAGCACTTGCGCCGAGTCTCGGGCGATGACGGCGCCGAGCAGTCCACCGGGCTCGTCGGCGGCCATTTCGACGTACAGATCGCGCCAGAGATCACCCGCGGCAGGAGACCGCTTGAGGATCGCAACCTTGCGGGCTTGTGTTGCGACATAAACGACTTTACGACATAAGTCCCCGACGACCGCGTCGTCGAGGTTGCCGCCGTCAGGGAGCAGTTTCGAGCGCCGAACGCAGACCAAGAGGAACCGATTAGCGAAGCCGGCGGCGACCTCCGTCTCGGTCAGTTTCGCCCGGAGCTCGTCAGCCGAGATATGAGCCACGACCGCGATGTGAGCACCGTCGACCACCGTCGTCCGAGTCCTCGAGCGAACGGCCAGGCGCCCGCTTTCCCACGCGCCTCGGATGACAGGTGAGAGTGTCGAGCCATCGCGGGTCGCCACGCTGAGCACGCGGGCGAACTCGGGCTCGACAATGAGCATCCGGCGTTCGGTCGATTCGTCGTCACCGCGGACCGCGTCAACGAGAGCCTCGCCGCTGCCGAAACCGTTAAGGCGACGATTGCGGGCGAACTGCGGGTCGACCGCTTCGCTCACGCGCCGGATGTTGGCTTCAATGGAGCCCTTACGGCCTTTGGACGTGTCGCCGACGTCGACCACGAACAGACGCGCTGGGTGTGCGGCGCTGTCGGCCACCGCGTGCGGCCCTGGCCCGACGATCGCTCCGAACTCCGCTAGCAGTGAAAACAAGAGCCCGGCCGTGCTGGCCTCACTATGTGGCGAGATAGCGGCCACGATCTCGCCGGCAAGGCCATACAGGGCCTCCGGTTCGAGCACGGGCCAGCCTCCCGACGTCTGCGGTCGATTGCCGTTCGTGCTCACGCCGGCACGGCGTGCAACGGCTGCGACGCGCTCGGGTGTAACGGCGGTCACGGTCACAACTGTCCCCTTTCCCTGCGGGTGGCGACGGTGGCAACAACGCCGTCAATGACTTCGGCCGGCAAGCGCCCGGCTGAGAAACCTTCGGCGCTGCGCAGTAACCCGGCAACGCTGAAACCCTTCAGGGCGAGCGCTGACATCGCGCTCGTGAGGATTTCCCGCGATGTCGACGGCAATGGCGGCGCGCCCTCGCGGAACGCGCCGAGCACGGGCCCGGCGTACAAAGCCGCGAGGTTGTTGGCCCGGCGCTGGTCGCGCTGGTCGGCGAGGCCGGCAAGCTCGCGCAGCGTGGCGGCGGGAAGCTCGAGAAGCGCGGTCACGACGCGACCTGTAGCTCACCGCGCGCGGCCATTGCTCCGAGGCGCGCTCCGATGTTGCCGACCCGCCATGCGAGGGCCTCGTTGTCAATCAGGCCGAGGTTGTAGGCATCGAGCACCGCGGTCAGCTGTTTGACGAGCTCGGCGACGTCTCGAGCGGCCGCGTATGCGCGCAGGGACTTGACGGGGCGCGTATACTATCGATGAGTCCTTAGATGGGTACTGAAGCCGGCGCCGAGTTCAACTCTCGGCGCTGCTTCGCGTAGGCGGTGCACCTCATTCTCCCCCTTCGAGTGCTCGTGGGCGTGTCGGCTGACGCGCCGGCTCCCAGGTGGTTCGCCCGTCGACGGCGGCATACTCCGCTGGCGTGACGCAGTGCGAGAGAAAGCGCCAGAGTGTTTGCACGGTCACCGGGTCGGTCGTGCTGATCTCGGTTTCGTTGAATCTGAGAATGGCTGTCGGGGCCGTCATGCGGGGCTCCTTTCGAGGAGTAGTCGTTTCCCCTCCTCATCTATAAGGGGAAACCAGGAAGCGAAAAGGACTAGTCCGTTCCGAGAATTTCTCGGAGAATCTTGCGGCCGGCGGCCAAGTGGGCCTTAACCGTCGATCGAGCTATCTTCAGTGCGTCGCCGATCTCATCGGCGCGCCACCCGGCCTGGCTGTTGAGGAGCACGACGCACTGGCGCTCGGTCAGCCCTGCCGCGAGCCAGCGGTCGAGCACGATGGCGCCGGCTGTCTCCTCACCTAGTAGCGGGACACCTCGACCGTCGGCGACGCTGGCGAAAGGTCGATCGAACGACATACCGTCCGTGTCCCATAAGAGCGCCGCCCGGGGGAGTGTCACCGCGGCCGACGCGAGGTCTGTTGCTGCATTGCCGGTGGGATCGGCAATCCAGTACTTCGAGCGGCGCCCGTGGCGATACTGCGTCACGAATACCTCGGGAGCCTTCGGCGAGGTTTCGAGCGCGAGCAGCCACGGGACGCGGCCCCATTGGATGAGGTTGAGCTCGAAGAGCTTTTCCGTGCTGAGCCCGCTGTACTCGGCCAGCGTGAGCGCTTTGTCTTCTAGGTGCCTACGTCGGGTCCTGGACTGTGTCGCGCGCTCCCTCAGCGCCTTGTCTGACAGGGAGCGGCCGCGGTACCCGATGCCGGCCGCGTCAGCGATCAGGGGAGATTGCCGCTCTCGCGAGCCCGGCAATCCGGGCCTGGTGCGGAAGTAGGCGACGTGCGAGACGTCGGTGGTGATCGCCTCTTTGACTCGCCCGTATCGCGAAGGTCCCTCGAGCGGCGGGTTGCCTCCCCATGCAATCGGCGTCCACGGCGGACCGGCCAGGCTTACCCACCAGTCCCCGATGGGCTCGCCGGGCGTGGTCGGGTTGGCCGCCTCGTCATCGAGCACGGCCCACGCAGCGCCGGCCGCTACCGCTGCTCCGTCAGCCGGCCGGGTCGTGACGATGACGTCGGCGAGGCGATTTGCCGCGTTGATGGCGTCACGCAAGCGTGCTCCGCTCGCCGTGTGGGGCGTGAAATAGCCGAGCATCGGCCGGCGCATGAGGAGTGTTGCGGCGCCGCGACGATCCCAGACAGCGCACTGGAAGCGCTCACAGTGGCCGATGCCGTAGGTGGCGAGTGGTGTCGGCGGCGGCACGTTCGGCCGCACGCTGTGGATCTGGGCCTCCGGTGCGTCCGCGACCCACGCGCCGAACCGGCTTATCGGCACGTCTTGTGGCTCGACGGTCTGGCCCTTGACGCTGAATGACACGACGACGCGCGCGTTGTCCTCCGTGAAGGTCGACACGGCATAGTCATCGCCGATGGCGGCGACCACGCCTGCCGCACCCGTCTCGAAAATGGCGTCAAGCGCTGCCCTCTGCGCGCCGGCAAGGGCGCGCTCCTCATCCGGGCCCTTTTCCGGTGGCAGTCCGAGGACAGCGGTGAGGGAATAGCCGGGTCCGCGGCTCACGCCACGGAGCCAGCGAGCCCCAACACCTCGAGCAGCTCGGCCGTCGGAACCCGCAGGAGCTTCCCGCACCTGATGATCCTCACCGGGAACTCGTCACGCGCGGCCAGGTCGTAAGCGAGGCTGCGGCCGATTCCAAACGGCTTTCGAGCTTCGTCGATGCTCACTGTCGGTGTCCTCGCCGGGTCCGGCGGCGTCCAGTCCTTCATGGATGATCGCCTCTCGTAGGCGTGCACGGTAACTATACCTTGCTTATGTTGCGCGCGCGTGGGAGGATGTCTTCCGTGGCTGATGACTGGTACGCGAAGAAGAAGAACCCGTCAGTCCCTCTCGCCGAGGTCCTGGCTGCCAACCTGCGGTCGCTTCGTGACCGAAGGGGGCTCACGCAGGGGGAACTCGCCGGCGACATGCAAAGACTCGGCTTCGCTTGGCTCCGGGAGACGGTTGGTCAGATCGAGACCGGCCGGCGGCGCGTCGCCCTCGAGGAGGCACTAGCTCTCTCCGTCGTCCTCAACGACGAGACCGGCGAGCTGTATGACTGCGACGGGCCGATATCCCTTTCGCCTTCGTGGGACGTGTCCGGTCTGATGATCGCACTCGTCGCTGAGGCATCGCAGTTAGCAGAGGCGCGGCGGCACCGCGACCGCCTGCGCCGCGAGGCCGACGACAGCTGGCGACGGGCGTACATGGCTAAAGCGGTCGCTGAAGAGTCAGCGAAGAAGGTCGACGAGGCCGATCGAGAGATCGCGGAGTTGGAAGCGAGGCTGAAGCAGCCATGAGCACCGCCGGATCGCTGAAGCAGCAGCCGAACGGCACTTGGTCATTCGTCACTAACGTCGTTCCGGGCCCGGTCGGCGCGCGCCGCCAGGCGCGTAAACGGGGCTTTGCAACGAAGAAGGAAGCTCAAGAGGCGCTCGACGAACTGCGGACTGGGGTACGCAAGGGCACCTACGTGCCGGCGTCACACCAGAGCTTGAGCGCGTACCTGGATGGGTGGCTCGAGGGGCTTCCGACCTCCGGCCTCCGGCCTTCCACGATCGATGGTTACCGCCGGAACCTGCTCTACGTGCGGCCTACTCTCGGCGGCCGTCGGCTCGACCAGCTCACGGCCGGGGACCTTGACCGTCTCTACAGCGAACTCCTAGCCTCCGGGCTACGGCTCCGCGAGGGCGGCTTGTCTCCGCGGTCGGTGCGATATGTCCACGTCGTCATTTCCAAGGCACTCGGAGACGCTGTGCGCAGGGGCGAGCTGGCGCGCAACGTTGCCGAGGCAGCTAGCCCACCGTCGGCCAAGTCTGCGCGACCACCCGAAATGGCGTGGTGGACGCCGCCGCAGCTCCGCGCCTTTCTCGACTTCATCGCTGGCGAGCCCCTCGCGGCCCTGATCCGCGTAGCCGGGATGACCGGCATGAGGCGCGGCGAGGTGTGCGGCCTCCGGTGGGCCGACGTCGACCTCGAGCGGGGCAGGGTCCACGTCCGACAGCAACTCACGACCTTGAACGGGAAGCTGATCTTCTCGGCACGGACGAAGACGGATCGCGGACGGCGGACGATCGACCTCGACCCTGCCACCGCGGCCGTGGTCCGGGCCCAGCGCGCTCGACAGGCTGAGCACCGTCTCATTCTCGGTGGCACCTACGAAGACCACGACCTCGTTTTCGCACACGTCGACGGAACGCCGCTCGATCCCGAGAGCGTCGCCAAGGTCTTCGATCGCCGGGTCGCCCGTAGCGGCTTGCCTCGCATCAGGTTCCACGATCTCCGGCACTCTCACGTCGCCCACCTGATCGCAGCCGGGGAGCAGCCGCTTCTCATCGCTCGTCGTCTTGGGCACGCGTCCGCGTCGTTCACGATGGACCGCTACGGCCACCTGTTCGAGGACGCCGGCTCAACGGCGGCAGCAGCCGTCGCGGCGATGGTGGATGGCCCTGTCACAGCAACAGTGACCAATAAGTGACCAGACGGCCGTTTCGTGGCTCGCGGCACAACGCCTACCAGGGAAAAGGGTGTGCCCGGAGCGGGACTTGAAC
>PLIM01000155.1 GCA_003139355.1 Acidimicrobiaceae bacterium | reverse complement strand
GAGATGCGCGTGCTCGATCTCGGCGGCACGTCGCGCTCATGGGAGAAGGCTCCCGTTCACCCGAACCGCCTTGTCGTGGTCAACATCGAGCCCGATCAGAGCGATGCACCCTGGATCCACTGCGTGCGTGGCGACGCGTGCGCCCCTTCGGAGGAAATCTTGAGGACCGAGTTCGACCTCGTGTTCTCCAACTCCC
This sequence comes from Acidimicrobiaceae bacterium, assembly GCA_003139355.1. Lineage (GTDB taxonomy): Bacteria > Actinomycetota > Acidimicrobiia > Acidimicrobiales > Bog-793 > Fen-455. Next base: position 34,337 of record PLIM01000155.1, on the reverse strand, counting down.
TGATCGAACATGTTGGCGGCCACTACCGCCGTCAGCAGCTCGCCGAAGTGGTCCACCGCACAGCCGAGCACTATTGGGTCCAGACGCCATATGCTTACTTCCCCCTGGAACCACACTGGCTCTTCCCGGGCTTCCAGTTCCTGCCGGTACGCGTCAAAGCGGCCGTCTCGCTCCGATGGCGCGGTGGTCACATGACATTGGCCAGCAAGTCGTACGAACAGGCCGTTAGCGACGCCCTCTCGGTAGAGCTCCTTTCGATCACGGATCTCAGGCATTATTTCCCTGACGCCAAGATCGTTCGGGAACGATTTGCGGGTCTGGTCAAGTCGATCGTCGCGCTCCGCTGACAGCCGCGCCGGGGCTGGCCGAGGCGAACCAGGGACAGCCGGCCAAGGCCCAGACCTCGGGTAGCAGGCGGTTACGAAGTGTGGAAGCTCGTCACTGGCCCATCTGGTAGACGATCGGTCGCCGGTCGTCGGCCAGATGGGCCAGGGATCCGGTGGCGAGCTCGTCGAGGAGCTGGTCGAGCGCCCTTGCCACCCGGGGGGAGCTCGGCCGGTCCAAGGTGACGGTGACCTGCTGGTGGGCGAAGGCGATCCGGCCTCCGATGTGCAACAGATCTCGGGTGATCGCTCGGTGCTCGTCGTTGTCGGCCAGATATGCGTTGAGGTGGCGGGCAAGGTCCAGCCCGGCGTTGTAAGCGAACAGGCGGCACACCATCTGCAGTGCCCGTGCCGCGAGGCGGGGCTTGGCCCGCTCGGCATTCGGGTCGAGCCCGTTGGCAGAGAGCTTGGCCGGGATGCCTTTGAGGCCGTCCTGCTCAAGAGGTCTGCCAGGGCGCTACCACGGGAGGTCTGAGCCTCGTGCCGAGCCGAAGGCCCCCGGGGGAAACCTCCGTCGACCGGGACACCTGCTACGCCCAGACGGGACGGCATTCTGTGGCGATATCCGTTCACAGTGGTCACCCCATTTCGTTGAAGAGACGTCGGGTCGAGGAACATGAAACCGTGACGGACGGGGCGCTCGGACTCCGCGGTCAACAGACCGTCGGCTGCGTCCCTCCGCCGGCGGAGAGGCGCCTCGGGGGCGGGGTCTCCTGCACCTTGGCGCGCTCGTTGTGGCACTCCCGTCCGGTGCCATCCTCGTCTGACGAAACGGCGTCGGTGAGTGTGTGGGGTTGTACGCGGTCGCGGTCGTCGGCCGGACGGCGAGAACCGAGGCGTATATCGGTCGTGAACCGGCGACCGAGCAATGATCCCGCCGCACTCAGAAAGAGGGCCGCCACAACTCCCAGGAACCACAGTCGCACCACACCGACAGGCACACCCTCGTGAACCAGCCACAGCCTGCGCAACACGGCGGCTACGAACAGCACGGCCACAGCCAGGCTCGCGGCGGCCGTGGCGTGCTCTGGCGCCGCGGACGGCCGGCGGCGCCCGGCGACCGCCCCGCCGACCAGGAAGGCAGCTGCCACCAGGCAGGCGGCAATGATCCAGAGGTGAGTCGGCCCGTCGATCATTGGACGGCCATGCCAGTCCTCTTCAACCGCCATGGTAGGGACCGAGATAACGAGTATCAGGAGCGCGGAAACTCCGATGTCCGCCCAACCAAGCCCGCTTCGGCGTCGACCGCTGCGGTGCTCGTCGCGGGACGACTCGTCGCTGAGCTCCTCCTCGTTCATGCACCGATCTCTCTAGCACGTGACGGCGTCTACGAGGCGTCGCCGGTACTCGGCCAACACCGGCTCTGCCTGCTCTTCGCTAGCCCTGGTCATTCACGCCGCCGCATGACCTGAGTTCGCCAGAGACGCGAAGACGCCCTCTTGGTAGGGAAGACTATTGGTGTCCGAATGGGGCATCTTCCACGCACCCGGGCGCATCGTGAGCTCGGCACGGCTCCGGATCTGCCGCATCCTCGACCGGTGGCCGGCCGCCGATGCTGTCCTCCGGGCCTGCCGACGGATCGAGCTCATCGCCTGAGCGATCCCGATCCGCGCCCTGCGGCCCGAGGTCGACTTGCCACGCCCCGATGTCGTCGACCCACGACGTACGACCCGACTCGGCGCGAAGCAGCGCGATTAGAAGGCCCCGGGAACCACGTCAATGGGCCGCCACTGCCTGATACGACTGGACCGACTGTTAATGGGCCGCCTCAATGGGTCGCGTGAATGATGCGGGCTAGTGCCCCTTTCCCTCCGGTCTCTTGCTCAGGCGGCCGAAGGACACCGGAACTGACGCAGATCCGGCGACCTCGTTGGGGTCGCGCCTCTTGGCGGTATAGCGCGCCGGATCCGCCTCGAAACGCAGCAGGCAGCGATCTGAGCAGAAGTAGAACCGTTTTCCGTCCTGCACCGTGGTGGCGGGTGCGTTGGCCGCCTCGACTTGCATCCCGCACACCGAGTCGAGGACGTGGCCTTCAGCGCCCCCCAAGCGGGCCCTGTTGCGATATGCCCAGTAAAGAACGGCGAAGGGCACGAGAAACACGATGTTGAGGTAAGTCGTGTAGTCCCAGGAGAAGTGCGCCGGAACTACCTGGGTCGGCCGGGTCGTAGGTACGAGGCCGGCCGCTCGAAAGAGGACCTCGGTGACGAGCCCGGCAACCGACATCACCCCCCAGAAGACCGCCAGCATCCGAAGCATGAGGCGCGTCCCGTAGTAACGGCGGTAGATGAGCAGCAGGGGGAGGCTGATCAGGTCGGCGAAGATGAACGAGACCACCCCACCGAAAGAGATTCCCCCTTTCCACAGCGCCGCGGCGAGCGGGACGTTGCCGATCGAGCAGACGAAACTGACGATCGCGATGAACGGGCCCACGACGACGTTCTCGAGCGTCGTCCAGCTGCCATGTCCATGGACGAAGACCGTGTTCCAGACCTGAACAGGCACCACGACGGCCAGGAACCCGGCCACGGTGAAGCCGATCGCCAGCTCCCTTCGCAGCATTGTGAGATCGGCCATGGTGTAGGTGGCCGCATCGGCCCATCCACCCTTGGAGCGCAGTCTCGTGGCCCAGGTCTCCTGCTGAAGTGCGACGCTCCCAGACGGTGCGTGCTCGTGATCGTGCCCTTCATCGTGCCCGGAATCGCCCGCCAGTCGCTGCCTGGCCTCGACGACCAGCCTCCCACGCAGCCAGAAGCCGCCCCCCAATGCGAGCAGCACGATCATGATGACCCCGCCGACAAACTCGCTCGCCGCGAACTGCCAGCCCATCAGCACGATGAGCACGATGCCCAGCTCGATCACGAGGTTGGTCGAGGCGACCATGAACACCGACGCCGCCACGAAGTCCGCTCCCTTCACGAAGAGGGACTTCGCCATGGCACTTGCCGCATACGAGCACGAGGAGGAGGCCATGCCGTAGCCGGAGGCCCGGGCCACCGCCGCCGGCCCGTGGTCGCCCATCTTGGTCTGCATGGTCTCGCGGCTGACGAATGCCTGCACCGCGCCGGAAAGCGTGAAGCCCAAGATGAGCGGCCACAGTGTCTCCCAGAACATGAAGAAGCCCTCCCGCAGGCTCCTCCCGATGGCATCGAGCCAGCCAATGCCGGCCAGCAGCGTCGCGCCGGCCATCACAAGGGCTCCGAACGGGCCACCTTCGCCGCAGCCGTGCTCACGAACGGACTAGACGTGCGATGGCGGCCGACGCCTCTCCGAGCTTCTCGGTCGCCTCGTCACCGCCGCTCTTGACTGCGTCGGCCACGCAGTGGGCCATGTGACCCTCGAGCAGCTGCAAGGCCACCGACTGGAGCGCCCTTGTGGCAGCTGAGATCTGCTCGAGGATGTCAATGCAGTACCGGTCCTCGTCGACCATGCGCTGGAGCCCCCGCATCTGTCCCTCGATGCGCCGCAGGCGCTTGCGGACAGCATCCTTGTCATCGCTGTAGCCGCGTCGCACGATCACCTCCATGGCGGTCAGCATACCCCCCAGGTGTATCCAGCACGCGAAGTGGCCCATGGCGGCGGAGGGCGTGTATGGGCACTGTCTCGTGCCATGGACCCGTCGGAGACCGACGGGCCGATGTTGAGTGGTTACGCGGCGGAGACTTCTCGGATCTTCCCGTCGCGGATACGAATCCGGCGGTCAGTGAGCCGGGCGACGTCCTCGTCATGGGTCGCGATCACGATCGTCACCTTGGCGCTCTCGCGCAGCGCGTTCAACGTCGCCATGACTTCCTTGGCCGTTTCGGAGTCGAGGTTGCCGGTCGGCTCGTCGGCGATGATGACGCTCGGGCTGTTCGCGAGCGCCCGGGCGATCGCGACGCGCTGCTGCTCGCCGCCGGAGAGCCGCGACGGCAGATGGCCCAGGCGAGGCCCCAGTCCGACCTGGTTCAACAGCTCCTTGGCGCGCTCCAGGCGCGCATGGGAGCGGACGTGGTTCGGGAACATCGCGATGGCGACGTTCTCTTCGGCGGTGAGCGTCGGGATGAGGTTGAAGTGCTGGAAGACGAAACCGATCTCCTCTGCGCGGATCTTCGTCAGCTCCTTGTCGCTGAGCCCGCCGAGGTCGCGATCCTCGAAGCGGATCGAGCCACCGGTCGGGCTGTCGAGGGCGCCGAGCAGCTGCAAGAGCGTGGTCTTGCCCGACCCGCTCGGTCCCTCGAGTGAGAGCATCTCCCCGCTGTTGATGACGAGGTCCACCCCGCGGACGGCCTTGACGACCACGCCGCCTTTGGAGAAGGTCCGCTCGAGGCGCGACAGCTCGTAGAGGGGGATGGGGGCGGACTGCGCGGACGGCGCTCCCGCCGCCTGTGCCCGTTCGGTCTCCGTCATCGTCTGGTCGTCCTTTCCAGTCTCCATGCCCGGTGTCGTGGCCATCAGCCGAGGTCCCGCAGCGCTGAAGCCGGCGCGAGCCGCGCTGCGCGCCAGCCGCCGATGGTGCCGGCGATGAGGCCGCCGACAAGCGCACCGGCGAACGCGAGCAGGATCGTCGCGACGTGCACCGGCGCGGAGAGGTGCACGATCGACGTCGTTGTGCCCGTGGTAGAGAGACCCACCAGGCTGCTCAGTTTGGAGGCGCCCACCGCGAGCCCGGTCGAGGTGACCGAGAGCCCGGGGCCGACGGCGCCTATGACCGCGCAGACTGCGACGCCGATCGCGACGCCTATCACCCCCCCGACTATGCCGATGCCGACCGTCTCGGCTATGACCTGGCGCACGACCTCGCCGCGCGTCCAACCGATCGCCCGGAGAGAGCCGATCTCACGGACGCGCTTGGCGACGCTCGAGAGGGTGAGCAGGCCGGCGATCAGGAACGCGGCGAGCAGGACGACGATGGCGAGAATGCCGCCCAGGCCGTTGGCCAGCTTGTGGGCGTTGTTGAGGCTGCCGCTCGCCACCTCGGCGAGCGTCTTGGAGGTGAGCACCGTGGCGCCGGGGAGCTCCTTCTTGATCGCTGCGGTGACTGCGGCGACGTCCGAGGCGCTCTTCACCGATACCAGCACCTCGTTCACGTAGTTCGGTGCGGAGGCGAGGCTCTGCATCGTGGAAAGCGGGAAGTAGATGTCCGAGACGTTGCCGGTGAGGGTCGGCGACACCAGGCCGACGATCTTGTAGCTCTTGGAGTTGATCGTGACGGTCCCGTTGACCTTCAGGCCCTTGGTGCTGGCATAGGCCGTGTTGACGAGCACCTCGTCGGCAGGACTGCCGGTGAACCAGGTGCCCCTGACGAGCTGGGACTTGGTGATCAGGCCTGTGGTCTCATTATTCGGGTCCACGCCGGCCACGCTGTAGCTGGAAGTGGCGGTGTTGGTCGTCGGCGGGTTGAGCACCCGGGTGATGGTCTGCTCCGGTACGGTGACCTTCTGCTGGTAGCTGATCTGGGCCGGGGTGAGGCACTTGTCGAGCGCCGGGTTCGACCCGAAGCCCCCGAAGTTGTACCGGCCGCCGCCGGCGCCTGAGCCCCCACCGCCGCGGGGGAAGGTGCCACCGGTGGTGGTGCCGGTACCGCTGCCGAAGGTCTTCTGCAGGAGCTTGGTGATGCAGGCCCGCTCTGCGGTGGTCTGCGCCGCAGTGAGCTTGGGAGGCTTCACGGTCGTGGAGATCGTCTGGCCGCCGGTCTTGTACGTGTCGCTGATCTTCGGCACCGTGCCGCTCTCGTGCAGCGCCTCCAGGGAGAGCGCGCCGACGGCAGAGGTCACGCCAGGGAGCTTCGCGACGTCGCCGATCGCGACCGAGGGAAAGGTGATGAGCGTGCCGGGCACGAAGAAGTCGTGGGTGAACTGGGTTCCGGCCGGGCCGAGCTTCGCGAGGTCGGTGATCACCGAGGCGTTGTTGTTGAGAAGCGTCGCGGCCTGCGAGCTGTCGGTGGAGCTGGAGCCCGGGACACCGCGGGCGAAGAAGCCCCCGCCCCCACCGCCGGTGAAGCCCCCGCCTCCGCCGGCCGGAAAGCTGTCCCCGCCGAATCCGCGCGACGGCGTGGTCGTCGTCGTGGTGGTCTGAGAGGTGGTCGGCGCAACGGTGCGGGTCACGATGATGTCTGTCCCGACTGATCCAAGCGGGGAGAGGACGCGGTTCTGAGCGTCGGACAGTCCCTGGGAGACACCGATGATGCCCATGACGAGACCGACTCCCGCAGCGAGTCCGAAAGCGGTCACGAGCGTCCGCCCCCAGCGGCGGCGGAGCTCGTTCCAGGCGTAACCGAGCGAGAACACGTCAGGCACTCCTTTGAGCCGAAGCGATGGCCTGAGGATAGGCGTGCTTTCTGTGTTTCTCCTGAGCTTTGGTTCAGAACTTGCCCAGTGCCCCCGAGCTGGGGACCGTCACGGCCGGCGGCGTGCTCGGGGTGCGACGTCGGGCTGCGATCTCGAACGGCCCGGTGACCGACGAGCCGGTCAGCGGCTGGTGGGGACTGGGGCCGGGACGAGGGTGGGGACGGAGGGGCTCGAACCCTCACTGTGAGCGTTTTAAGCGCTCTGCCTCTGCCGGTTGGGCTACGTCCCCGAGACCGCTCCACGGCCACTGCCGGAGACCAGTCCAGCACTTCTGAGGCTCCGCGCGCTGTCATTTGCCGATCAAGAGCACCTGCTCAGCCGGCACTCAGTTGACAGCCGTGACTAATGTGACCAAAGTTAAGACATGTTGCTCAAGAGGCGGCACCCGGCAGGCACGGTCGGGGCCGTCGCGACCGTCTTCGCCTTAGCAGCTTCACTCTTTGTGGTCGCCACGCCGGCCGGAGCGACGCCGAGCCCCATCAACCGTACCAATTCGCAGATCGGTTCTCTCCAGGCTCGCGCCGAGGCGCTCGCCGAGCAGATCACGACGGACCAGAACTTGGTATCGGCCGAGGCCGAGCAATACGACGAGGAGACGGTCCTGCTCCAGGAGGACCAAGCGACGCTCGCCAAGACGCAGCTCCGGCTGAAGGCGACCCGGCACCAGCTTGAGGCGGTACGAGCCCGCGCACAGACTGCCGCGGTCGAGGCCTACGTGACCGGCGACGGATTTGCAGCTCAGGTTGGCGCCGTCCTCGACTCGAGCGTGAATGACGCCCAGAGTGCGGCGGTCTACTCGGACATCGTCGTTCACTCTCTCGAGGCAGCCGTGAACCAGCTGCACCTGGTCAGTGGTCACCTGGCCGCCGAACAGGCGACCCAGTCGAGGACCCTGGCAGCCAGGGCGCAGGCCCGGCTCTCCGCTGACCAGGCTCGGGCTGTCGCCGAGGCGGCGACGTTGAACGTGGAGTCGGCTCTCCGCCAAGTGAAGGGGCGGCTGTACCAGCTCACGCTGAAGCGCGAACAAGAGATCGCTGCCGCTGCAGCCGCAGCTGCCAAAGCCGCTGAGGCCGCTGCTGCTGCCGCTGCTGCCAAGGCTGCCGCCGCGGCTGCCAAGGCTACCGCCGCGGCTGCCAAGGCCGCTGCAGCCGCCAAGCACCATCACGGCAGCGGTGCAAGAAGCAACGCAGGCGGAGGCGGCGGCGCTTGGCCCTTCGGACCGGGGACGGGCAGTGGTCAGCCCGGATACGGAGAACCGCTCGTTCCAGCTGGAACCACTCCTCGAGGTCTGGCGGCCGTGGCAGCAGCGGAGTCCTACCTGGGCGTGCCCTACGTCTGGGGCGGAGCGAGCCGCCAAGGCGTCGACTGCTCGGGCCTTGCGATGGTCGTGTGGGCCGCGGCGGGAGTCGAGCTGTTGCACGGGGCGACTGTCCAAGATGAGGAGTCCACCTATGTCAGCCTGGCGGCCATCGAACCGGGCGACCTCCTCTTCTACCACTTCGCCAACGACGGCCCCCTGCCGATCACGCACGTCGCGATCTACGTCGGCTCTGGACCGTACGGGACCCAGACGATCATTCAGGCAGCAGAGGTCGGGACCAACGTCGCCTACTACCCGATGTACTGGCCGGGTTTCGTCTCGGCCGGCCGACCCTGACGGCAGGCCGTAGCACCCACCGGGTTTCAGCAGGCTGGGGCTACGCTCCAGGTCGTGGTGCGCAGGCAGTTCGAGGCATTGCCGGCAGAACCCGACCCAGCCGACGCGCGCAAGGACGACGTCGACGCCTGGGGACGGTCCGAGCACCTGAGGGAGCTTGTACGAAAGGTCGGTCGCTTCTATTACGAGCGGTGGTTCCGTGTGGAGTGGGAGGGGCTCGAGAAGATCCCCCTGACTGGCGGCGCCCTGTTGATCGCGAATCACGGCGGAGCGATCCCGGCTGACGCGCCGATGATCATGCAGGGCATCGAGACCGAGCTCGGGCGCCCCGTCTACGGCTTGGCCGACCACTGGTTCCGTACGGTGCCGGTCCTTGGAACGCTCTGGAACCGCGCTGGTGGGATACCGGCACATCCCGACAACGCGCACCGGCTGCTCCATGACGACGGCCAGCTCGTGCTCGCGTTCCCGGAGGGGGCGAAGGGACCCTCGAAGCCGAGAAGCGAGCGGTACCAGCTTCGGCGTTTCGGCCGAGGCGGCTTCGTCGAGACCGCCATGCGAGCCGGCGTGCCCGTGGTCCCCATCGCGGTGCTCGGGGCCGAGGAGGCCATGCCGATGCTGTTCAAGATCCCGGTGCTGGGCAAGGCGCTCGGGATGCCTTATGTTCCCGTCACGATCAATCACCTGCTGTTGGGCCCGGTGCTCGGGACACTGGTCTACCTGCCGGCCAAGTTCCGCTTCCGCGTGCTGGACCCCGTGATCTTCGATGTCGAACCCGCTCTCGAGCGCTACCCGCTGAGCCGTGTCGTTAAGGAGGCGGACGCGATCCGCCAACGGGTCCAGGACGAGCTCTGCGACATGCTGGCCGGGCGCGCCAGCGTCTGGTTCGGCTGAGACGATGGGCCGTCGCATTCTCCTCACCGGTCTCGACACGTTCTGGGGCGGCAAGGTGGCGGCCGCGCTGGAGAAGAACCCCGAAGTCGAGATGATCCTCGGTATGGGCACCGGCGAGCCGTCCATCGGGCTCGAGCGCACCGAATACGTCCGGGCAGAACAGAGCTACTCGCTCCTGGAGCGAATTGTCAGCTCGACCGAGGTCGACACGATCGTGCACACGTTCCTGGTGGTCGACTCGACCAGGACGAGCGGCCGCGACCTTCACGAGGTCAACGTCATCGGCACGATGAACCTCCTGGCCGCGGCCGGCGCACCGGGATCGTCGGTTCGCCACGTCGTGGTGAAGTCCTCGACGGTCGTCTACGGCGCGGGACCGAAGGATCCCGCCTGGTTCGCCGAAGACACCCCCCGCTCCCGACCGCCGAGAACTCGCCTCGAACGGTCACTCACCGAGGTCGAGACCTATGTTCGAGACTTCGCCGACGACAACCCGGACATTCTCGTGACCGTCCTCCGGTTTGCGAACGTGCTCGGGGCGAGCGTCGAGACACCGATCAGCCGGAACCTGGCGAGGGGGATGTTCCCCGCGGTCGCCGGTTACGACCCGCAGATACAGTTCGTCGAGGAAGACGATGTCGTGAGGTGCTTCGAGCTCGTCGTTCGCGAGCGCGTCCCGGGCGTCTTCAACGTCGCCGCCGACGGCTGCCTGCCCTGGAGCCAGGTCGCCCGGCTTGCCGGGGCGTGGCGCCTTCGGCTTCCGCCCCTTTTCACACGCGAGGCCGCCGCGCCCCTCGTGCGCCTGAACCTCCTCGATCTGCCCCCGGAGCTCGAGGACCTGCTGCGTTTCGGACGCGGCGTGGACACGACCTCGCTGAAGGGGCTCGGCTTCAGGTTCGACACGACGTCAGCTGGAACCGTGGAGCTCTTCGCCCGGGCCGGCCGCCTCAGTCAGCCGGTCGGCGACCGCGTGGCCTGCCACAGCTACGACTCCGACTTGGAGGCCTTCTTCAGGCACTCTCCGGCGGTCGTTCGCCGCCGGAGCTGACCGGGCGAGCTACCAGTTCGCCGATCCCGACAGCCACTGGCGAAGGTACCGGTCTCGGCGCTCGGTCCACTCCTCCGTTGTCACGGCGTAGCGGACGTGGTCCTCCCACCGTCCGTCGATCTCGAGGTAACGAAGGGCGATGCCCTCGCCGCGCAGCCAGAGCTTCTGAGCCACGCGGCGGCTCGGACGGTTGCGCGGGATGATCGAGATCTGAACTCGGTGGAGCCCGATCTCCTCGAACGCAAAGCGGAACAGCAACACGCAGGCTTCCGGCACGTATCCCCGTCCTGCCTGCGCCTGATCGACCCAATAGCCGACATCGGCGTTCTGAAAAGCCCCTCGCGAGACCGACGAGAGGTTCATCTCGCCGACGAAGCGCCCCATCGCGAAGATCCCGAAACCGTACCCAGTGCCCAATTGCCTCTCGCGCTCGCGCATGGAGCAACGAGTGATGAAGCTGGTCCGGTCTTCTGACGGATAGGGCGCACCGGCCGGCCGCGGCTCCCATGGGAGCAGCCAGTCCCGGCAGCGGGAGCGCACCTCGCTCCAAGCTTCGTAGTCGTCGTCGCGCAAGGGACGAAGGCGAACGCGCCGACCCACCAGCTCCGACGAGATGCCAGAAACCGCCAGTCCGGCCATGTCAACTCCGCCTTCTGTCACCCTTGCTCACGTCTCTATCGTCGCAGATCCACCAGCCTCACGCGTACAGTTGGCGCACCCAACTTGGGGGACCAGCGAGCACGTGGACTGCGTGAACCAGCTTGCGCGGCCCGCCCTCGGATGATCCGCGGGCCTCGGCGGCGCTAGCGTCGTGGTCGTGCTCTGCTCACCGAGAGCGGCTCGATGAGGCGCTGGGTTCAGGCAGTCGACAAGGGCTGGATAGCGGCCTGTTGCGGCCTGGCTCTGCCGATAGCCGTCTCTGCCGCCCTCGTGCCGTTCCGCAGCAGCTTCGCGCTGCCCGCCTCGGCCCTCGTGCTGGTCCTGGTCGTCGTCGCTGTCGGCTCCTTCGGTAGTCGCTTCGCAGGCGTGCTGGCCGCGCTGTCGGCGGCTGCCTGGTTCGACTTCTTCCTTACCAAGCCCTACGAGACGTTCAACATCACCTACCGACCCGACCTCCAGACCGAGATCAGCTTGCTGGTGGTGGGCCTGGCGATCACCGAGATCGCCGCCCGCAGTCGCGGCCACCGGGAGGACGCCTCCGAAGAGGCGAACAACGTGGCCCTCATCCACAACTTCACCGAGCTGGTCGCCGCAGGCGAGCCGGCGCAGTTCGTCGTCGGGCGCGCGGCCGCTGAACTGACATCGCTGCTCGGGCTGAAGGACTGCCGTTTCGAGACCGAGATGTCGGACCGCCACCCAACCCGCATCGAGCACTTCGGCGTGGTCACGCTGGGCGGGCTGCGTTGGGGCGCCAATCGCACCGGCTTGCCGGGGCGGGAGGTCGAGCTCATCGTCCAGTACCGTGGCAAGACCTTCGGGCGCTTCGTAATGGCCCCGACGCCCGGCTCGCCGGTGTCATCCGACCGCCTGCTCGTCGCGGCCTTCATCGCCGATCAGGTGGGTGCAGCGCTCTCGGACCGGGAGACAAGCGCCTAGGCATTTCGCCTGGCCGCAGCGGCAGCACCCCGGTCCCGCCCACGGCCTGCCCCGGGCAGGCCTGCGACGCGGGTGATCAGCCGGCAAGCAGCTCTGCGACGATCCCGTCGAGCAGGTCCGACTCCGATGCCGTCAGCACGTCGAAGCCGAGGACGACCATCGCCTCGGCTAGTACGGCGGCGCCGCCGATTATCACATCTGCCCTCTCCGCCTCCAGCGCCGGCCATTCGAGACGACGCGCGGACCTCACGGCGCCGAGCTCGTCGATCAGCCTTTCGATCGCAGCAAGGGTCAGCCGGGCGTGATGGATACGGCTCCGGTCGTAGCACAGGAGCCCCTGATCGAGGCGAACGAGCGCGGCCACGGTGCCGGCGACGCCGATCAGGTGTGCGGCGCCGTCGAGCTCAGGTCGTGCCTCGACCGCTGCGGTCACAAGTCGGCGCACGTGCACCCTGGCAGCTTCCAGCTCGCTTCGAAGCGGGGGGTCGTGTTCGAAGAACCGTTCTGTGGCGCGCACGCAGCCGATCTCGAGCGAGACGACCTGCAGGGCGGTACGCAGACCTCCCACCAGCTCTGTCGACCCGCCGCCGACGTCGATCACGAGGTAAGCGCCTTCGGCTGGATCGAGGTCCGCCGTCGATCCGAGGTAGGTGAGGCGACCCTCTTCCTCGCCTTGGAGCACCTCCGGTACGGTGCCGAGGACCTGGGCCACCCGACGCGCGAACTCGTCGAAGTTCTCGGCGTCACGGGCCGCCGAAGTTGCCGTTGCCCGCGTCCGCGTGACGCCATGGTCGTCCAGCACCTCGCGGAACTCCGAGAGAACCTTGATGGTCCGCTGCATCGCCTCCTCGTCAAGGCGCCGTTCGCGGTCGACGCCCTGACCGAGGCGGGTGATCCGCATCAGTCGTTCGAGAGGACGCCCACCGGCGTCGACGACGAGAAGCCGGGTGGAGTTGGTGCCGCAATCGATCGCGGCGACTGGTCCGAGAGCACCCCCGGCTGCCCGCTCCTGAACCTCGGAAGGAGTGATGCGGTACTGGGAGCGGTCGATACCGAGCTCGTCACACGTCCATCGGCCAACCGGGTCGGAGCCGCCCGCGAGGTACCAGGCGAGATGAGCATGTAGGCACTTCACGCCGCGGCCGGTCCCCCCGACGCCGCCCGTCGGCCTCGGCCCCCGGTGCCCCGCCGGCAGCGCCGCGTCGCGAAGCGCCTCGTACCTCCGATGCGCGGCCTCGAGCTCGGCGGCGTCGACGGCAGCTTCGGCGGCCCGCACTCCGCCCGTTGACTCGAGTCGGCTCACAGACTCCCGCTCCGCCCGGCCCACGAGCCAGTACCGCGTCGGCATGGGCGTGCCGTCCTCGAGCAGCGGGGAGTTCAAGATGACGACCGGCCTTCCGGCGGCGTCGCGGACGATGACCTCGAAGGCTCCTTGGGGTGCCCTTCCGAGCAGCCCGGCGACTGCCTCCCAGTCGCCCTGGCTCACCGCCGGCGGCGGCGCAGCGAGTAGACGACGATCCGCGCGATGAGAAGGATCCCCGCGACGGTCAAGTACGGCGTCAGGCGCCTCATGAACGATTCCCTTTTCGCGATGAGGTGGTCGGACTCCTCCAAGGGCGGTGAGGAGATCCAGCGGTCGCCCGCCGCGTGATCGGAGTCGGCCTGGGCGGAAGCGGCCGCCCCAGCGGCCTCGGCCTCGTCAAAAGCAACCTCGGCATCGATCTCGGCCTCGTAGGAAGCGGCCTCGGCATCGATCTCGGCCTCGGCAGGGGTCTCGACGACCGGCTCTGGCGTGGTCGCCTCTGACACGGCGAGCACTGTCGACTCCAGGTTGTCGACAAACTCGGCGATGAGCTTGCGCGACACCCCGGCCAGGACCTCGCCGGAGAATTGGGCGAGCTTGCCGGCGATGTTGAGATCCGTGACGATTTGGACCCTTGTGCCTTTGGCCGACGGGGAGAGAGCCGCTTTGACCAGAGCGGTCGCGTTTGCGTGCCCCCGGAGCTCGCGACCTTCCGCCTTGAGCACGGCCTTGTGCGCGTCGGCGTCGAGCAACTCGAAGCGGGCGGAGCCCCCGTACGACACCGTGACCGGCCCCACCTTGACCTTCACGACGCCCTGGTACTCGTCGCCTTCCACCTGTCGAAGCCAGATCCCGGGCAGGCACGGCGCGATCTTCTCGACGTCGGTGAGCACCACCCAGGCCTCGGCGACTGGCACCGAGACTTCGAATTCGTCGTTCAACTCCATCGGCGCAGGTCCTCCTGAGTATCGATGTCAACCGTCCTGCCCTCGCACGCTACTTCGGTGACGAGCTCGGGGCGACGGTTGGCCAGGGACCGGGCGCCCTCGTCACCGCTGATGGGAAGCAGCAACCAGATCTCCGCGTCGAGCCGCACCGGGTGCCCACGCCGGCCGTAGTAGGTCGCGAACACGATTGGGCCCCCACGCGCGGCCGCAACGGTGCGCCACGCGTCCACCGTGAGCCCGGGAAGGTCGCCCAGACCGACCACTGCCGACAAGTGGCCCTGACGGGCGCACCAGTCGAGCGCGACCCTCAGCGAGGTGGCCTGGCCCAGAGACCAGTCGTCGTTTCGCAGCAGCGTCGCACCATCGGGCACGACCCCGCTCAAGTCGGCAGCGCCGCTGACGACGACGAGCTCGTCCAGGTCAGCTTCGAGGGCCGGGGCGATCGCCCATGCGAGCAGTGGCTTGCCGCGTGCTTTGGCGAGCAATTTCGCGCCTGGCCGGGCATCGGGGTCGTCCCGGTTGAAACGGGTCCCGGCCCCTGCAGCGAGGATCACCGCAGCAACGGACATCTCCGGGAGCGTAACGGCCGATGCGCCAGGATGGGACGACCCAAGCGAGGGGACGGCCGATGCGAGGAGCGGTCAGCTCCCGTGGATGGCGCCCGCTGCACTGCGCAGGGGTGTGACGAGGCCCTCCGCCCGGCCGGTGCGGACCGCGATGATCTCGGCACAGATCGCCACGGCTGTCTCTTCAGGTGTGCGGGCACCGATGTCGAGACCGATCGGACTCATGAGGCGCTCTTTCAGCTCCGCCTCGTCGGCACCCGCCTCGACGAGGCGCAGCCATCTCCTCTCGTGGGTCCGCCGTGAGCCCATGGCTCCGAGATAGCCGACCCGGGTCCGCAGCGCTCCGAGGATCGCGGGCACGTCGAACTTCGTGTCGTGCGTGAGCACACAAACGGCGTCTCGAGGTCCGAGCTGGGGTCCGAGCCGGTCCAGGTACCGGTCAGGCCACTCGACTGCTACCTCGTCGGCCAGCGGGAAGCGGGCCCTTGTGGCAAAGACGGGGCGAGGGTCGCAGACCGTGACCTCGAAACCAAGCACCTTGCCCACCTCGACAAGGGCTCTGGTGAAGTCGACGGCGCCGAACACGACCAGCCGCGCCGGAGGAGCGAAGACCTCGAGAAAGACTGAGACCTCTGCCCGACGGGCCTCTCCGTGCGGGCCGTAGTGCCGGGTCACCATCACACCCCGGTCGAGGGCGGCAAGGGCGTCGCGCGTCGCGATCCGGTCCAGCTCCGGGTCACCGAGCGTGCCGAGGCACCGGCGGTCCGGACGGACCACGAGCTTGGCCGCGAGCGCAGTGTGCCTTTGAGCCTCGCCCTCGACAGAAGTGACAGTCGCGAGCACCACGGGCTCGTCGCCGAGCAGCGCCGAACGAAGCTCGCGATAGAGCTCGCCGCTCACCAGTTGGCCTCTCTGGTCACCAGTCGAGCGGTTCCACAAGAACATGCACTGTGCCACCGCACGTCAGCCCGACTGCGAAGGCCGCGTCGTCGGAATAGCCGAACGTGCACACTTTTGGCGTGCCGCTCTCGAGCACGGCCAGCGCCTCGGCGACCACGGCACCCTCGACGCACCCGCCCGACACCGAGCCCGCGACCTCGCCGTCCTCGCTCACGACCATCGTGGCGCCGGCATCTCGTGGCCCAGAGCCTTCGACGCCGATCACTCGCGCGATGGCGACGCGCCGGCCCGCGGCCTGCCACCGGTCGATGTCCGCAATCACTTCCTTCATCGAGCCATCACCTCCAGGAATGGCGTCCGAGGCTATCGCCCCGCTTCGCTCACGCGGCAGGCGGGCATCGATCAGGACAGCGAGTGCCAGAACTCCAAGGTGTCGAGCACGCGGCGCCAGAAGCCCGGCTCGTGCTCCGGGGACGGGGCAGCTTGCACGCCCGGATCGAGGATCGCGTCGCTCGGCAGGAGATCGGAGGCCGGGACCGGGTTGTTCGCGAGCGGGTCAGGGGTGGACGAAGAGGACCCCGCCGCGCCGGGCAGCACGACGACGGAACGCTGGCCCGGCGCGACCAGGCTGTACTGCTCATGCGCGATCTGAGCGACCGTCGCCGGATCGTGCAGAGCCCGCACTTGTGACCAAAGCGTCCGGTTTGTCGCTTGCAACGCCGCGAGCTGGGCGCTCTCGGTCCGGACCGTCGACCGCTCTCGGACCAGCGCGCCGAGGGGGAAATTGCCCACGAGGATGACCACGGCGATCAACAACGCCACGAAGAAGAACAACCGGGCGCGCTGGATCATGACGGGCCGACTCGGGGCGAACGGGCGAACGCGACCTCGCCCAGGTACTCGGCCGATCCGCCCAGCTGCTCCTCGATGCGCAGGAGCTGGTTGTACTTCGCTACACGCTCGGACCGGGCTGGTGCGCCCGTCTTGATCTGACCGCAGTTGGTCGCGACCGCCAGGTCGGCGACGAAACTGTCCTCGGTCTCGCCCGATCGATGTGAGATCACGGACCTGTACGAGGCACGCGTCGCGGCCGCCACGGTGCCCAACGTCTCGGTCAGCGTTCCGACCTGGTTGACCTTCACCAGGATGGCGTTCGCCACGCCGGCCGCGATCCCCCGTTCGAGCCTCTCGGCACTGGTGACAAACACGTCGTCGCCAACGATCTGGATGCGATCGCCGAGAGAAGAGGTGTGCGCCACCCAACCTTCCCAGTCCTGTTCGGCCATGCCGTCCTCGATCGAGATGATGGGGTAGCGGTCGACGAGGTCCACCCAGTAGGCGACGAGCTCATCGGAGGAGAGGGCCCGGCCCTCGCCCTCGAGCACATAGGCGCCGTCGCGCCAGAGCTCGCTCGAAGCCGGGTCGAGCGCCAGCGCGACCTCGTCGCCGGGCACCAGCCCGGCGGCCCCGATCGCGTCCACCAACATCTCGAGCGCTTCCTCGTTGGTCTCTAGGTCCGGGGAGAAGCCGCCCTCGTCGCCGACCGATCCGGACAGAGCGCGAATGCGCAGCACCCGGTGAAGCGCGTGGTAGGTCTCGGCACCCCACTCGAGTCCCTCGCTGAACGAGGCAGCGCCCACCGGAACGATCATGAACTCCTGGAAGTCAACGTTGTTGTCCGAGTGCACGCCGCCGTTGAGCACGTTCATCATCGGCACCGGCAGCACGTGAGCGTCGACCCCTCCGACGTAGCGGTACAGCGGCGCCGCTGCATCCGAGGCGGCCGCGCGCGCGACGGCGAGAGAGGTGCCGACGATCGCGTTCGCCCCGAGGCGGGACTTGTCCGCGGTGCCGTCGAGATCGATCAGCGCCAGGTCGACTCCCCGTTGGTCATAGGCCTCCAGGCCGCACAGCCTGCCGGCGATCTCCCCGGTCACGTATCCCACAGCCTTGCGCACACCCTTGCCGCCGTAACGCTCGTCGCCGTCTCTCAGCTCAACGGCCTCGAAACGGCCTGTCGACGCGCCGGAAGGAACGATCGCGCTCCCTGTCGCCCCCGAGGCGAGGCGACACGTCACCTCGATGGTGGGGTTGCCGCGGGAGTCGAGGACCTCCCGTGCGGAAAGGTGCGCTATGGCGCTCACTGGCCTGTGTCTCCTGTGAAAGGTGTGATCCAAGTTAGCAAAGTGACAGGTCCTCACTGTGCCAACCTTTCTCCGGCGCGGCTTCGAACCTCAGGGCTCACAGTCCGCCGCGCGCCACAAGTCGAGGCGAAGGGCGGGATCCAACGATCCGAGGTCGGCCCCGGAGTCCCTTGCGGCCGCCTCGACCACGGCCAGCCTCGCAGCCAGCCGGTCAAGTGCCTGGCGCACGAGCGACTCGGGGTCCTCGCCCCGGTGCGCGACGAGCCTCGCCTCCTCGGCCAGCAACGCGCCGGCGGCCGCGGCCGTGTCCGCATCCACACCGGCGTCCGGGTCGGTGAGCCGCAGCATGCCTGCCAACGCGACGACGAGAGCTCCGGCATCCAGTCCGGTCGCGGGCCAGCCAAGCTCCACGCTCGCCAATTTGCGTTCGGCCTTGGCAGCCCTTGCCAAGGCCGGCATCGCGACGGGAATGCCTTCGAACAGATGCGTGCGCTTCTTCTCGGCCTGTTTGTTGCGTTCCCAGTTCGCGAGCACGGCGCCCGGCGTGGTCGCCGTCACGTCGCCAAAGACGTGCGGGTGGCGAACCACGAGCTTGTCATGGACCTCACGGGCAACGTCCGCCAGGTTGAACAAGCCCTCTTCCTCAGCGAGCGTCGTGTGGAACAGCACCTGGCACAGGAGGTCCCCCAGCTCTTCTGAGACATGGGCAACCACTGCGGGTGGGGCGCCGGCCGGATCGTCCCCCAGTAGCTCGATGGCCTCCATGGCCTCGTAGGTCTCCTCGAGCAGGTGCGGCACGAGCGAGCGGTGCGTCTGCTCACGATCCCACGGGCATCGATCGCGCAGCACCCGCACAAGCTCCGCCAAACGCGCCAGCTCCCGCGCGATCGGCACTTTGAGCCGCGGCACGTACAACGACGTCAGGTGATCAGCCTCGAGCGTCCTGTCGATCTCGGACCAGGAAACCTCGACGATGGCCTCGTCGGCCAGCCCCAGGTGGTGAAGGAGGATCGCCGGCCCGGGATCGGCGTCCAGGCAGAGCTTGACCGAGGAGAGCACGCCCCGCGACCAGCACTGCCCGACGAGAAGCGGTCCCGCGTCACCGGCGGCCTGGACTGCGAAGCTCTCCGCGTCCACCAACCGGACACCCGCCTCGATCGGATCGATGCCGAGCCGTGCCCAGGCGAGCTCGCAGAAGGACAGGCCCGGGACGACCTCGAGCTCGATCGAGGCCTCGGACCGGAGAAGCTCGACAGTGCGCTCGGCCACGGCCGGCGACCCGGGAACCGCGTAGGCGACTCTCCCGTGCTCAGCCGCCCCGGCTCGCACAATGTCGACGATCGACCGGTACACCTCGCCGAAAGTCGCCCCTGTCTTATAGCAGTGATCGAGCGCGACCACGTTCGCGAGCCCGAGCCACGGCGTGGCGGCCGGATGCCGGGACGTCCGCAGGAACGTCATGGGCGCGCTCGAGAGCGCCTCGACGGCCGCCGGCGTGGTGAGCTCGGGTCCGGCGGGGCCGAGGCCGACGGCGATGACGGCCGGGCGCCGGTTCGAGTCTGCGCTCATCGAGGGTGCTGATCGAGGCGGATGCCGTGCAGAACAGACCGCCCGTCAGCTCGAGGCTTTTGGCCCGGTGCCGGCGCCCGGGTTGGGCACGATGCGGGCCGGCGGTCCGGTATTGGGCTGAACCCGGGCGACGCTCGCCTTGGTGCTCCAGGTGCCGTACTGCGGGTCGACTTCGACCTTGGCCGACCGGATGATGCGGGGCAAGAGATCGTTCAGCGCCCCCTGCTCCTGGGCGACCAAGCTGGGGACCAACTGCGCATAGGTCTCCGAAGTCCGTTGGCGCACCAGCAAGAGCAGCCAGTTCGAGCTGAAGGAGACAGGGCTCGAGACGCGCCCGACGCCGAGCGCGGCGATGACGTTGTTGAGCGGAGCGGTGAACTCAGTGTCGGGAATGCACCCGATGGCCCCTCCTTGTGGGGCGGACGAGGTGTCTGTCGAGTGGGCTCGGGCGAGGGCCGCGAAGCTGGCGCCGCGCAGAATTTGGCCCCGCAGGGACGCGGCCGCCGCCTTGGTGCCGACTTGGATGACCGAGACGCAGGTCAGCGCCATCTCGGTCCTGTAACGGCCCGCAAAAGCGGCAAGCGAGGCGGGGCTGAGCGTGGTGCCTGCCAGGTGGGCATCCAGCGCGTCCTCGTCCGCCTGGAACCCGAGCAGCAGCTTTCGGTAGGCCGGGGGGAATGCGGCCATCAGCGAGGCCCCCGATCCCGGGCAGCCGGACGAGGGTGTGAAAGCCGCCTGGAGCTGTGTAAGGGCGATGGGATCCACGCTCGACGGCTCTGAAAGCCCCAGCCGGACGACATGCTGGCGGACAACTTCGTCCTGAATGAGGATCGAGAGCACTTCAGCGCCGAAGGTGGAGTTGAAAGTGCCTTCACCGGCGCCGAGGAGCCGGGAGCTGCCACCGGCTTCGATCATGCACCGGTAGCTGGCATTGTCCGCTATCGCAGACAGTGAATCGCGCAGTTGCTGCTGGGAGATCTCAGAGCCGTTGACGACGGCGGCATAGGGAGAGAAACGGACGTTGCACCCGGACAGCCCGAGCGTCAGGACGCACAGCGCGGCCAGGCTTGCTGGTACGGCAGAAAGTCGCTTCACGGTTCTCAAATGGTAGGGGCGTGACGCGCGCCGTTGCCAGCCGCCAGTGCCTTGGCCGCGTCGACAGCCGTCGCATCGGGATCGCCACGGGCGCCATCGCCGCGCTCGGCCGGCACAAGCTCGCTCAGGAGAACGGCCAGCCGGTCGGCAAGATCGGGTCCTGCGACAAGCGGCACGATGATCTGGTCGACCTCCTGCTTCACTATCGCCCGGGGATGCAAGCGGACGAGGCGCACCCTGGCCGATGCCCGCAGGCGGATCGGCGCAAGGCGGGCGACGGCTTCGCCTGTCCGTCCAGGGCCCCCTCCACCTGGACGGGCGACTGAGGCCGTCACTTCGGTCACGCCCGTCCGAACGCACTCGGCTCTCAGGCGGCCGACGGCAACGAGAGCTTCCGCCTCCCGAGGCAACGGGCCGTAGCGGTCGAGCCATTCCGTGCGCAGGTCCTCGACCGCAGCGGGATCCCTGACCTCCGCCAGCCTGCGATAAGCCTCGAGACGGAGGTCCTCACGTTCCACGTACTCCGGCGGCAAGAACGCGTCCACCGGCAGGTCGACGGTGATGTCCACCGGGACGCGGACCGGCTCGCCCTTCAGCTCCGAGACCGCCTCGGCAACGAGCCGGACGTACAGGTCGTAACCGACCGCCGCGATATGGCCGGACTGGTCCCTGCCGAGCAGATTCCCGGCGCCCCGGATCTCGAGATCGCGCATCGCGATCTTGAATCCCGATCCGAGCTCGGTGTGCTCGCCGATCGTCCGGAGCCGCTCGTAGGCCTGCTCGCTCAGGACATGGTCCGGAGGAAACAGCAGGTAGGCGTACGCACGCCTGCCTGCACGCCCGACCCTGCCACGAAGCTGGTGAAGCTGGCCGAGACCGAGACGGTCGGCCCGGTCCACCACGAGGGTGTTGACCGAGGGCATGTCTATGCCCGACTCGATGATCGTCGTGCAGACCAGCACGTCGTAGCCACCTGCCCAGAAGTCGAGCACGACCTGCTCGAGCGTTCCCTCGTCCATCTGGCCGTGTGCGACGGCGATCCGGGCGTCGGGGACGAGCGCGCGAAGGTCGGCGGCGACGCGCTCGATGTCGTGCACCCGATTGTGGACATAGAAGATCTGGCCTTCGCGAAGCAGCTCTCGACGGAGCGCCTCGGCTACGGCGCGTTCGTCCTGCTCTCCCACGTAGGTGAGGATCGGCTGACGCTCCGAGGGCGGGGTGGTGATGAGCGAGAGGTCTCGGATGCCGGTCAGGCTCATCTCGAGCGTGCGCGGGATCGGGCTCGCGGTCAAGGTCAGCACGTCGACTCCGATGGTCAGCTGCTTGATCGCCTCCTTGTGGGAGACCCCGAAGCGTTGCTCCTCGTCGACGACGAGAAGGCCGAGCCTCTTGAAACGCACGTCGGGCGTGAGGAGGCGATGGGTCCCGATCACGACGTCGACGGACCCGTCGGCCAGGCCCTCGACGACCTTGCGTGCCTCCGAGACGGTCAGGAAACGGGACAGGACCTCGACTCGAACCGGGTACGGCGCGTACCTGTCCGAGAACGTCTGGAAATGCTGCTGCGCGAGAAGCGTCGTTGGCACGAGGATGGCGGCCTGGTAACCGTCCTGCACCGCCTTGAACACCGCACGTACCGCGACTTCGGTCTTCCCGAAGCCGACATCCCCGCAAACGAGCCGGTCCATCGGCAGCGCTCGCTCCATGTCGGCTTTCACGTCGTCGATCGCCTTGAGCTGGTCCGGGGTCTCCGGATACAAGAAGGCCTGCTCNNCGCGCCTTCTGGCGGGACCACTCCGCCCCACCCATCCGGTTGAGCGCCGGCGATTCGCCTCCGGTATAGGGCGTGATCGCGTCGATCTGCTCGGACGGAAGGTACAACCTGTCCCCGCCGCGGTACTCCAGTTGCAGGTAGTCGCGTTCGGCGCCGCCCATCGCCCGGGTCACCATGCCGGCGAAACGGGCGACACCGTGCACGTTGTGAACGACGTAGTCGCCTGGAGCCAGGTCGTCGAAGAAACCCTCCGTCGCGCGCGGTCGCGGCCGCGCCTGACGGTGCGGCCGCCGCCGCCCTGTCACGTCCGGCTCGGCGACGATCGCGAGCTTCGAACTGGGGATGAGGCCTCCGCGGTCCAAGGGCGCGACGACGATGTGGACGCCCGGGCGGCGGATCCCGGCATCACGAACGGCCGGTGGCTGGTCGAGGAGGAGGCCACAGGAGAGGCCCTCGCCTTCGAGCACAGTCGCCATGCGCTCCGCACTGCCACGACCGTCGGCACAGATCACGATCCGGTTGCCGGCGCGGACGAGCTCGCTGAGGCGACGCGCCAGGCCGGCGGAGTCGCCCAGCATCGGCGGCCAGCCCGAAGCTTGAAGCGTGACCGTGCGGGAGCTCTCGGCAACCGCAAGCAGCGAC
Organism: Acidimicrobiaceae bacterium; assembly: GCA_003139355.1. Lineage (GTDB taxonomy): Bacteria > Actinomycetota > Acidimicrobiia > Acidimicrobiales > Bog-793 > Fen-455. Next base: position 11,493 of record PLIM01000155.1, on the reverse strand, counting down.
GCGACCTTGGCGGTCGTGTGCGCCAAGAGGCGGTCGAAGCCGAGGTGGAGCCTCGGCATGGCGGTCGTGGCGTCGCTCGCCTGGGGCCCCCAGGTCGTCGCCAGGCTCTCGCTGAGCGCCACCTCCTCGTCCAAGAGCTCGGCCGCCCGGTCACGCAGCCGCCGCGGCTCGACGAGCACAACCCGGCAGCGCTCGTCGAGGAGATCGGTGAAGAGGTGTTCCTCCGCGCTGAGCCACGGCAACCATGACTCCATGCCGTCGAAGAGCTCCCCGTCCGCGATCCTCGTGAAGTTGTCCCGGGCGAAGGGCGCGTCGACAGACAGGAGTCGAGCGCGTTCGCGCACGTCCTTGGTGAGCACGATCTCGCGGCAGCCGAAGAGCTCGACCTGCTCGAGATCGGCGACCGAGCGCTGGCCGGCGATCTCAAAGGCCGTCAGCCGTTCGACCTCGTCGCCGAACAGGTCGATCCGGATCGGATGGCTCGCCGTCGATCCGAAGACGTCGACGATCCCGCCCCGGACCGCAAGCTCTCCCCGCGCCTCGACCTGGTACTCACGCCGGTAACCCGCGTGGACCAGGCGTGCCACGAGGTCTTCGGGATCCAGGTCCGCACCCTGGCGGACCACGACCGGCTCGGCGTCTTCGACCTTGGGGCCGAGCCTTTGCAAAAGTGCGCGGATCGGAGCAACGACCAAGAAGGCTGTGGGCTGTGCGCCGGAGTCCCTCTGGGACGCGGAGCCGGCCGCTGACCCGTGGCGCAGGCGCCACATCGTGCGGAGCCTGCGGCCCATGGTCTCGGTCGCGGGCGACACGCGCTCGAACGGGAGCGTCTCCCATGCCGGTAGCAGCTCGACCGCGTCGGCGCCGAGAAACGGCACGAGATCGTGCACAAGCTGCTCGGCCTCTCGAGCGGTCGCGGTCGCGACAAGCACCGTCGGCGACGTGCTCAGCTCGGCGAGGGCGGCCAGCACGACCGATCGGGCCGGCTCGCCAACCGCGACGATGGCGTCGTCGACACCGAGGAGATCGGCGATGGCAGCCTCGCCGGCAAGCAGACCGGGAAGGGCCCCAAGCGGGCGGGAGCTCATCTGCGGTTGGCTCACGCCCGAGTGTTGAATCGGTTCAACGCCACTTCGGGTCCCTCCGAGAGCAGGCACTCGACCGCATCGGCGGCCACCTCGACGGCGACGGAGATCAGGGCCCGGTCGGCACGCGAGGCACGTTTCAGCACATAGTCCGCCCCGCTGGCCGGGCTCGGTGGCTTGCCGACGCCGATGCGGACCCGGGCGAACTCGAGATGGCGGAGATGCGACTGGATCGAGCGAAGCCCGTTGTGGCCGGCGGTTCCTCCCCCGAGCTTGACCCGGACGACGCCGGGATCGAGATCCAGCTCGTCGTGAACGATGACCAGCGATCCTGGCGCGAAGGCGAGGCGGCCGCGGCCGCGGCCCCCTTCGCCGGAACCCTGTGCCTCCTCAGAGCCCAGGTACCGGCGGACGAGGGCTCTGACTGCGAGGCCGGAATCGTTCACGTAAGTCTGGGGAACCGCCAGGACGAGAGTCCTCCCGCCGATCCGGACGACGGCCGTCTCGGCACCCGAGCCCCGCTCTGCACGCAACCTTGCCGTGTGGCGTCGCGCGACCAGGCGCACGGCCTCGGCACCGGCGTTGTGGCGGGTCCCCTCGTACTCGGGACCCGGGTTGCCAAGCCCGACGGCGAGCAGGTCGGCCGACGACACGTGCTCTCGGTCCCCGTTCAAGTCGCGGGAACGAGCAGCGCGGATACCTCGGAACAGCTTGCCCGCTCTCAGTCCTCGTCGGAAGCGGCTGGCGGTTCGCCTCCGGCGGCTGCTTCGGCCGGCTCGACCTCGGGCTCGACCTCGGGCTCGAGAGCGCGCGGCATGTGCGCGATCGCGACCGCGGCCTCGGGATCGACATCGCTAGTCACTCCCTCGGGAAGCCGAATGTCCGATACCCGCAAGGAGTCACCCACCTCGAGCGAGGAGATGTCGACCTCGATGACGGCGGGGACGTCGCCGGGCTTGGCCTTGATCTGCAGGCTCAGCATCTCCTGGTCGATGGTGCCCTCGACACGGTGTACCGCCTCGGAGTCGCCGATCAGGGCGATGCGGACCTCGGCCGTGACGATCTCGTCGCGCCGCACGACCTGGAAGTCGACGTGGGTCACGGTCTGGCGCACCGGGTGGCGCTGAAGCTCCTTTGCGATTGCAAGGTGCGTCGTCTTGCCGATCCTCAAGCTGAGCAGCGCGTTGAGGCCCGCTTCAGTCGTCAGCGCGGCACGCAGATCGCGGGCGCCGATCGCCACTGGCAGCGGAGCCATGCCGTGCCCGTACACGACGCCGGGGATCTTCCCCGCGGTACGGAGCCGTCCGCTCGGACGCGTGCCCAGTGGGCGACCCGACTCGACTTTGAGTGTGATCTCGGCCATGTGACGCTCCTGCAGAGAAGAGGACGGACTGGTGCAGCGACGGACGCGACCATGCCTACGGTGCGTTCTTGCGCTCCAGGACTCCGATTGTAGGCGATCGTGTGAGCCCGCTCGACCGGCACGCCAAAGCGGCGCTCCGCAAGGCGCTCACGAAAGCTCAGAGGAGATTCTGACCGCCGAAGATCTCCGACACCGAGGTGTCCTCGAACACGGCGTCGATCGCGTCCGCGACGATCTTCGCGATCGAGAGCACCTCGAGCTTCGGAATCCGGCGGTAGACCGGCAGCGGGAGCGTGTTCGTGACGATCACACGGCTGATCGGGGAGGCGTTGAGCCGGTCGAGCGCGGGGTCGGAGAGCAAGGCATGTGTCGCCATCGCCCAGACATCGGTCGCGCCCGCCTCGAGGAGTCGGTAGGCAGCAGCGCAGACGGTGCCGCCGGTGTCGATCAAGTCGTCGATGATCACGCACGGCCTGCCCCTCACGTTGCCGACTACGTCCATCGCTTCGACCTCGTTGTAGGACCCGCGGGGGTGCCTCTTGTGCACGAGCGCGAGACCCGTGTTGAGCAACTGGCTGTAGCGCTCGGCGACCTTCACGCGGCCCGCGTCCGGAGCGATGACGACGAGGTCGTCCGCGCCATGCTGGCGCAGGTAGTCCAGCAGCACCGGGGCCGCCGTGAGATGGTCGACCGGCACGTCGAAGAAGCCCTGGATCTGGCCCGAATGGAGGTCCACGCTCACGACCCGGTCCACTCCGGCCGCCGACAGCACGTCCGCAACCAGCTTGGCCGTGATGGGCTCGCGGCCGGTGGCCTTGCGGTCCTGGCGTGAGTACCCGTAGTAGGGGCAGACGGCGGTGATCCGATGCGCCGAGGCGCGCTTGGCTGCGTCAACCATGATCAGCTGCTCCATGATGGAGTCGTTCACCGGCCCTGAGTGGGTCTGCACAATGAACATGTCGGCGCCGCGTATCGACACGTCAAAACGGCAATGGATCTCGCCGTCGGCGAATCTCCGGATGTTGGTCTCGCTCAAGGTGACGCCCAGGCAAGAGGCGATCTCCTCCGCCAGCTCCGGGTGGGACCGGCCGGTAACCAGCTCCAGCCGCCGTTTCGGCGTCATCTCCATCGACTGGCCTCCTTTTCGTGCCCAGGGCATGGCATCTGAACCCTCTCCAGCCCGCGGCGGGAGCCTAGGACCGAACACGTGTCCCGCGCTCAGCTCGTCGCGCCGGACCCCGATGCGGACAACGGCCCGCGCCGCTCGCCGCTCGCCAACCGTGCCCCCCGCTCGAGGACGACGTAAGGGCCGACCGAGCATTGCTCGCCTATCACCGCGTGCGAAGCGACCGTGTGGCTCAGCACCGCCCCGGCGCCGACCTCACAGTCGACGAGATGAACCGAAGGTCCTAGCACGGCCCCGCCGCCGACCGTCGTCCGGCCTTCCAGGATCACACCGGGGAGCAGAGTGACCTCGCCAGCAAGGCGCACGGACGCGTCCAAGTAGGTCTGGCCCGGATCCCACATCGTGACACCACGGAGCATCCACCGTCTGTTGATGCGTGTCCTCAGTTCCGCCTCGGCAGAAGCGAGCTGGGCCCTGTCATTGACCTCCATGGCCTCAGCCGGGTCTGGGACGACGACCGTGGTGACCGCGTACCCGGCGTCGTGGAGGACTGCGACGGTGTCGGTCAGGTAGTACTCGCCGAGGGAGTTGTCGGGCGACAGCCGGCGCAGCGCCGGAGCAAGGACGCCATGGCGGAAGCAGTAGACGGTCGTGGCGACCTCGTCGATCTGGCGCTCGTGCTCGGTGGCGTCATGCTCGTCGACGATGCGGGCCACGCGTCCGTCCTTGTCGCGGACAATTCGCGAGTAGCCGCTCGGCTGGTCCAGCCTGGCTGTGAGCAGAGTCGCCGCGCCCGCGCCGGCGCGATGGCCCTCGACGAGCGACGCGAGCGTCGCTCCCAGCACAAGAGGCGTGTCGCCGGGCAGCACGATGACGTCGCCCTCGTCGAAATCGGCGGCCCCGTAGGAGCCGAACAAGCCCGTGAGGGCGACCGCGACCGCGTCGCCGGTGCCGCGCTGTTCGGGCTGCTCGACGAACTCGATCGCGAGGTGCTGGGGAGCTTCGGCCTGGATGGTCTTTGTGACCTCGGTCGCGCCATGGCCGACGACGACCACGACCCGTTCCACGGCCAGCTCGCCGAGCGCGTCGAGGACGTACAGAACCATCGGACGCCCGCACAGCCGGTGCAGAGGCTTGGGAGTACCCGAACGCATCCGGGTACCTTCACCCGCGGCCAGCACGATGGCCGACAACGGACGACGGTTCATGGCCCTATTGTCCACCTCTTGGAAGACTTCGCCAGCACTTTCCGAGTCGCAGGGAGCGAGGCTGTGAATTTCCGTCCCACCCATCTCAGAACGCTCGCAAGCCACGTCGCGGAGATCTGGGACGACGACGTCGTGGATGTCCTCTCGTCCTACGTCGCCATCGGCTGCCTCTCGCCGGACTTCGACCCCTCCTGGGCGGACAACGGTGAGATCGGACGCGCTGCCCGGCTGCTCTCAGCGTGGGCGGCTTCGCGTCCGCTACCCGGCTGCGCCGTCGAGGTTGTCGAGCGCGAGGGCTTGACTCCGGTCATCATCGCGGACGTGCCGGCTACGCCCGGCGCCGGGACGCGGCTGGTCACCTTGCTGTACGGCCACCTCGACAAGCAGCCGCCCCTCGGGAGCTGGAGGGAGGGACTTGACGCGTTTGTCGCGGTGCGCGAGGGCGACCGCCTCTATGGCAGGGGAACCGCTGATGACGGATACTCCATCTTCGCTGCCATCGGCGCGCTCGAGGCCCTCGCGGTCACCGGTACGCCACACGGCCGGTGTGTCGTCCTCATCGAATCGAGTGAGGAGAGCGGGAGCCCGCATCTAGGCCCGTACCTCGACGAGGTGAAGGCTCGCATTCCTGAACCGGGCCCCGGGCTGGTCATCTGCCTGGACTCGGGATGCGCCACCTACGACCGGCTCTGGAACACGATCTCGCTCCGTGGCTCGCTCGTGGTCACCCTCAGCGTCGAGGTGCTCTCCGAGGGAGTTCACAGTGGGATGGCGGGCGGTGTCGTGCCCTCGTCGTTCCGCCTGCTTCGCCAGCTGATTTCTCGCATCGAGGACGAGACGACGGGCGAGATCCTCGTTCCGGAGTGCCGCGCCGAGCCGCCCGCCCGGTACCGGGCGGCGGCCGAGACGATGGCCGCCGAGCTCGGGGATGCCGCCGTCGGCGAGTTCCCGACCGTTCCCTCACTTGTGTTGTCCGGCCAGACTGCCGCCGACCGGCTCCTTCGTGCCACCTGGATGCCCTCGCTGGCTGTCATCGGGATCGACGGCGTGCCTTCGGTGAGCGATGGCGGCAACGTGCTGCGACCCTTCACGACCGCGAAGCTCTCGCTTCGCCTGCCTCCGCCTCTGGACCCGGACCGGGCCGGCGAAGCCGTGGTCCGCACCCTGTCGACGGACCCGCCGCAAGGGGCAAGGGTGAAGGTGGACGTGACGAGCGCGGCAAGGGGTTTCGACGCACCTGCGCAGGCGGAGTGGCTGGCTCGGGCCACCGACGAGGCGTCGGAGACGTTGTTCGGACGGCGGGCGGGAGCGATGAGCGAGGGCGGGACGATCCCGTTTCTGGCCGAGCTCGCGTCGCGGTTCGAGGACGCCCAGTTCCTCATCACTGGCGTGCTCGGGCCTGAGAGCAACGCCCATGGCCCGAACGAGATGCTGGACCTCGTGACAGCTCGGCGTCTCACAGCCGCGGTCGCACACGTGCTCGCATCCGCGCCCTGAGCTCGGGCCCAGGCTCTTCGGTCGCCCCACGCGCCCGACCGGCCCGACCAAAGCCCCGGCTGGTGCTCGGCTAGATGCCCGGCTCGGGGCTCAGGACCGGCCTGCACTCCGAGCCGGCCGCGCGGTTAGGGCTCGCGGCAAGCGAGCGGTGCAGCACGGCAGAGACCGGCCGTATCGCGATCTGCTCGCCGGAGACACTCGCCGTGCCGTCGAGGATGAGGCTGAAGCCCCCGTCCTCGATCGCCGGCCACAGCAAGGTGACGTCCGGACGCGTCGACGCGTTCGAGCGCGATCGGACTCCGCCGGACAACCTGAGATCGCCGTGATCCCAGGTGAGACGCACCGAAACCGCGTGCGGACGACCGTCGTCCGAAACGGTCAGCAAGTAGGGAGTGTCCCCGTACTTGGCCGCCTCAGAGCGCAGCTGCTCGAGCCCGACCGGAACGGTCATGGCCGTGATCGTAGGGCGTTGTGAATGCCGGCCGACCCGCTCAGGCATCGAGCAAGAGGAGCTCCCGAGCCGCCTTGTAGCCCCGCCGGGCGCTGAGCGCAGCCCAGGCGGTGACGATCGAGATTGCCACGAGGCCGGCCGAGACGAGCGGCGACTCGGCGGCGATCGAGGTCTGGATCCCTGTCCACGGACGGACTCCGGGACCGAAACCGATCAGGTCTGCTCGCGGGATCGGCGGTTGGTGTGTCACACCGATGCCCCACGCGACCACCACGACCGCGGTGATGAACAGGACGATCGCCATCAATTGCGAGAGCCACACTCCTCCGCGCAGGTCGCGCACTTGCAGATCGGCGCTGCGGGTCGCGAGCACTACACAGAAGATGCTGAGCAGCCCCGCGACCCCGACCACCTCCCACGCGACCGAGACGACTGAAGCGGCCAGCGGGTGGCCACCGTGAGCGACCGCCGTCGAGCCGCCGGCCAAGCGGCCGATGACGGTGACGGTGGGCATGAGCCTGAACCGCAGGAGGTTCAGCCCGATCTCGACGACGCCGGCTGCGAGCGGGGCAACCGTGAGCAGCAGCCACCGTTTGCGTGCTCGCCCGCTCGGCGCCCTGTCGGCCAGGCACCCGACCAGTCCCCACCCGACGAGGAGGAGCAGGATCATGGTGAGGCTTGCCCAATTGATGGCCGTCATCGCGTCGGCCGCCACGCGCCCGCCCGTGCTCAAGGACGTGGAAGGCCCGGCCCCCGTGGAGCTCCCGAACGAGTGCTGCTCGACCGCCGAGACGAGCAAGAGTCCGGCCAGGGCCGGAACCGTCGCCCAAGCGACGGAGGCACGCGTGCGGTCCCGCCATGCCCCGACAGTTTGCGGCATCCCTGCGGGGCGCAGCCGGACCCGCACCGCGCCGGCGGCGAGGTTCATGACGGCTCGACGCAGGGGCCGGCCGTCACTGGCAAGGTCCTCGAGGAACCTCTCCTGGTCCTGGCGGTAACGCTCGCACCACCAGCCGGGGTAGGCAGCCAGTGCGCACCGGGCGGCAAGCGGCAAGCCGGTCACGCCGGGGCTCCCGCTGGGCCTTCGGACAGGCGGCGCCTTGTCGCTTCGAGCCGCGTCGAACCAGTCGAGGTCACACGCTCGAGCTCGGAAACCTGCGCTTCGAGCGCGGTCGCGCCCGCAGCAGTCAGCCGGTAGGGGTGGCGCCGGTCCTCCGGTTCGAGCGCCTCGACGAGGCCCCGATCCTCGAGACGGGCGAGACATCCGAATACCGTCCCTGGGCCGATCGTCACGCCTGAGAAGTCCTCGACATCCTTCATCAGCGCGTATCCGTGCTTCGCACCGCCTGCGAGAGAGGAGAGGACGAGGAGGCAAGGATCAGGTTTCGGAAAGAGCCGGCGACCGTACATGTCGTTCCATGATATATCACGACACGTAATAGTCAAGAGGAACGCTGACGTCACACGCCTGCTCGGGATTCGAGCCCGTGCCTTGCCGCCCTTTGGGTCAGGGAAAGACGACGACCCGATTTCGCCCCTGGCGCTTGGCCTCGTACATCGCTGCGTCGGCGGCGGAGACCAATGACCCCTCGCCCATGAGCTCCTCGGAGAGCTGTGCCACACCGATCGAGACGCGCACCGGCAACCCGCCCGTCAACGAGTTCAAGTCAAGCGTCGCGATGCGGCTCCGGAGGACCTCGGCAACCTGCAACGCGGCCTGGAGGTCCGTGTCAGGAAGGAGTGCGACGAATTCCTCGCCTCCGTAGCGAGCCAGCAGGTCACGCCGCCGGAGACGATCCCGAAGTCCCCGCCCCACGCTCTGCAGCACGACATCGCCCACGGCGTGACCGAACGCATCGTTGATGTCCTTGAAATGGTCGATGTCGATGAACAGCACGGCGCACATTGCGGCATCGCGGCGCGCACGGCCGATAGCGCGAACCACGGCGTCGTCGAGCGCGCGCCGGTTCGCGAGCCCGGTCAGCGGGTCAGTCAACGCCTCGGTCCTCATTTGTTCGTAACTGCGCGCGTGGGCGACAGCCACGGCGCACTGGTCGGCGAAGAACTCGATGGCCTGAACATGGGCGCTGTCGGGGAGCAGCCCGTTCACCGGCTCGTCGACTGAGATGAGGCCGAGCACCTCACCGTCGGTGTCGGCGATCTGCACCGTCAGCATGTCATCCTGGTGCCATTGGCCATCCGCCCGCTCTTTGTCGACGGTTGGCGTGTTCAACTTGTCCTCGAGCTCCGGCGGCATCCTGAACCTGCGATGGTCGAAGAAGTACGAGCGACTCAGGAGCATCTCCGGCTGCATGACCGGAGCGAACTCCTCAAGGGTCACTGTGCTCGCCCGCAGCTGCCTGGTTTCGGACTCGGTGAGCCCGAAAGTCGCGCCGACCTCGAGAGCGTCGTCGGGCATCCGCAGGTAGATCGCCGCGCGACCGAAGGCTCCCGCAGTCGTCACCGCCCGAGCGATCTCGCTCAGCACTTCGTCCAACGAGTAGTAACCACGAACCTGCGCGCTCGCAGCCAGCAGGTCCGCGAGTTGGCGGCGCTGCGCCTCCGCCACCGCAACCGCGGCACGCTCGACGGCTCGGCCACGAACGATCTCGAGGCCAACGACGGTGAGCTCGGCGAGAGTCTCGAGCAAGAGGGCCTGGCGCGGCGCGGACAAGTCGCCATTCAGCGGATCAGCCGGATGCAGCAGCCCGAACAGCTGGCCGTCCGCGCTGATCAGAGGTGCGAACACCAGCGGGCCGGACTGCCGGCTACCCGGCGCGAGCGATGTGCCAGCCGGGAGCGTGGCGGCAATCACGTCGGGCCGATCGTGCACAGGATGACCTGGCGGGATCCGGCAAACGGCACCAACGGCCACCCCCGCGTCTCGCAGCTCCTCGAAGCCTGACGCGCTGAGCACGCGGCTGCGAAGCGCGCGGTCCTCCTCCACGCTCAACCCCGATGTCGCCGAGTACCGAAAAACACCGTCGTCGCCTCTGATCGCGATCACGCAAACGCTGCAATCGAGCATGCCGCGCGCTGTGGTGTTGATCAGATCGAACAGCTCGGCCTCGCCGGAGATCCTGCCGAGCGCGCGGGTCAGCCCAAGGACCTCTCGTAAGCCTTCCGCGGCCTCGTCCGGACCCCCGGCCTCATGCCGCGTACCGGCCGGTCGATCTCCGGTCACGACAGCAGCCGTTGCGCGCTCATCACGCCGCGACCTTGAGGAGCATGAGGTGTATTCCAGCACCTCCGGGAGGCCCGTGCCGCGTTGAGGCACCGAATCGAGCGGTGCGTAGTCGCACCGCCGCCACAGTCGAAGCTCAGACGCGCGCCTCCTGGTCCTCACAGCCCCTTGCGACAAGGCCGGTGGTCGGGGGGACTGTGTCGCTGCGAACCCAGTTCCTCCCGTGCGGCGTCGCGACCGAGCTCGGCGCCGTCGTCGTGGCCTGCGCCGTCGGAGGCGGGGGAATCGTAGCCTTCTGAGCCCGATGGATCGTCGTTCGCGGCTTGCTCCGCGTGCATGCAGGAGCACGGCGGGCTCAGGTTCGGTGTCAGCGTCGGCCGCGGTCGAGCCACTTGTCGACGGTCACCGGAGTCCACGAACCAAGTCGGTCGATCATCGACGCGGGGTCGGGCTCGATCAAGACCATGTCGCGGTGCTCAGAGCGAAGGAAACGCTGTCGGGTGGCCAGCTCGAATAGCTCCAACAGCGGGTCGAAGAAGCCGGCGACGTTGAGGATGCCGCAGGGCTTGGAGTGAATGCCGAGCTGGGACCACGAAAGCACTTCGAAGAACTCGTCCAAGGTTCCAAATCCGCCCGGCAGCATTATGAAGGCGTCGGACTGGTCGGCCATCGCCGCCTTGCGCTCGTGCATCGTCGTGACGACCTGGAGCGTAGTCAGGCCGAGGTGGGCGACCTCCTTCTCCTCAAGTGCTCGCGTGATCACTCCGTGCACGTCGCCGCCCTCAGCCAGCACAGCGTCGGCGAGCACGCCCATCAGCCCGACGCGCCCGCCTCCATAGATCAGCCGGATCTCACGGCGTGCCAATAGACGCCCCAATGACTCGGCCGCTTCGGCGAACTCTGGATCGACCCCAGAGCTCGATGCACAGTAGACACCAACAGAAGAGAGATTCCGCGGCACGATCGTCTCCAGTGGTGAGCTCGTCAGGGTCAGAACAACGATAGGTGCTGACCGACAAGAGCGCTCCGATGTGTCAACGCTGACGGCGTCGAGTGGGCGACGGCGCCTCAGGGTCTCCATGAGACCGGGGCCGATTCACGCCGAGCTCTCGTCTTAGCACCTGAGACCATGAGTGCGGGCACGTGTTCGGGGTCAGCCAGGTGAGTGAAACACCCCGCTCCTGNNACTCGCGCCAAGCACCGTCGGGCCAGGGGAATGCTCGTGGCCGGTGGGGACGCCTGGGCATTCTGCATCGACCGGTTCCATGAACGCATCCGGGCCGGGCTCTGACGCCGACTCCCTTGTCCAGCTCTGGCCCGACCAGAAGGCCCACGGGCCTTTCGGGGACCTCAGCGCCCATTGCGCCCAGGACCTCACCAGCACATGGTCAGCCGCCTAGCCAGACGATAGGACGGAGAAAGCTCGGCGAGGAGGCCGCCTTGCCGCTCGAGAAGCGCTACCTCTTCCCGGTCACCTGGCGCAAGGGGGAGTTCACCTTGCGCCCTTGCACCGGCCAGGAGAGCGCGAGAGTCGAGCTCGCCACCGGAAGGCGAGCAGAGAACCTGGTTCTCGCGCTCT
>PLIM01000061.1:24500-49551 GCA_003139355.1 Acidimicrobiaceae bacterium | reverse complement strand
CCTTGATCGTCGCCGTGGCCGGCGCGACCTGGGTGATCTTGTTGGCGGTGACCGTCAGGGCGAAGGACCAGATCCCGGTGTCACCGTGGGTGTCGGAGTCGGAGCCCGTTGCCTTGTAGGTCCCCGCCGCCAAGGTGACCGGGGTCGAGACCGCTCCGGAAGACGAGACGTTTACAGATGGCGCGCCGGTCGACTGGGCGTAGGTGACAGCACCATGAGAGTCCGAGACCTTGAGCTGGCCGGTGAAGGCTTTGCCGGCCTTGATCGTCGCCGTGGCCGGTGCGACCTGGGTGATCTTGTTGGCGGTGACCGTCAGGGCGAAGCTCCACTTCCCGGTGTCGCCGTAGGTGTCGGAGTCGGAGCCCGTTGCCTTGTAGGTCCCTGCCGCCAAGGTGGCGGGGACCGAGACCTTGCCCGAGGAGGAGACCTTCACAGATGGCGCGCCGCTCGACTGTGTGTAGGTGACCGTTCCTGTGCCGCCGGTCGTCGCCAGCTGGTCGGCGAAGGTCGAGGAGTCCGGGACGCTCACCGTGCCCGTGGCCGGGGCGACCTGGGTGATGGCCGTGGCGGTGACTTTCAGGGCGAAGCTCCACGACCCGGAGTCACCGAGGCTGTCTCTCTCAGTGCCCTTTGCCTTGTAGGTCCCCGCCGCCAAGGTGGCCGGGGCCGAGACCCTGCCCGAGGAGGAGACCTTCACAGATGGCGCGCCGCTCGACTGAGCGTAGGTGACAGCGCCATGCGAGCCCGAGACCTTGAGCTGGCCGGTGAAGGCTTTGCCAGCCGCGGTCGTGCCTTTGGCCGGGGCGATCTGGCTGATCTTCTTGGCGGTTTCCGTCAAGGCGAAGCTCCACTTCCCGGTGTCACCGTGGGTGTCGGAGTCGGAGCCCGTTGCCCTGTAGGTCCCTGCCGCCAAGGTGGCCGGGGCCAAGACGTTGCCCGACGAGGAAACCTTCAGACGAGGCGCGCCGCTCGACTGGGTGTAGGTGACCGTTCCACGCGAGCCCGAGACCTCGAGCTGGCCGGTGAAGCCTTCACCGGCCGCGGTCGTCGCCGAGGCCGGGGCGAGCTGGGTGATGGTGACCTTCTGAGAACCCTGGGCGATCGGGAAGCTCTGGGTGGTCTGGGCGGCGGCATAGTTGGCGTTGCCCGCCTGCTTGGCGTCGATGGTGCAGGTGCCCGCCCCGATGAAGCTCACCGTCGAGCCCGACACGGTGCACTTCGACGTTGTCGCGGAGCTGAAGGTGACCGCCAGGCCGGAGGTGGAGGTGGCCGTCACCGTGTAGGTCTGGCCGCCCACGGTCGCGTTGGACGGCGCCGTGGAGGTGAAGGTGACCTTCTGAGAGCCCTGGCCGACATGGAAGCTCTGGGCAGTGCCGTTAGCTGCGCCGTAGTTCGTCCCAGCGGCGACGTGTGCGGTGAGGGAGCACGTGCCGACCCCGACGTAGGACACCTTGAAGGCGCTGAGCTTGCAGACGCTCGTCGAGTTGGAGGTCACCGACTTGACCCCGTCGCCGTTGGTGCTCACCGACGCGGTGAAGCCGTCGCCGTAAGTGCCGCTTGTCGGGAGGTTGCTGATCGTCGGTTTGCCGGGCGTTGCCTTGGCGACCGTCAGGGTCTGCTGGACCTGGTTGGCCGCGTAGTAGTTCTCGGTGGCGGCAGAGTTGACGTCGATGGTGCACCCGCCCGCGCTCGTGAAGCTCACGCTGCCCGAGCCATCGACCGAACAGTCGGCCGTGTTGCGGGCCGCGTCGACGTTGTACACCAGCAAGAAACCCGGGTCGTCGTCGTTGGTGGTGGCGTCGACGTTGTAGCTGCCGGACTGGTCAAAGGTCGTCGAGCCGGTCGCGGCCATGGTGATGTTCTGCGTCAACTGTGCAGACGCAGGAGGCGCGGCGAGAAGAACGCCGCCGAGCGAGCTGGCGAGCAGAAGCAACGGCACGAGGATCCGTTGCGAGCTGCGATGCCGAATCGAGGCGACACGCAGAGCGGATGCCAATTTTCGCGACGGTTTCACGTTCTCAGAGCCTTTCAAGGTTTCACCCACCCGACTCTTCCAGTCACCCGCGACAATAGGTGAGCCCCGTGCTTGCACTGTGTTTTCGGGAAGCCGACCCAGTTTGTTTCATCCGCCAACCCCGTCAGAGCGATCACAGCACCCTCACTTTTTCTGGTGGCTGAACGACAGGCTGGGACCTGTAGGCCTTGGCACGCGATGGCTCAGCCACAAGACTCAAGGATCGTCGATCTATGTTCAAGGAGGGTCTGCTCTGTTGAACTGGGGCAACACTCGAAAGCTCAGGGCGGCCCGATTCTCGGCATTCACCAATGCTCGTGCCGATCACCGAGAGCACGCATCCTCACTTTGTCGGCAGGTGGTCATGTTGAGTCCCGCGCCTGCAATGGACCAGTGATGGCGTTGGTTCATCGGCCAGTTTGTGAAGAGGTTGCAGATCACGTCGTGATCGTCGCTTAGCGGGAGAGGCTGCCACCGCCCTTCAAGCCATCGCACCAGACTGGCGGCAGTCGACAGACAGACGCTCGCCGCCCGCATCAACCACTGCCGCCTCGAAGGCATGTTCACTCTCCGCCCGGGCCAGATCACCAATTAATACTTCGACAAGTATCTGTTCGAGGCTGAGCCGGAGTTACCACAGGAAGTCGTGGCTGAAGCCGCCCCGCCCATTTTCCCGGCACGGAGGTTCTCGCAGGCCTCGAACTCGGAGGTGTCCCGATCGCGATTGCGCTCTCAGCCGCGACAGGGCTCGAGGCCGTCTTCGCTCCCAAGGCGGCGAAGCCCCACGGGACCGCCAAGCTCGCCGAAGGTCCCGCCGTCGCCGGCCTCACCGTGAGCGCTGTGTTCACTGCGACCGACCTCGACGCAGCGTCGGAGGCGCCGGAGCGGCGGTGAGGGTCGCGGCGGCTCTCGTTCTAAGCGGGGTCGCGCTCGATCGGGCACGTCATGCAACGCGGCCCACCGCGCCCGCGCCCCAGCTCGCCCCCAGAGACGGTCAAAACCTCGATCCCGTTCCTCCTCAGCATCGTGTTTGTCGCGACGTTGCGGTCGTAGCCGAAGACGACCCCAGGGGCCACAGCGAAGTAATTCGTCCCGTCGTCCCATTGCTCACCCTCCGCTGCCCGGATGTCCTCGTCGATGGCAAGGATGGTCACCTGGTCGACGCCGAGCGCTGTCGCGAGCGTTTCCGAAAGGTTGTGGTTGCGCGAGACATTGAAGTCGCCGGCCTCGCCGGGTGTGATCGTCCAGGAGCGGACCTGCCGGTCGAAGTACGGGTAGAGGACGAAGGTGGTGTGGTCGATCATCGTCATGGCGGTGTCGAGGTGCATCATCGAACGGGACTTGGGCAGCTCGACTGCGATGACGGTGTGTGCCTGCCCGGAAGCGAACAGTCGCTTGGTGAGGATCTCGGCGCCCATCGGGGTCGTGCGTTCGCCCATCCCGATCATCACCGTGCCGTTGCCGATCACATGAACATCACCGCCTTCTACCGAGGCGGGAAGGTGGTTCAGGTCGTCGTCGCCGTAGTAGGTGACGAAGTCCGCATTGGCAAACATCGGGTGGTACCTGTAGATGGCCCGGCTGTGCAGCGTCTCGCGTTGGCGTGCCAGCTTCGCCATCGGGTTGATCGACACACCGCCATAGATCCAACAGGAGTTGTCCCGTTGGAAGAGGTGGTTCGGCAAGGGCGCGAGCAGGAAGTCATCGGCATGAAGCGTTTCCCACTTCAAGCTGTTCGCCCTGATCGGGTGCAGGTCGCCCTTGAGGACACCTCCGACGAGGAACGTTGCGAGGCTTTCGCCATCGAGATCCTCGAAGAGCTTGCGAAGTGGATCGACGAGCGTTGGTCCGAGGATCTCCGCGGTGCAAATGCGATCGAGCACGAAAGCGCGACCCTCGCTGATCTCGAGGACATCGGCGAGCAGCTGCGCGAAGTAGTGCACGCGGACCCCCTTGTCCTGGAGGGATTCGACGAACGCGTCGTGCTCTTGCTTGGCTCTCGTCACCCAGAGCACGCCATCGAAGAGCAGCTCACCGATGTTCTGCGGGGTGAGTCGCGAAAGCTCGAGCCCCGGCCGGTGAACTATGGCCTGGCGGAGCTGTCCGACCTCGGAGCGGACTCCGAAGCTCGTCGTGTTTGATCTCGCCATCTCGGCATTCTCCTCTAACCGCTCGACTTCGATCGACCTACTGCATCAACGGGCGCGTCCTGCCTGGACCAGGCGTTCAATGCGCGGCGGCCGCAGGATAGGCTCGATCTCGCACCGACCCGAGAGGTAGGCGAATGGACAGCGAGGCAATGACGACTGTGCCGGGTCGTTCGGGGCCGCCTGGCCGGCTCGAGCTCCAGCGCACTCCTCGGCCGCTCGGGGGCGCTGTCGGTGCGGGCAGCCCCGCTGTCGGTGAGGTGCTCGCGGAGGTGGGACGCTCGGAAGCGGACCTGCGCCGTTTCCTGCACGGCCTGCCCGGGGTCGACCAGGTCGGCGCCGAGGCGAGGGCGGCGTCGCTGGCCACCCGATCGATCAAGACATCCTCCAAGCTGTGGGGCCTCGAGATGGCGGTGCGCATGATCGACCTCACGACCCTCGAGGGAGCCGACACCCCTGGGAAGGTCATGAGCCTGTGCGCCAAGGCGCGCCGACCTGACCCCGCCGACGCGGCCGTGCCCCCGGTCGCCGCCGTGTGCATCTACCCCGACCTCGTGCCCGTCGCCAAGCGGGCGCTGGCAGGTAGCAGCGTGGCGGTGGCATCGGTGGCGACGGCCTTCCCCTCGGGGCGGGCCTCGATCGCAGTCAAGCTCGCCGACGTGCGAGACGCCGTTGTGGGCGGTGCCGACGAGATCGACATGGTCATCGACCGGGGAGCGTTCCTGAGCGGCCGGTACGGTCTGGTCCTCGAGGAGGTGCAGGCCGTGAAGGAGGCTTGTGGGCAGGCGCACCTCAAGGTCATCCTCGAGACGGGGGAACTGGCCACCTATGACAACGTGCGCCGGGCCAGCTACCTTGCGATGGTGGGTGGCGCCGATTTCATCAAGACCTCTACGGGCAAGGTCAGCCCGGCGGCGACGCTACCTGTCGCGCTCGTGATGCTGGAGGCCGTGCGAGACTTCGCCGGGCTCACCGGCGCGCTCGTCGGCGTGAAGGTTGCCGGTGGCATCCGCAGCGCGAAAGATGCCCTCAGGTACCTGGTCATCGTGAACGAGACCGTCGGCGAGGCCTGGCTGGACCCGTCCCTGTTCCGCTTCGGGGCGTCGAGCCTTCTCAACGACTTGCTGATGCAGCGCTCCAAGCAGCTGAGCGGCGCCTACGCAGGGAGGGAGGACTTCAGCTTCGAATGAGCAAGACCTACCGAACCGACCAGCCTGAGCACGTGGTCTGGGAATACTCCCCAGCGCCTGAGTCCCGTTCCATCGTGCACCTGCAGTCTTCTTACGGCCTGTTCATCGGTGGCGCCTTCGTCGAGCCGGTCGACGGCGATAGCTACAGGACGGAGAACCCCGCCACCGAGGAGGTGCTCGCGGAAATTGCCGCCGCCGGCCTTCGCGACGTCGATCGGGCCGTGGAAGTGGCCGGGCGCGCCCAGAAGACTGTCTGGGGCCCGATGGCGGGTGCTGAGCGGGCGAAGTACCTCTTCCGAATCGCGCGCATCATTCAGGAGCGGTCGCGCGAGCTCGCCGTTCTGGAAAGCCTCGACAACGGCAAGCCGATTCGCGAATCGCGCGACGTCGACGTCCCGTTGGCGGCAGCTCACTTCTTCTACTACGCGGGCTGGGCGGACAAGCTCGAGCACGCGGGTTTCGGGCCCAATCCAGCCCCCATTGGAGTCGCCGGTCAGGTCATTCCCTGGAACTTCCCGTTGATGATGGCGGCATGGAAGCTTGCACCAGCGCTCGCGGCCGGCAACACCTGCGTGTTGAAGCCGGCAACGACGACGCCGTTGACAGCCCTCTTGCTTGCCGAGATCATCCAGCAGGCCGACCTGCCGCCTGGCGTGGTCAACGTTCTCACCGGCGCCGGGTCCGTCGCCGGGGCGGCGCTTGTTGCCCACCCGGGGATCGACAAGGTGGCTTTCACCGGTTCGACCGAGGTCGGCAAGGATCTCCAGCGCGCGCTCGCCGGGAAGGGCAAGCACTTGACACTCGAGCTCGGTGGCAAGGCGGCGAACATCGTCTTTGAGGACGCCGCCCTCGACCAGGCGATCGAGGGCATCGTCAACGGCATCTTCTTCAACCAGGGTGAGGTCTGCTGTGCAGGTTCCCGCCTACTGGTGCAAGAGTCGATCGCAGACACCGTTGTCGAGCGGCTGAAGAGTCGCCTGTCGACTCTTCGCGTCGGCGACCCGCTCGACAAGAACACCGACCTCGGTGCCATCAACAACGCCGACCAGCTCGAGAAGATCCGCAGCCTCGTGGAGGAAGGAGAAGCCGAGGGTGCCGTGCGCTGGTCACCCAGCTGCGCTCTTCCGGCGCACGGTTACTGGTTCCCCCCAACGCTGTTCACGAACGTCTCACCCTCCCAGAGCATCGCCAGAGAGGAGATCTTCGGACCGGTGCTCTCCGTCCTCACCTTCCGCACTCCCGAGGAGGCGGTGGCAAAGGCGAACAACACCACGTACGGACTCTCGGCAGGCGTGTGGACAGAGAAGGGAAGCCGGATCCTCTGGATGGCTCAGCATCTGCGGGCGGGCGTGGTCTGGGCAAACACCTTCAACCGCTTCGATCCCACGAGCCCCTTCGGCGGCTATCGCGAGTCGGGCTTCGGCAGGGAGGGCGGCCGGCACGGGCTGGCGGCGTACCTCGATGTCTGACGAACGCTTGGTGGTGCGCAAGACCTACAAGCTCTACATCGGAGGGGCGTTCCCGCGTTCGGAGTCCGGTCGGTCCTATGCCGTGGTGGCCTCGGACGGTAGTTTCCTCGCCAACGCGGCTCTTGGGTCACGAAAGGACCTGCGCAACGCCGTCGTTGCTGCGCGCAATGCACTCGCCGGCTGGTCCGGCGCAACCGCGTACAACCGGGGACAGGTCCTCTACCGTGTCGCCGAGATGCTCGACGGCCGGCGTTCCCAGTTCGCCGATGAGATCAGCTCGAGCGAGGGGACGAGCCAGGAGGCGGCGGCGGCGAGCATCGATGCCGCAGTCGACCGTTGGGTCTGGTACGCCGGCTGGTCGGACAAGGTGGCGCAAGTTGCCGGCTCCTCCAATCCCGTTGCCGGGCCGTTCTTCAACTTCAGCGTGCCCGAGCCCACCGGCGTCGTGGGAGTGGTCGCGCCGCAGTCGTCCTCGCTCCTGGGGCTGGTGAGCGTGCTTGCGCCAGTGATCGCAACTGGGAACACGGCCGTGCTCCTTGCCAGTGAGACGAGGCCCCTGCCGGCCATCACCCTTGCTGAGGTGCTCGCCACATCTGACCTTCCCGGAGGCGTCGTGAACCTGCTCACCGGCCAGGTAGCCGAGCTCGCGCCGGTGCTCGCCGCCCATCGCGACGTCGACGCACTCGATCTGACGGGCGCGCCGGCCTCGCTCGTGGTCGAGCTCGAGCGCGCCGCGGTGAGCAACGTGAAACGCGTGCTGCTTCCACAAGCGTGCGAGCCCGACTGGGCCGAGGCTCCCACGCCGCGTCGGATGCTGGCGTTTCTGGAGACAAAGACCGTGTGGCACCCCGTCGGGCTCTGAGCACCTCGCCGTAACGCGTGCCGGGCAAGCGTGTCGGATCTAGCCTTTCGCTCAATGACGGCCGCGAATGCCACGTGGGACCCGTTCGAACTTGCAGCCGAGGCCGCCGCCGAGGTGAACCGCTGGGCGGGAGCTCCGCCCCACGACGTGGCGATCGTTCTCGGTTCCGGCTGGCAGGGCGTCGCCGACGGGCTCGGGACCGCAGAGGCCGAGC
Source organism: Acidimicrobiaceae bacterium (assembly GCA_003139355.1). GTDB lineage: Bacteria > Actinomycetota > Acidimicrobiia > Acidimicrobiales > Bog-793 > Fen-455. Next base: position 41,655 of record PLIM01000061.1, on the reverse strand, counting down.
GGGCCGCCAGTGACTTCCCAGGATTCCCGACGCCGACGGTTGCCGGCCACCACGGTGAGCTGCGCTCGCTCACAGTGGGCGACCACCGGGTCCTCTTGTTCGTCGGGCGCACCCACCTTTACGAAGGCCGTTCCCCGGCCGAGGTGGTCCACCCGGTCCGGACCGCGGTGATCGCCGGTGCCCGGGTCGTTGTCCTGACGAACGCCGCCGGCGGCCTCGATCCAGCCATGAAGCCTGGGCAGGCGGTGCTGATCCGGGATCACCTCAACCTGATGGGAGCCTCGCCGCTCAGCGGCCCGGCGCCTCCGGCGGGTTACCGGGCGCGTTTCGTCGATCTCACCGATCTGTACCCGGCAAAGCTGCGTGCGCTGGCGGGAGAGGTGGATCCCGCGCTCACCGAAGGCGTCTACGCGGCCCTCGGAGGTCCACATTTCGAGACGCCCGCCGAGGTCGCGATGCTGCGGCGGACGGGCGCGGACCTGGTGGGGATGTCAACGGCACTCGAGGCGATCGCCGCCCACCACCTGGGGGCGTCGGTTCTGGGCATCTCGCTCGTCACCAACCTGGCGGCGGGCGTCAGCCCGACTCCGCTCGATCACGAGGATGTGCTGGCTGTCGGTGCAGCGGCAGCGCCCTACCTGGTCGAGCTGCTGGCGGGCGTGCTGACGCGGCTGTGACGGTCGGGCACGAGAAGGCCGAGCCTGTCTCCGCCGCCCTCGCCGCCGAGGCGGAGGCGTGGATGGCGGCGGATCCTGACCCCTCCACCCGGACGGAGCTAGCGGCACTCCTCGAGGCCGGGGACGGCGCCGAGGTGCGGGCCCGGTTCGAGCACCCGCTCATGTTCGGGACTGCAGGGCTTCGTGGCGCGCTCGGTGCCGGCCCTGCCCGGATGAACCGGCTGGTCGTTCGCAGGACGACGGCCGGCGTGGCGCAGTGGGTGCTCGACCAAGGCGCCGAGGCCGCGCGGCGTGGAATTGTCGTGGGACGCGACGCCCGCCACGGATCGGACGAGTTCGCCGGCGACGTCGCAACGATCGCCGCCGCCGCAGGGCTACGTGTCCGAGTCGTTTCCCGCCCACTGCCGACCCCCGTGACAGCCTTTGCCGTCAAGCACTTCGGTGCGGCCGCGGGGGTGATGATCACCGCAAGCCACAACCCTGCATCCGACAACGGCTACAAGCTCTACATGGCAGACGGCGCCCAGGTGATACCTCCGGACGACTCGTGCATCTCCGAGGCGGTGAGGATCGTGGCGGCGAGAACGACCGATTCGCCGACGACCTCGATGACGTCGCCGGGTCGGGTCGCCGCCCCGCCTGTCGAGCTCATCGACGAGGCGGAGCTCCTCGGGGCTTACCGGCGCGCCGCGTTCAGTCTTCTCGACCCGGCGGGGGCGCGGCGACTCCGGATCGTGTACACGCCGCTGCACGGGGTTGGAGGGGAGGTTCTCCCGAGTCTCTTGGAAGAAGCCGGTTTCGGGCCGGTGTCTGTTGTCGCCGCTCAGGCCGCACCCGACCCGGACTTTCCCACGGTGCCCTTTCCCAACCCCGAGGAGCCCGGCGCGCTCGACCTCGCGCTCGCGGACGCGACCCGGCTCGGTGCGGACCTCGTCCTGGCGAACGATCCCGACGCCGACCGCCTGGCTGTCGCGGTGCCGGACCCGACGAGCGGGGCGTGGAGAGTGCTGACCGGTGACGAGCTCGGTGTGCTTCTCGCCGATCACGTGCTCAGCTCGACCATTGGTGCCGACCGGCTGGTGGCGACGACGATCGTCTCCTCGACGATGCTGTCGGCGATGGCCGAAGCGGCCGGGGTCGCTTACGTCGAGACGCTCACCGGCTTCAAGTGGATCGCCAGAGCGGCGTTGCGCCGTCCCGGGTTCCGGCTCGTCTTCGGTTACGAGGAGGCGATCGGCTACGAGGTGGGAGACGCCGTCTCCGACAAGGACGGGCTGTCGGCCGCACTGGTTGCCGCCGAGCTTGCGGCACGCGCCAAGGCCCAGGGGACATCGGTGGTCGGCCGGCTGGACTGCCTCGCGTCCCGTTTCGGTGTGCACTTGACCGCGCAGTGGTCGCTGCGGCTTGCGGGTCCGACCGCTCAAGACGAGATGGCCGAGATCGTCAGCCGCTGGCGCAGGGACCCGCCCGCGGCCCTCGCCGGCCTGGCCGTGACCGAGCTCGTGGACCTCTCGGATGGCAACGGGGAGCTTCCCCCCACCGATGCCCTCGTTCTCCGGCTCGAGCAGGGGGCTCGCGTGGTGCTGCGACCGAGCGGTACGGAGCCGAAACTGAAGGGCTACTTCGAGGTCGTCACCGGGCCGGTGCCACTCGGGCGCCTGGCCGAGGCACGGCGCCGGGCCGACCGTCTCCTGCGCCCGCTCAAGGACGAGGTCGCGGCGCGTTGTCAGTCGATCAAGGGCTCGTCGGCGAGCGAACCGTGAGCTATGTACGTCTCCTGCGAGGGCCTTGCTCGGGTGCAATCAGGGTCGAGCGCGGCGAAACCCGGCTTGATCCGGCCGTCGATCAACGCCAGCCTCTCTTCGAAGGGGCAAAAGGCGCTCTTCATCGCGTTGATCGTGAGCCAGTTGATGTCCCTCCACGACCAGTCGAAGGTCTCGACCAGCCCTGCCAGCTCCGAGGAGAGGCTGATGCCGCTCATCAGGCGGTTGTCCGTGTTCACCGTGACCCTGAACCTGAGGCGGCGCAGTAGCCCGATCGGATGATCGGCGAGCGAAGGCACCGCCCCGGTGTGCACGTTCGAGGTAGGGCACATCTCGAGCGGTATCCGCCGGTCCCTCACGTAGCTCGCCAGCCGGCCGAGCGAGGCGCCACCGTCGGGGCCGACGACGATGTCGTCGACGATGCGAACCCCGTGGCCGAGCCGTTCGGCGTTGCACCACTGGATCGCCTGCCAGATAGAGGGGAGGCCGAACGCCTCGCCAGCATGCACGGTGGCATGGAAGTTCTCGCGCTGCACGAGGTGGAAGGCATCGAGGTGAGCTGTCGGCGGATAGCCGGCCTCGGGGCCCGCGACATCGAAGCCGACCACCCCGGCGTCCCGGTACCTCACTGCGAGCTCGGCGATCTCGCGTGAACGGGCTGCGGTGCGCATGGCCGTGAGCAGAGTGCGGACGGTGATCGGCCGCCCTGCCACGGCGGCACGCGCCGTCGCGCCGTCGAAGCCCGCGAGCACCGACTCGACCACTTGCTCGGTCGTCAGGCCGCGCTCGGTATGAAGCTCGGGGGCAAAGCGCACCTCGGCGTAGACGACCCCGTCCTCGATCAGGTCCTCGACGCACTCGGTCGCGACGCGCTCGAGCGCCTCGCAAGTCTGCATCACGCCGACGGTGTGGGCGAAGCCCGCCAGGTAGCGCACCAGGTCGTGTCGGGGCGCAGCCGACACGAACCACGCCGCGAGCTCCTGCGGATCGGTCGTCGGCAGCTCCCGGTAGCCCTGTTCGGCGGCGAGCTCCACCACCGTTGCCGGCCGCAGGCCGCCGTCGAGGTGATCGTGGAGGAGCACTTTCGGCGCGCTGCGGATCTGGTCGAGCCCAAGCCTGACGCTCACGCGATCACCTCTAGCACAACTGGCCCGGGCAGTGTGGACTGCTCGCCTATGGAGATCGCGCCCTTGAGCGCCTCACGCGCCCAGTCGAGACGCTCGGATTGATCGGTGTGAAGCTCGAGGAGGCGCTGACCCTCGGCCACCTCGTCACCAGGCTTCACGTGGCACACGACGCCCGCGGTGGCGCTCACGGGATCCTCCTTGCGTGCCCTTCCGGCCCCGAGGCGCCACGCTGCGGCCCCGACCGCCCGGGCATCGAGCCGCCCGACGATGCCCGAACGGTCGGCGGTCACGATCTCGACATGGGCCGCGCGAGGCAGGGGAGCGTCGGGGTCGCCTCCCTGGGCTACGACCATGGCCCGGTACCGCTCCAGGGCCGAGCCGTCCCGGAGTGCAACGGCGGGATCGGCCCGGATCCCGGCCAGGGCGAGCATCTCTCGTGCGAGCGCGAGTGTGAGCTCCACGAGATCGGGCGAACCGCCTCCCGAGAGCGCCTCTACGGACTCGGCGACCTCGAGCGCGTTGCCGACCGCTCGCCCGAGGGGAGCGTCCATCGCGCTCAGCAGCGCCGTCACCCTGAGCCCGTGGTCACGGCCGAGGCGAACCATCGTCCGGGCAAGCTCGGTGGCCCGGCCCCGGTCGGCCATGAACGCACCCGAGCCGACCTTCACGTCCAAGACGAGTGACTGGGTCCCCTCGGCGATCTTCTTCGACATGATCGACCCGGCGATGAGCGGGATCGACTCCACGGTCCCGGTCACGTCGCGCAGCGCGTAGAGCTTGCGGTCCGCCGGGGCAAGGCCGGCGCCGGCCGCGCAGATGACGCAGCCGACCTCCTCGAGCTGGGCGAGTATCTCGCGGTTGGAGAGCTCCGAGCGCCATCCCGGTATTGCCTCCAGCTTGTCGAGGGTGCCACCCGTGTGGCCGAGCCCTCGTCCCGACAGCTGTGGCACTGCGGCTCCGCAGGCTGCCACGAGGGGAGCCAGGACGAGCGACACCTTGTCGCCTACGCCACCCGTCGAGTGCTTGTCGACCGTGGGTCGCGACAGGCCGGAGAGGTCCATCCGCTCTCCTGAGGCGATGATCGCGCTCGTCCACCTGGACAGCTCGGCGACCGACAAGCCACGCCAGAAGACCGCCATCAAGAAGGCGGCGACCTGCTCGTCCGCGACCGCGCCATCGACGTAAGCACCGATGACCCAGTCGATCTCGGCGTCTGTGAGCTCGCGGCCGTCCCGTTTCGAGCAGATGAGGCTCACCATGTCCATCTGGCGTGGCCCGCCTCGAGGCTCGCTCGAGCCGCTCGGTCGAGCTTGACGGGTCATCGGGTTTCCACCGCCTGGTCTGCATCGACGACTTCGTCCTCGACGGCCTCGTCCTCATCGACGAGGCTCCCGCCTCCTGCAGCGGACCACGCGGTCGGGGTCTGCGCCTCGAAGTCCCGGAAGAGCCTGTCCAGGGCATCGGAATCCACCGGCTGGGAGTACAGATAGCCGAGCGCTCCTGCGCAGCCGGCATCGCGGAGCTCTTCGAGCTGGCACTCGTCCTCGACGCCCGCGGCGAGGGTCCCCAGCCCTAGCCTGTCAGCGATCTGCACGAGAAGGCGGATCAGGGAGGCGGCCGAGTCCTGCTTGCCGAGGTCTGCGATCAAGGAGCGGTCGAACTCGACGATGTCGAGCGGGAGGAGCTTCAACTGGTTCAAAGTGGCGTAGGCGGCTCCGAAGCTGTCCATGGCGATATGGACACCGAGAGCCTTGAACTCAGCGAGGCGTTCTGCGATGGCGGCCGTGTCTCTTGCGATAGTGGCCTCGGCGACCTCGAGCACGAGACGGGCTGGGTTGAGTCGACTCGTCCTGAGGGTATCGCGCAGATCCCCGAGGAGGACCTCCGCGCCCAGCTGGCGTGCTGAGAGATTCACGTGGATTGCGATGCTCATCCCGCGTCGCTGCCAGGCTGCGGCCTGCATGCAGGCCTCCTGAAGGACCCAGCTACCGACCTCGACGATCGTTCCGCTCTGTTCGAGGAGTGGCACGAACTCGCTGGCAGGGATGACCCCGCGCTCGGGGTGTCGCCAGCGGAGCAACGCTTCCGCCCTGGTCACGCGACCGGAGGCGATGTCCACGCCCGGCAGGTAAGAGAGGAACAACAGCTCGGTGTCGAGCGCCTCCCGCAGATCGCGTTCGAGGTGTGCCGCCGCCTCAGCGGCGTCTCGCATCGCCGGCTGGAACCTGACGTGGCCGTTCAGTCCCTTGGTCTTGGCCTGGTGGAGAGCGATATCGGCGCAACGGACGAGCTCGTCGACGCCTGCCCCGTCGTCGAGGACACTTCCGACACTGGCTGAGACCACCAAGGGCGCCGCCTCGCCTTCCTCGAGGCGAATCGGCATGCGCACAGCGTCGATCAACCGGTCGGCGATGGCGTCGATCGGCGGTGTTGCCGTGGTCCCGCTGACCAGCACCATGAACCTGTCGCCACCGCACACAAGGCAGTCCCCGAGGTTCTGAACGCTCTGCTCCAGCCGTTGGGCGACGACCCTCAGCACCCCGTCGCCGAGGGCGCGTCCAAGGCCGTTGTTGAGGACGTGGAAGTTGTCGATATCGACGAGGAACAGCGTGCTGGTCGCGCCCCGGCGGCGTGCGGCCTCGAGGGGACCAGCGAGGACGACGACCGAAAAGTCCGCCTGGTCGGCCATTGCGCGAGAGAAAGAGTGCCTGAGTCGAGCAGCCATCTGAACCACGAAGTCTCGCGCACCGAGCGTTGGTCACACAGCCCTCGAAGGCGCTGACGACACTGGGGCCATGGCCGTATGATCCGGGTCATGTTGGATCATCTGTCTGTTCAGTGCGCGGACCCGAGCTCAGCCTCCCTGTTCTACGACGGTGTCCTTGCTCCGCTCGGCGCCAGCCGGGTGATGGATTTCGGCGAGGTCATCGGCTACGGGCTCGAGGGAAAGCCGGAATTCTGGGTGGGCCCGCTGGTTTCCGGCGAGCCGAATCGTGAGGTCCACGTCGCGTTCAGGGCGAAGGACCGGGCCGGCGTGAGGGCCTTCTTCGATGCGGCCGTGTCTCTCGGCGCCCCCGTGCTCCACGAGCCGCGTGCGTGGCCCGAGTACCACGAGCACTACTACGCGGCGTTCGTGCGCGATCCCGACGGGAACAACGTGGAAGCCGTCTGCCACGACGCTGAGTAGCTCTGAGCCCGCGGTCGTCGGGCGGCTAGCGGCGCGATGGGCGAGGGAGAACCCTCGCTCCGGGGCGCTGAGCACGCGGGCGCGCCGGTCGCTTCCAGCCGGCGTCACTCACGACGTCCGGCGAGCGGACCCGTTCTCGGTCGCCGTGGCCACAGCCGCGGGTTCGCGGAAGTGGGACCTCGATGGGCACGAGATCGTTTGCTACGTCATGGGTCATGGAGCGTTGCTTCTCGGGCATTCCAACGCAGAAGTGGTCGCAGCGATTCAGGAGCAGGCGGGCCGTTTCCTGCACGCGGGGGCCAGCAACGAGCTCGAATGTGAGTGGGCCGAGGCAGTCGTCGCCCTGGTGCCCTCTGCCGAGCAGGTGTGCTTCACCTCGAGTGGAACCGAGGCGTGCATGCTGGCGCTGCGCCTGGCGCGCGCGGCGACGGGTCGTCCGAGGATCGCCAAGCTTGCCGGTCACTTCCACGGTTGGGGCGGACAGGTCGCGTTCGGCACCGATCCGCCTTTCAACGGGCCCGACACGGCCGGTATCCCACCCGCTCTCCAAGCCGACGTGGTCGTGATCCCGGCGGAGGCCGAAGCGGTCCGAGAGGTCCTTGCCGACGGCGACGTCGCCGCGCTCATCCTCGAGGCGTCTGGGGCGGCGTGTGGGATGGTGCCCTTGCCGGCGGGTTTCCTCGAGGAGGTGCGGCGTCTGACGCTCGAGTCGGGCACCGTTCTCATCTTCGACGAAGTCGTGTCCGGGTTCCGGTGGTCTCCAGGCGGGGTCCAGCAAGTTGTCGGCGTGCAACCGGACCTCACCGCGCTCGGGAAGATCCTCGCCGGCGGCATGCCCGGGGGAGCGGTGTGCGGCCGCGCCGACCTGCTCGGCGCTCTGGCGCTGTCCCGCGGCGATCCCCGCCGGGTCACGCATCCTGGCACGCACAACGCGCACCCGGTTGCGGCCGCCGCCGGGATCGTCACCCTTCGCCAGGTCGCCTCGGGCGAGGCCCAGGACAGCGCAGCGCGACTCGCTGCCGAGCTCCGGCGCGAGCTCAGCGCAGTGCTGGACCGCTGTGGCGTTGCGGGCCGCGCCTACGGCGAGTCCTCGACGTTCCACCTCCTGCTCGGTCACGAGGGTGAGCCGGAATCGCTCCCGTTGTCCGAGCTCAAAGCCGGGCTCGGGCCGTTGCTCTCCTCCGAGTTGCACTGCGGCATGCTCCTCGGGGGCGTGCAGCTGTTCCACGGGTCGGGTTTCGTGAGCACTGCGCACTGCGAACGCGATCTCGGACAGACCGTCGAGGCCTTTGCTGCCACCGTCCCCGTGCTGCAGGCCGAGGGCCTTCTCTGAACAAAGGAGCCGGGTCGTGACCCTCGACCTCAGCAAGATCAGGTAGTCCTGGCCCGAGCTCAGCGAGCGGATTGCCGAGCTCGCAGCGACCGTCTCCCAGGTCTCGTCGGCCTTCGGGCTCTGGGTCGGCCTCAGTACAACTCGAAGGCGGCGGGTAGCAGCTCGTCCAGCGTCATCGAGCGGAACCGCCCGTTTTCGAGAAACGTGACGACCGCGTGGCGCCCGAACTCGGCGAGCACCTGACGACACGCGCCACACGGTGATGCTGTCTTCACCTTCTTGCCGGGTGATCGAGCGTACACAGCCACCGCCTCGATCCGGGTCTTGCCGCCCTCGGCTGTGATCGCGGCAAACACGGCGTTGCGTTCTGCGCACGATGTCAGCCCGTAGCTCCCGTTCTCGACGTTGCAGCCCACGTAGGTGCCCTTCGTCGTCCTCACGGCCGCGCCGACGTGGAACTTGGAACTCGGCGCGTACGCCTTGAAAGACACCTCGAACGCACGTTGAACGAGCTCGCGCTCGCTCGGATCGGTGATGGCTGTGACAGCCGCCGGTACTCGGGCCACGTAGCCACCCTATGGCCAACTCGGCGACGCGGGGCGGATTCACCGAGGCGTACGTATGTTCGATAAGCTGTCGCGATGGGCGAGCAGGGGGAACCGGGCCAGCTCCGGTGGCGCCTCGCCTGGCAGGAGGAGTCCGGAATGCTGTTTCCGCAGTCGGCTCTCGGCGAGCGCCACGTGGGCACCGGGGAATACCGTGGTATGGAGTTCTTCCAAGTCAATGCACGGGCCATCATCAACAAGGTGCCGGTGGCCTCCAGGATGCCGTTCGGCTACACGCTCAACGCCTACCGGGGATGCAGCCACGCGTGCACCTACTGTTTTGCGAGGCCGACGCACGCATACCTCGGGTTCGGAACGGGCGAAGACTTCGATCGCAAGATCGTCGTCAAGGTCAATGCCGTCGACCGGCTCCGCGCCGAGCTGCGATCGCCTCGATGGCAGGGCGACCCCATCGCCATGGGGACCAACACCGATCCCTACCAGAAGGCCGAGGGCAGGTACCACCTTACCCAGGGCATCGTCGGAGTGCTCGCAGATGCCCGCAACTCCTTCAGCATCCTGACGAAGTCGACGCTGGTCCTGCGAGACCTGGCATTGCTTGTGGAGGCCGCGAGGCGTATGCGCGTCAGGCTCGCCCTCTCGATCGGCACCATCGACCGCGACGTGTGGCGGCTCACCGAACCAGGGGCGCCCTCCCCGGAAAAGCGTTTGGAGGCCGTCGCGCGGCTGAACGAGGCAGGCGTGCGTTGCGGCGTGCTGATCGCACCGGTCTTACCTGGGTTGTCGGACTCCGACGACCAGTTGCGAGCGGTGACCCAGGCGTGCCTCGAGGCAGGGGCGGTCTCGGTGACACCTTCCGCCCTCCATCTGCGTCCCGGGGTCCGTGAGCATTACCTCGGGTGGCTCAGCAGAGCTCGGCCCGAGCTCGTAGCCCCTTGTGTAGAACGTTTTCGCAAAGGCTCCTACCAGCCGCGAGCCGAACAACAGCGCATCGCCGATGTCGTGCGAGCGGTAGAGGAATCCGCCGGGCGCCGCTCCGCCGGGCGCCGCTCTGCCGGGCGCCGCTCTGCGGGGCGCTGCTCGCCCGCAGCGCCGGCCGCGCGAGCCGCGAGTGCCGGTGAGAAACAGATCCTCCGGGGCCGGGCCCAGCGCGTGCGTTCGTCGAATGAGCAGCTCCGCCTGCTTTGAACGCATTGGCAAAGGTCTGTTACAACTCGGCGATGCACGAAGTTGAGCCGGATGCCGCGACCTCTCCGGAACCCACGCGCTGCCGCTGGGCGTCCGGTACGCTCCTGCAGCCCTATCACGACCAGGAGTGGGGCGTGCCGGTGCACGACGATCGCCGGCATTTCGAGTTCCTGATCCTCGAGTCGGCGCAGGCCGGCTTGAGCTGGGTCACGATCCTCAAACGCCGGGGCGGGTATCGGCGAGCTTTCTGCGATTTCGACCCCGACGCGCTCGCCCGGCTCGGGTCGACCGACGTCGAGCGACTTCTCGGTGATCCCGGCATCATCCGCAACCGTCGCAAGGTGGAGAGCGCGATCGGAAATGCCCGGGCGTTTCTCGAGATCCAGCGGGAGTTCGGCACCTTCGACAGCTACATCTGGGACTTTGTCAATGGCGTGCCGATAGTCAACACCTGGGGTGCAGACTCGGAGATCCCGGCCGAGACGCCGCTGTCGAAGCAAGTGAGCGGAGACCTGCGGCGACGGGGATTCACGTTTCTGGGGCCGGTTGTCTGCTACGCCCACCTTCAGGCGACCGGCCTGGTCATGGATCACGTGACGAGCTGCTTCCGCTGGCGCGAGCTCAAGGACGTCGACGCCTGACGGGGCCACCCGACCGTATCGCCTGGTGAACCGGTGGCTACGGTAGGGAACCATGAAAACCGAGAAAGTTGCCGAGGACCGGGAGCGGGCCGACTTTCTGGAGACGCTGTCCACCCATCGGTCCTTCCTGCGCCACACCGTCAGGGATCTCACCGACGAACAGGCACGCCAGCGCACCACCGTCAGTGAGCTCTGCCTCGGTGGCCTGATCAAGCACGTGACCCGGGCCGAGCAGCGCTGGGCCGACTTCATCGTGCGGGGACCCGTCGCCATCGGATCCGGCGACGAGGCGGCCATGAAGTCACACGCAGCTGGCTTTCACATGCTGGAGGGAGAGACGCTGGCGGGCCTGCTCGAGAACTACGACGAGGTGGCTCGCCGGACCGACGGCCTCGTGGCCTCGTTGCCCTCCCTCGACGCCTCGCAGCCTCTGCCCGACGCCCCTTGGTACAAGCCAGGTGCCCGTTGGTCCGCCCGCCAGGTGCTGCTGCACATCGTTGCCGAGACGGCCCAGCACGCCGGCCACGCCGACATCATCCGGGAGTCCCTGGACGGCGCCAAGACCATGGGCTGACCACATGCCGGCGGTTGGGGTCGTCAGCTGCTGACGACCCTGAGGGTGCCCCCGAGCCTGGGACTGGTAACCCACGACGTAGCGCACCCCCGAGAGGGAGGAGAAGGTACTGGTCGTCGTCTGCAGTAGCGACTCGCCGTTCGCATAGATGTGGAGCGGCCCCGATCGGCTTCCATTGTCGCGCGGCCGGCTGCTGGGTCGTTTGAGCCCGCTGGCCGGGTCAGCGCAGAGGTTCGAAACGGGCCGTGAAGTGGCGCAGCTGAGGCGCCTGCTCGGTGATCCGGTAGCCACGAAGGCCGGAGGCCTCCTCGGCGACCGCCTGGCATACCTCGATGACGTAGTCGATGTGGCTCTGGGTGTAGGTGCGCCTCGGGATGGCCAGCCGCACGAGGTCCATCGTCGCCGCCTGCTCGGTGCCATCGCTCTGGAGGCCGAACATCACGGTGCCGATCTCGCCGCTGCGGATGCCGCCGGCCTCGTAAAGCGCCACCGAGAGCGACTGACCCGGGTACTGCAGCGGAGGGATATGGGGGAGGAGCCCACGAGCGTCGAGGTAGACGGCGTGGCCACCGATCGGCATGACGACCGGGATACCGGTCCGCTGCAGGGCCTCGCCCAGGTATGCCGTCGATTGGATCCGGTAACGCAGGTAGTCGTGCGAGACGGCCTCCCGGATCCCCTGCGCGATGGCCTCGAGGTCCCGACCGGCGAGCCCGCCGTAGGTGGGGAAGCCTTCGGTGAGGATCAACATGTTCCGGAACGACTCGGCGAGTGCGTCGTCGTTGCACGCCAGCCAGCCGCCGATATTGGCGAGCGGGTCCTTCTTGGCGCTCATCGTCATCCCATCGGCGAGTGAAGCCATCTCACGCACGATGTCGGCGACCTCGCGCCCGGCTTGACCCTCCTCGCGCTCACGGATGAACCACGCGTTCTCGGCGAAACGGCAGGCGTCCAGGAACAACGGGACGCCGTGGCGGTCGCAGACGGCTCGCACCTCGTGCAGGTTCGCCAGGCTGACTGGTTGACCACCGGCCGAGTTGTTGGTGACGGTGACCATCACCACCGGCACGTGTTCGCGCCCGCGAGCTCTGATGAGCTCGTCGAGCGCAGCGACATCGAGGTTCCCCTTGAACGGATACATGCTCGTCAGGTCGCGTCCCTCGGCGGTGACCAGGTCGACCGCCTCGGCACCGGTGAACTCGACGTTGGCCCGTGTCGTGTCGAAGTGGGTGTTGCTCGGCACGACCTGTCCGGGGCCCCCCATAACCGAGAAGAGGATCCGCTCGGCGGCGCGGCCTTGATGGGTGGGTATCACATGGCGGAACGGGAACAACTCGGTGACGGCGTCACGGAAGATGAACCACGAGGGCGAGCCGGCATAGGACTCGTCGCCGTGCTGGATCGCCGCCCACTGGTCACGGCTCATCGCGCCCGTGCCCGAATCGGTCAACAGGTCGATGAGCACATCTCGCGCAGAGAGGTTGAAAAGGTTGTAGCCGGCTTCCCGGATGGCGGCAGCGCGCTCTTCGGGGGTCGTCATCCGGAGCGGTTCCACCGCGTGAATGCGGAACGGCTCGATGATCGTGCGGAAGGTCCGTGGCGTGCAGGTCACGCTAGCTTGCGCGGCGGCCCACATCGCGGCCAACGCCGGTCGCCGGTGGCGGTTCAGATCAGGCGCCGCTCCGTCGCCCATCTTGTCAGCTGGTGGCGCGTCGACAGCTGGAGCTTGCGCAGCACGGCCGAGACGTGGCTCTCGACCGTCTTGACCGAGATGGTGAGCTCCCGGGCGATCTCCTTGTAGGTGTAGCCGCGGGCGATGAGACGCAGGACCTCACGCTCGCGCGGCGTGAGGTGGTCGAGCTCGGGATCGAGCGGCCCCGGTGGCTCGCTGCCCGGTGGCATGGAGGCGAACGCGTCCAGCACGAACCCGGCCAGACGCGGCGAGAAGACCGCGTCACCGCCCGCCACACGCAGGACCGCGTCGACGAGCTCGGGCCCCGAGATGGTCTTGGTCACGTACCCGCGGGCTCCGGCCCGGATGACGGCGATCACGTCCTCGGGTGCGTCGGACACCGACAGGGCCAGGAAGCGGACCGTGGGATGACTGGCCTTGACGGCGTCGATCACCGCCTTGCCGCCTCCGCCCGGCATGTGGACGTCGAGCAGCACTACGTCAGGGAGCCGCTCCGCGATCAGCTCGATCGCCGCTGGGACTTCGTCCGCCTCCCCGACGACTTGCACCGAGTCGCCGAGCTCGCTCTTGACCCCCGCGCGGAAGAGGTGGTGGTCGTCGACGAGGAAGACCCTGGGAGGCCCGGTCGGGTTCATGCGCGACCAGGGCGCCTCGGGACGCTGAGCTCTACCTCGGTCCCTTCCCCGGGCACGGAACGGATGACGACGGTGCCGCCGTGGCGCTGCATCCTGGCGCGCATCGACTCCGCGATCCCTTTGCGGTCGCCGGCAACGGCATCGGAGTCGAAACCGGAGCCGCGGTCTCGCACGAACATCGACACACCTTTGGGCTCGACTTCGAGGTAGATCGACACCGTCGTGGCTCCGGACCACTTGGCGGCGTTCACGGTCGCCTCCCTGCCGGCCGCGAGGAGCGCGCGCAGCTCGTCGTCGAGCGGGGAGTCGCCGACGGTGACGGCATGGACGGCGATCCCGTGGGCGGCTTCGACCTCGCACTCGATCTGCTCGACTCCGGCCGAGAGCGTCGAGGCTCCTTCGGCCCCGAACGACCCCGGCGTTCGCCCTTCGAACAGCCACGAGCGAAGCTCGCGTTCTTGGGTTCGGGCCAGCTTTGCGACCTCCAGGGGCTGGTCTGCGGACCGCTGGATCATGGCCAGGGTCTGCAGCACCGAGTCGTGGACCCGGGCTGCCATGTCGGCGCGTTCCTCGGCCCGGATGCGCGCCTGACGCTCACGCACGAGATCGCGTGCCAGCCTGAGCCACCAGGGGCCCAGGACGACGACGGTCGCCGCAATCATGAGGAACGTCCCTCCGAGCGGCCGAAGCCAAGACCGGTTCAGGGCCCCGTCGGCGATGACCGAGACGCCAAGCGCGAACAACAGCAAGCCGGCGACGAGACGGACCACGAACGAGCGACGCGACGCTTGAGGTTCGGCGTCGAGCTGGAGCAAGGCCTTTGTGGAGTCGATCAGCCACGCCCGCTCGTCGTCTTCGGCGTTCCGGTACACGAGGATCAGCCCGGCGGCGCTGATCAGAAGTGGCACCCCCCAAGATGTCAGGAAGCCCGCGTGCAGCACCGAGGCAACCAGCAGGACGAGCACCAGCACCGGTACGAGGGCGAGCACGAGCGTGATCCCCTGCCGGTCGGAGATGGCGCGCGCTGCGATCGTCTCGGACGAGCCCTCGGCCGGGAGCACAAACCAAGCCAGCACATAACAGGCGACCCCGAGCCCACTCACCAGGGCCGACAGCACCAGGACGATGCGGATGACCGTCACGTCCCTGCCGAGGCGCGCGGCGAGGCCGCCGGCAATGCCGGCGATGATCCGGTCCTCCCGGCTTCGCCAGAACGGGCCTCGTCCGGAATGGCGCCGGACTCGCCCGTAGCCACCCGGGTGGTCGCCATGTGGGCCCCGACGAGGCCGTTGTGCCTCCCACCGCGGTGGCCGTGACTCGAGCTGATCGGAGATACATCGATGATCGCGCTTGGGCAGCACCATCACCATCGGGTGAGACCCTGAGCTGTTCGGGACGCTCTCGGGGTCCGATCCGGGGTGTCCCCGATATCTATTGGGTCCCAACGGGCAGATGATCGTTACGTGAACAACACCATGACAGAGAAGAACCCTGCCGAGACCCAGCTTCTCCGCAGATCGGGCGACGGAGCGATGTTGGGGGGCGTGGCCGCGGGGCTTGCCGTCTACTTCGACCTCGACGTGACCCTTGTGCGGATCGCGATCGTTGCACTGTCGTTTCTCGGCGGTGCGGGCGTCCCGCTCTACTTTGCGGCCTGGCTGTTGATCCCGGAAGAAGGCTCCGACGTCGCGATCGCCGCCGACATCTTGAACCACGCCCGGTACCACTGACCGTGGCCGGATCCGCCGGCTCCACCCGTGGCCGAGAAAGGAAGAACATGCAATCGCGATGGGACATCCCTTGGGGACCGTCGCCGAGGCCTGACAACAACGCGAACATGCGGGTGTCGGACGCAGAGCGCAACGAGATCGGCGAACAGCTCTCCAAGCACTACGGCGACGGGCGCCTGGACGCCGCCGAGTTCCAGGAGCGGCTGGACCGGGCCATGAGCGCGAAGACGCGGGCCGACCTGTCCGGTCTCCTCGTCGACCTGCCCAGCATTGTGACCCCGGAGCAAGCGACGCCCGAGCAGGCGCCCTGCCGTCGACCGCGGGTTGTGAGGGTCGTGCTGTACGCCGTCCTGGCCTTCTGGGCCCTCTCGTTCGCCGCCACGGCCACGAGGGGATTCTGGTGGTTCGGGTGGACGCGTGGCCCTTGGCTGCTGATCGTGCTGGTGGCCCTGTTTCTCTTGGCACGGGACCGCAGGCACCGCCGCTATGGCTAGGGGCGCCCAGTCCTCGACCGGCGGCCCCAGTGGAAGGGCAGGCGACCGGGACGGCCGTGCAGGCGGCGCCCCGAGGACCTCTGAGCCGCCTCGATCTCCAGAGCTGCCGTGACGGCCTGATCACCATCGGCCGACTGCTCGGCTCGCTCCGAGGCGGCGAGGCTGACGGTGAGCGGGCCTGCGAGAACGACCGCGATGACGCACTGAGCCACGCCTGCGACCAACAGGGGCAGGCGCAGCCCCCCGAGGTCCGCGAGCCCACCTCCGATGAGCGACCCGATCGGGAACGCGCCCCACACGATGCCGCGCCACGCCGAGCCGACGCGCCCCATCAGCTCTCTGGGCGAGAGGCGCTGGCGAAGGGAGTTCGCTATCACGCTTCCGGCGTAGACGGCGAAGCTGACCACAGCAAAGGCGGCACCGGCGAGCAGCCAGCCCTTCGCGGATGCCATGACCAGATAGGCAAGCCCCGACACGAGCGCGCTGGCGATGAGAGTCGGGATGTTCCCGATCCGGGTCGCGAGGCGGTCCGCAAGCAGGGCACCGGGGACATTGCCCATGGCTCCAGCCGCCAGGAACACTCCGTACAGGCTCTTGGACACTCCCCAGTCGACGGTCGCGGTGATGACGAGCACGCCCATGACAAGGCCCTGCAAGCCGGCCAACGCCGCGAGCAGGGTCACGAGAAGTCGCAGCGAGCGGTCCTTTATGAGCTGGCGGACGCCGTCCAGGATCGAACCATGNNGAAGAAGGGGAGGGCCTTGGTCGCAGCGAAGGCGAGGGTCCCGAGGATCGGCCCGCCGAGGTGCTCGGTGGCGGCCTCTGTGCCGCTCAGGATCCCGTTCGCACGGGGGAACGAGCGGGGCGCGACCAGTTCCGGCACGGTCGCCTGCGAGGCGGAGTAGTAGATGGCTCGTGCCCCGCCGTTGGCGAACACGAGGACCACGAGCAGCAAGAGATCGATGTGNNGCCAGCACGAGCCACGGGAACGTGTCGGCCGCCGCGACCCCGGCCACGGGAATCGGGTGCGGGTCCACAAACAGAGCAAGGAGTGGGACGGCTCCGTAGCCGAAGCCGTCGCCGAGGCTCGACACGGCAAAAGTCGCCCAGAGGTAGCTGAATCGTCGCCCTAGTGATTTCGTGGTCCGACGCGCGGCAGGAGGACTGTCTTCACTTTTCTCACGGCGCTGCCCGGAGGTCACAGTGCATCATTGCTCGTGTTCGGCACTCACGCTGGCGATCATCGAGCCCGCAGCCGATCCGACGCCCGCCCGTGTGGCGTGGCGACGAGAGAGGTGCCCCGTCTCTCGAAGCTGACNNACGTCAAAGCAACAGCGGCTCCAGTTTTGGGGTCAAGCGGCTAAAGCCGCTCGACTCAGCCCCACAAGGGCCCACAGCTGACCAAGTCGACCACCTCCCTTCGCAAGCAGGGACCACGGTCGGGGGATACGAGGGCGACACACCGAGTCACCGGTGCCCTCAAATCCCCCGCGTTCGTTAATCATCCCAGTTGAGGGGGCTACTGCACAATGACAACACCAAGCACG
>PLIM01000061.1:0-24417 GCA_003139355.1 Acidimicrobiaceae bacterium | reverse complement strand
GAGAACCTGAGGCGCGGGTGGGTGGCAAACCAACGCAGCAGATCCTCATGGCCCAGCGGAGGCGAGAAGTAGTAGCCCTGGACCGCGTCGCAGCCGGCGTCGGCGAGGATCGCACAAGTGACCTCGTCTTCGGCACCTTCGGCGACGACGGTCAGGCCCAGCGAGTGCGCCATCGCGATGGAGGAACGGACGATGATCGAGTTGCTCTGGTCGGCGGCGACGTTGGCGACGAAGGAGCGATCGAGCTTCAATTCGTTGGCGGGCAGGCGGTGCAGGTAGGCGAGCGACGAATAACCGGTCCCGTAGTCGTCGACGGCGATCCGCACTCCGAGATCGGCGAGCTGGCCGAGCACGTCGCTCGCCTCGCCGATGTCGGCCATGACCTCGGTCTCTGTGATCTCGAGCGTGAGCGAGCTCGCCGGAAGTCCGTTGGCCCCGAGATGCGCGGTGATGTTGCGGACGAGGGAACGATCCGAGAGGTCGCGCCCGGAGATGTTGATCGCCAGGCCGATGTCGAGGCCATCTCGCCGCCATCGGGCTGCCTGGTCACAGGCTTTGGTGAGCACGAAGTCGGTGACCTGGCTGATGAGGCCCATCTGCTCCGCGATCGCGATGAACTCGTCGGCTGGAACCTGGCCGTGCACGGGATGGAACCAGCGCGCCAGCGCCTCGACACGGACCACCTCTCCGGAGACCAGGCCGGCGATCGGCTGGTACATCACGCTCAGCTGTTGGCCGCTGGAGAGGGCCTCCGCCAGGTGGCCTCCGAGGAGGAGCTTNNGCGAGCGCGATTCCCGCCGTAGCTGTGACCGCGAGGGCGATCCCATCTATGTTCATCGGCTTGGAGATCGCCGCGAGCAGATCGCGCACGATGCCCAGGGCCTCTTCGGGCCCGGTGATGTCCGGCACGACGAGCGCGAATTCGTCGCCTCCGAGCCGGGCAACCGTCGCTCGGCCNNTTCCTTGAAACGGTCGAGGTCGAGCAAGGCGACTGCCGCCCTGCCCGTCTCTGTGAGCGCGTTCGCCGCGCGATCAAGGAACAGGATCCGGTTCGGCAGCCCGGTCAGCAAGTCGT
The DNA here is from genome assembly GCA_003139355.1 of Acidimicrobiaceae bacterium. Lineage (GTDB taxonomy): Bacteria > Actinomycetota > Acidimicrobiia > Acidimicrobiales > Bog-793 > Fen-455. Next base: position 23,342 of record PLIM01000061.1, on the reverse strand, counting down.
GGGTCGCCTGGTGCCACTTGCTTGCGGCCTCGAGACGAAGCTCCTCGATGAGCTGCGCCCGCTCCAGGGTCGTGCTTGCGTGAGCAGCCAACGCCTCGAAGAGCCTCAGGTCATCGTCGTCGAAGGGGTCGAAGCCCTCGTCACGGTCGAGCGCGACAAGTGCTCCGAGGGTCCTTTCTCCGCTGGCGAGCGGCACAACGATGGCGTCCCGGAATTCGCCGAGGAGAGGGTCGGCGTCCGGTTCCCGTTTGTGGTTTCCGGTCGCGCCCGGCCGTAAGCTCGCCCGCTGGTCGGTGATCGCCCTGGCGATCACCGATGAGCCGTCGACGATCGTCCTTGCGACCGATGAGCGGACCTCTCCGTTCAAGGAGACGTGGCGGACCGTGGGCCACTCGTCGACGATGAACAGCTCCGCCCGGTTCGACCGCATCACCGACTGCACCTGCTCCAGCACTGCCCAGGCAGTTCCGGCGGTCTCGAGGTAGGGGCCANNGCGAACACGATGAGGGCGCCGACAGTCACGAGCGGGAGCATTGCCCAGGTGTCCCACCAGGCCGCGTCGAGGACGACCAGGGCGAGGGCGATGCTCGATACGAGCACCAGCGCGACGGTGGTGAACTCGAACCCGTACTTGCGCTGCTGGGCGTGTCCATTGAGGCGAACGACGACGGTGACCGCCAAGTGGCCGTAGACGAAGGCCGCGCTGAGCGCCAGGGCTCCCGCCGCCCAACCGATGGGAAGGACCGCGACGCGCGGTCCACCGGTGACGATGAACTGTCCGAGGAGCTCCCGGTACACGATGATCGCGACCACACATGACATGGTCTCGGACGCAAGGTTGAAGGCGAGCTTCAGCGGCGATTGCCGCCGGACCGCGCCGAGAGCGAACGCTTCCCCGAGCACGCGACAGATGACGAGGACCGCAGGCGCCGCGATCACCAGCCCAAGCAGCAGCGGCACTTCGCTCAAGACGAACAGATAGGTGTGACCCCGGTAATGCACTGAGACCGGCCCTAGCGTCACGGCCGCGAACATGATCGTCAGCAGGGCGGCGACCAGAGGCTGGGCACCCAGGCTCCGGACGGGCCCGAGACCCGCGACCGGCCCCCAGACGAGAAGGACCGCCGTACCAGCAGCGAGAAGGGCTGCGAACACAGGGACTCCCACCCGTGCACTGAGCTTCGCTGGTGAATCTGGGAGCGCGGGGAGTGATGTGCTCACCGAGGTGCCGCTTGCTATCAGGGGCTCGACGAGGTCCCGTGAATCGTCCGGTCCGGGGGCGGCCTTCAACAAACGCGTAGAGGCGCGTTCCGCGTTGCGGTCTTCTGAGGCCACGAAGAAAATTATCGGCAACTCGACGACGTCCTTGAGGACTTCCGCTCCACGGACATTGACGGTAGTGGCCTGGACGGGCCTGGGTGGGTATCTCACCTGGTATGAGCCGAGTACTAGGATCGAACGTATGTACGACGACGCGGCATGGGATGCCAACCTTGACGAGGCTCAGCTGGCCGCGGTCGTCCACGGCGACGACCCGCTTGTGATCGTGGCAGGCGCCGGCACCGGCAAGACACGCACGCTGACGGCGCGGGTGGCCCGTCTGCTCGAGCGCGGGGTGGCACCAGAGAGGATCCTGCTGTTGACCTTCACACGGCGTGCGGCAGACGACATGCTTGCCCGAGCGGCCGCCCTGAGTGGTCACCGAGAGTGCGGACGACGGCTTCGTGGGGGCACGTTCCACGCAGTCGCGCACCAACTCATCAGCAGCCATGCGGAACCGCTGGGGCTGCAGCCGGGCTTCTCGCTTCTCGATCCAGCAGACGCCGCCGATGTGATGGATCTGTTACGAGACGAGCACGGCCTTGATGCAGGAGAAGTCCGCGTGCCGCGGTCCGCCACCCTCGTCGAGGTGTACTCGAGGTGCGTCAACACCCGGCACCGCCTTGGTGAGGTCTTGGCGACGCACTTTCCTTGGTGCGAGCCTCACGCCGAAGCCATTGCAGGCCTGTTCAAGGCGTATGTCTCCCGAAAGCGGGCCAAGGGCCAGGTCGACTTCGACGACCTGTTGCTCTTGTGGCGAGCGGCGCTCGCCGACGATCGACTTGGGCCGCACATGATCGAGATGTTCGATCACGTGCTCGTCGACGAGTACCAGGACGTGAACGCGTTACAGGTCGAGATCGTGCGCGCGCTTTGCCCTGATGGGCGCGGGCTCACCGTGGTGGGCGATGATGCGCAGGCAATCTACGGTTTCCGCGGGGCCGACGCGCGGTATCTGCACGACCTCGCCAGTTCTCTGCCGGGAGCGACCGTCATCCCGCTCGAACGCAATTTCCGGTCCGTTCAGCCCATCTTGGACCTGGCGAACCTCGTCCGGCCGTCTGGGGCGGGCGTCCGCCTGACACTTCAAGGAGAGCGACCGGGGGGTTGCCGACCGGTTCTCGTTCGGTGCCATGACGCGCCGAGCGAGGCCCGCGCCGTCGTCGACCGGATCCTCGACGCCCATGACCAGGGGATGCGCCTGCGTGACCAGGCCGTGCTCGTGCGCGCTGCTTATCACAGTGACCTCATCGAGCTCGAGCTCACGGCTCGCCGGGTCCCCTACCGCAAGTATGGGGGCCTCCGGTTCGTGGAGGCCGCGCACGTGAAGGACTTCGCTGCCGCGGTTCGGCTGCTCGACAACCCGGCGGACGAGCTGGCGTGGTTCCGGCTGTTGCGCATGCACGATGGCATCGGCCCCGCGCGAGGCCGCATGTTGCTCGGGCTCGTAGCGCCTCAGGCCGGCGCGAGCGCGTACGAGTGGACCGAGGCGGTGGCCGCAGCACCGGCGAGATCGCGTGTGGCGCTGACACAGACCCTGCAGGGCCTGGAAGCTGCCCGCAACCAGGTCGGCACTTCTGCCCGGGTGACCGCGATCTTCCGGGTTCTTCGCCCGCTGGTCCTCAGCCGTTACAGCGAAGGCCCGGCGAGGGTCGAGGATCTCGATCGCCTGTCGGCCGCCGCCGCAGCGATGGACGATCTGTCCGCATGGCTCGCCGAGATCACCCTTGACCCACCGTTGGCGACAGGAGATCGCGCCGGGCCGCCCCATCTCGACGAGGACTACGTGGTCATCTCCACGGTGCATTCAGCCAAAGGTCTCGAGTGGTTGGCGGTGCACCTTCCGCACCTCGTGGATGGCGCGTTCCCGTCGGACATGGCGCTTGGCTCCGGCGCTGAACTGGCTGAGGAGCGGCGCCTCTTCTACGTCGCGACGACCCGGGCTCGTGACCGGCTCACTTTGTACACGCCCCTTCGCATGCCAATCCACCCGAGGTCTCGCAACGATCGGCACTGCCTGGCCCCGGCGAGCCGGTTCCTCGAGAACGACGTGCTTTCAGCCCTCGACATCCAAGAGGAGACGCCCCCTCGTCCGCGCGCGGCGAGCATCGCAGCAGTGCACTCGACGATCACGGTCGATCTCGATCACCTGTGGTGCTGAACCATCGCCTGTGGCGCTAGGGTGAGCCGGCTTGCGGGCTCACGCACTCGCGTGCGCTGCCGCTCGCGACCGCCGACCCGAGGGCAGAATCCTTCCATGAACAACGACCCGTCGATCTCCGATGATCCAGCTCTGCCCCAGGAGGTGGAATCCAGCCCGCGCGCCCTCGTGCCTGCCGAGATCGCGCAGCCGGGCCCACCTGAGGAAGAGGAAGTCGTCTCGCAACCGGCGAAGCTGATGCGGATCGCCTCGATGGCCAAGCAGCTTCTCGAGGAGGTTCGGATGGCTCCGCTCGACGACGCGAGCCGCACGCGCATGAAGGAGATCTACCACGAGTCAATTCGCCAGCTCGAGGGGACACTCTCACCCGAGCTGGCCGCGGAACTCGATCGACTCGCGATCCCCTTCGACGACGGCCCGCCCACCGATGCGGAGCTTCGGGTCGCCCAGGGCCAGCTCGTCGGGTGGCTGGCCGGGCTCTTCCAGGGCATTCAGGCGACGCTTTTCGTCCAGCAGGTGGCCACCCAGCGCCAACTCGAGCAGATGCGAGGAGTGGGACCGTCGACAGGCCCCAGTGGCCGGGAGAACCGTGGCGAGGAGCGGACTCCGTACTTGTGAGCTAGAGATGCAGGCGAGCGGGCATTGCCAAGACCGTTCTTGAAGCGGAGGTCGGCCAGCCCATTAGGTGCCGGGACCGGTTGCAAGCTTCGAACTGTCACGCTGCAGGACGGGGTCGCATGGACTGGCAAGCTGTGAGCGTGGATGTCGCCGCAGAGGGCGTGGGCTGCTGGCCGCTGCGTGCCCCGGTTGTCTGCGATCACCGAGTCGAACCTCCATGCCAGAAGGCGAGGTTCTCTCGATGCCCCTGACCTGGGATTGCTCTCAAGTCGCGCCCGGTTCAGGCCGATGTTTAGGGTCGTGACCGCGGTGAGTGCGTAGTTCGATGGATTCCGACCCCCCGTTCCAGCCACCGACCGCCCCTCTGGCGGCAGTCGACGACGCGATCGAAGCGTGGTCGGTCTTCGAGCAGTACTTCGTGCTCTCTTACCGGACGGCTCCGGGACTCTCCGTCCAGGTCAACGATCTCAGTGTTCGCAGTGCCGCCATACTCGGGGTCTCGCGTGACAGTGTCGTCAACGATTCAGGGCTGTTCTCGAGGTTGCTGCACCCAGACGACCGGGACCGGGTCCTCTCCGAGCACCGGGACGCGGCGGCCAGGAGCGAGCCGTTCGTGAGCGAGTACCGGATGGTCGGCCAGGACGGGACCGTCCTATGGATCTCGGACAGGGCCGCGCCGGTCGTCGACGGTATCGGCAGGACCACGCTTTACGGGCATTGTCTCGACATCACGCCACGAAACAGGACCGAGGCCGTCCTGAGTGACACCGAGGAGCGCTTCCGCTCGGTTGTCGCCAACATCCCCGGCGTCGTCTATCGCTGCGCTTACGACGCGACATGGACGGTCCAGTTCATGAGCGGCCAGATCGAGGATCTCGTCGGCTATCCGGCGAGCGACTTCATCGACAACAAGGTTCGCAGCTACGACTCGATCATCCATCCCGACGATCTCCCCTACGTGATCGCGGAGGTGGGCGATGCCCTCGATCGGGGCTCGGCGTACTCGCTCGAGTACAGGTTGATCCACCTGAGCGGGGAGTCACGGTGGGTCGCCGAGCACGGCCGCCCCGTTCTCAGCCCCGATGGCCGGGGACAGTGGACAGTCGGCGTGATCCTGGACATCACCCGGCAGAAGGCGACGGAGAAGTCACGCGAGCTCGTCGAGAGGCAACTTCTCAATCAGGCCTTGCACGACTCACTGACCGGGCTCCCAAATCGCGTCCTGTTCCACGACAGCGTTGCTCAGGCGATCTCCGAGGCGCAGCACAGCGGCAGCGAGCTGGCTGTCCTGGTGATGAACCTGGACCGGTTCAGGGAGGTCAACGACTGCCTCGGCCACGCGAGCGGAGACCTGTTGTTGCAAGAGGTCGGGCGCCGCCTCCGAGAGGTTCTGCGCGAAGACGACTCGATGGCCCGGTTTGGCAGCGACGAGTTCGCCGTGCTCGTGCCCCAGGCGCGTCGCGCCCATGTTCTCGAGGTCGTTCGCAGGGTGCGTGGGGCGATCGAGCAGCCGATCGATCTCGCAGGACTGCCCGTGAACCTCGAAGCGAGCATCGGCATCTCTGCTTATCCGCGCGACGGCGTCGACGTCGACTCTCTACTCCGGTGTGCGGACACGGCGATGTACGTGGCCAAGGACACCAACCTCGGGTACGCCTTCTACGACGCATCGGTGGACACGCGCGCCGAGACACGCCTTGATCTGATCGGCGATCTGCGGCATGCGATCGAGAACCAGGAGCTAGTGCTGTACTACCAGCCGAAGATCTCCGTGCGAAGTGGCCGGATCGTCGGCGTGGAGGCGCTGATCCGCTGGAACCACCCCAGTCGGGGCCTTGTGATGCCAGGTGAGTTCATCCCGGTCGCGCAGGAGACGAGCCTCATCAAGGAGCTGACGCTCCATGTCATAAACGACGCGGGCCTGCAATGGCGAGCCTGGGCGGACGAGGGACGCCGCTTGCCGATCGCGGTCAACCTCTCCAGGCCGGATCTGGTCGATCCTGCCTTTCCCGGCGAGGTTGCGACGTTGCTCGGCAAGTGGCGGATGCCTGTCACAATGCTCAAGTTCGAGGTCACCGAGGGCTCTGTCGCGGACGATCCGCGCAGGACCGAGGACGTGCTCGAACGCCTTGGCGCGATGGGCCTGCGGCTCTCGGTCGACGACTTCGGCACCGGCTACTTCTCCGTCGCGTACTTGAACCGCCTCCCGATCGACGAGATAAAGATCGACCGGTCGTTCGTGTCCGCGATGGCCGCCCACGAAGAGGACGAGATCGTTGTCCGCTCGACAATCGACCTCGGCCACAATCTCGGTCTGAGAGTGGTGGCCGAGGGAGTAGAGACGCGCGCCGTCATGGAACGCCTCGCTCAATTCGGCTGCGACGTCACCCAGGGTTACTACCTGGGCCGGCCGATGCCCGCAGAGGAGCTCGCGAGCTGGCTCGACCAGCATCCCGCCACGGGAGGGCCCGGAACCAGGAAACGGAAGTTCCGCGAGGATCCAGTCTGCGAGAAGGCTGCCTCGGCCTGATAGCACGACCGGCACGGCCACGATTCGGCGAGCCGTCGAGGTCGCGCTCGGGGTCTGGCATCCTGAGCGCCCGGCTGGAGCGCTTCGGGAGGCGCTTGGGCGAGCGCTCGGGTAGCCTGCGGGAGATGTCACGTTCGGGAAGGGGACTCCGACTCGTCACCGAGCCGGCCCGGCACCCCTCTGCAGGAGGCCAGCGCGTGCTCGTCGTCGATCATCCGATCGTCGCGCACCGCTTGTCGGTGTTGAGGGACGCCGAGACGGACAACGCCACGTTTCGGACGATAGTGGGTGAGCTTTCTGCAGTTCTCGCTTACGAGGCCCTGCGGGACCTGCGCACGGCCGAGCACCGGGTCGACACTCCCGTGGCACGTGACGTCGTTTGCCGGCGAGTGAACGAAATGGTGCTCCTGGTCCCGATCCTGCGCGCAGGGCTTGGGATGGTACCCGCGATCCAAGAAGTGCTCCCGTTGACCGAGGTCGCCCACGTCGGGTTGCGTCGTGACGAGGAGACGCTGCTCCCCACGGTGTACCTGGAAAGGCTTCCCCGTGACCTCTCGGATCGGCGAGTGATCATCTGCGACCCGATGTTGGCGACAGGAGGTTCGCTGGTGAGGGTCTGCGAGCTTGTCAAGCAACGGGGCGCCACAGAGATCCATGCGCTATGCCTGATCGCGTCGCAACCGGGACTCGACACCTTCTGCAGCCAGCACCCCACGGTGAGGGTGGCGTGCGTCGCGGTGGATCCGGAGCTGAACAGTCACGGCTTCATCGTCCCCGGCCTCGGTGATGCCGGCGACCGGCTCTTCGGTCCCCCTGCCTGACGCTGATCTGCAGTTGCGCCCGGGCGCCAGACGGGCGAGCATCGCGAACATGGTCATCGCAGCAGGCACGTATCGCGCGACGGTCGGCTCTCAAGAGATCGACCTGCCGCTGATCCCGATCACCGAGGAGCTGGCGATCGCGCTCCTCATCACCGTGGACCACGGCGTGCGATTTGTCGAGCGAGCGGGAACCGAGCTTGCCCAGCAACTGGAGCCGTACGAGATCGATCTCGTCGTCTCCGTCGCGACGATGGGCATCCCTCTCGCGATCGAAGTGACCCGGGCACTCGGCCTCGACGACTATCTCATCTTGCAGAAGACGCCGAAGCTGCACCTGCGCGACGCCATCACCGAGCCGGTGAAGTCCATCACGACCGGTGCCCAGCAACGGCTGCTCTTCGATGCCGCAAGAGTCGAGGTGGTAAAGGGCAGGAGAGTCGGGCTCGTCGACGATGTCATCTCCACCGGTGCTTCGATGCGGGCAGCACTGAATCTCCTCCACCGAGTCGGGGCGGAGCCCGTCGTGATCGGCACCCTGGTCACCGAGGCGTCCACCTGGCGCCGCGAGCTGGGCGAAACCGTGAAACTCGTGCACGCGCTCGGTGCCATCCCGGTGTTTCGTCGTGATGCATCCGGGATGCTCGTCGAGGACTGGGACGGAGGCGGCGAGCCCGGCGGCTTGGCGATCGCCGAGGTGAGTGGCGCTGTAGCGACGGCCGAGTCCTAGGCGGCACAGAGGACCCGGGCCCTCGGGAACATCGGAGGACCGGTCTTTGTCAAGCAATTCACAGGATCAGTGTCAGGGCGGAGCCGAATCCGGAGACCCGCACGGCGAGGTCCGGGCTCAGCCACCCGGTCCGGACGCGCCGTGTGCAGGTGTCGATTTGCCAGCAGTTCGCAGACCACCGGAGGGCCGCAGGGCTTCGCTGGCGCGCTGGGGGCCGGCCACCCTTCTGACGATCGCGGCAGCTCTGTTGTCGCTCTACAAGCTCGGCTCGTCACCGATGTGGAACGACGAGACCGCCTCGGTGTCGATCTCGGTTCAGCACGGCCATGCGCTCTGGAGCGCGATCACCAGCGACGGCGGGAGCATGTCGGCTTACTACATGTTGCTGCATGCCCTTTTCCTCGCGGGTTTGGGACAGTCCGCGATCTCGGTCCGTCTCATCTCGGTGGTCGCGTTCGTCGTGATGGTCCCCTTCCTGTACGACCTCGTCTTGCGCTGTTGGGGTGCTCGGGTCGCCGTCATCGCGACCGCTCTCGTCATCACGAACCGGACGGTGATCTCCAAGGCCCAAGAGGCGCGTGGCTACACGCTCGGCCTTCTCCTCGTCGTGGTGGCGACCTGGCTGCTCACCTCCTTCCTCGACCGGCCTTCACGTCCTCGTCTTGTCGCGTGGGCAGTCGTGTCGGCTCTGGCCTGCTACAGCTTGCTGCTGTCACCGCTGTTTGCCCTTGCGCAGGTCGTCTCACTGGGCACTCTGCGCCGGAGGGCCGCGGAAATGCGGTCGGCCGTGATCGCGACCGGGCTGCTCGCGGTCTTGCTCGTGCCCCTCGCTTTGATGGCACTCCACCGGGGCACTGCACAGATCGATTGGATCACGCCCATCGGTGCGGGGTCGGTGACGACCTTCCTGTACGGGCTCATCGTGCCCGGGTTCTCGACGTGGCTGCGCTTGCTGATGCTGCTGGCCATCGTCGTGGGGATCGTCACGGTGGGCCGTGAGGCCGTCGAGAACAAGGCCGGCTCGCTCGAGCGCTGGCACCGCGTGTTGCTGTTGTCCTGGGCGGGACTGCCGCTCGTGGCCGTGCTGGCGATCTCGTTCGCCGTCTCGCTCCTCCAGCCGGGTTACCTGATCGCTTGTGTACCGGCCTTCGCGGTGCTCGGAGCCGTCGGGATCATGACGGTCGCACGGTCGCTCGCCGAGGGCGCTGCCAGACGCATCGCAGCAATCCGAGCAGGCGAGAGCTCTCGAGCCAAGCGTGGAGCCCCGGTGGCCGGCTTGGTGCTCGGGGCGGGGGCCGCCGCCTTGTTCGCCCTTTATCCCCTCGCGGCGACCTGGAGCCGCTACGGGGCGGTGATCGAGAACGGTCCCGGCGAGACGGCCTACATCGTCGGTCTCGCGCGTCCTGGCGACGGGATCATCTTCGACCAGCCCTCCCAGCGGATGATCTTCAACTACTACCTGCTTGCGGACTTTGACAAGGCGGGCAGGTTCCCCCTCCTCCCTGCACCGGTCTGGCCCTCGGCTCGATGGGGGACACAGGTGGCTTATGCGGCGGATCATCGGGTGCCCGCGCCCGGGGCGATAGCGGCGACCGAAGGCCGCTTCACCCGGATCTGGGTGGTCGACGGAGGCTGGGCACCGCTTCCGAGGTACCTGGCACAGAGCCGCGCGTTGCTCGCGTCGCTCGGCCGGCACTATCTAGTCGTCGGCGAGGACGACTTCAAGGGTGTGAAAGTGCTGCTGTTCTCGGGATCGGGCTCACTGCCGCCCGGCATGCACCCGTGGACCGGTGGGGGATAGCCCGCCCTCCTCCCCGAGGTCACACCCCGAGGCGCACGTGCCAGATCTCCTCGATCTGCTTGATCGCCGCGATGGCGACGATGTCGCAGCCCCCTGGTGGAGCGATGTGAATGCCGTCGCTGTCTCTGGCGAGCACCGACTGACCCGAGCTGTTGGTGAGATAGGCGGAGTACTGGCCCTCGGCGTTCGAGAAGAGCGACCAGGTCGGGAAGAACACGACACCCGGGTGGAGCGCGGCCTCGGCCTGATAGATCGAATTCAAGGTCTGCATATGAGCGCCGAAGATGGGATCCCGCATGATCGGCAAGCCGACCCAGAGCATCTTGGCCCCGGCCTTCAAAGTCTCGCTCATCATGAGGGCGACCCTCTGCGAGTAGATCGTGTGCCACTGGGCGGTGCCGAAGGCGATCCACTCGCCGTTCAGGTAGAGATCCTGGTGGTCGTTGCCGCCGATGAGGATGGTCACCACCTGTGGGTGGTACTCGCTCAGGTCCGCGGCCAGGTGGGCGGCCCAGTCGTAGTAGTCGGGGCGGTCGATCCCGCTGCTGCCGTAGCCCGCCTGCACGAGATGCACGAGCGGGTTCGTGCCCAGCGTGTAGCCGAGGCCGAGGCCGAGATCCTCGCCGAGCGAATCGCCGACGTCGAGGATCGTGAGGGGCCTCGCAGCCGTCGGCTGTCGGAGGCCGGGCAAGGTGGTCATCGTGGTCGAGGTGGAGGTGGAGGTCGATGACGTGCCGGTGCCGGCGGTGGTGGCAGGCGAGGATGAGGTGGGACCGACCGCGACATGATTTCCGCATCCAGCGGCGAGGAGGCAGCAGCTCACGGCCACGGCGGCGCCCCAGGCGCGCCGAGTTGAAGTCGCGGTCTTGTCGGAGCTTGGCTCACCCATGCCGTGGAAGCTAGCCGCGCCGAAGCTGCGGCACAGAGCACCTGTACCGCAGCCAGTTCGAGCACCGGGTGCTCGAGAAAGTGGGTGTCGTCGCGAACTGGGCACCTGTCGAGGTCCGCAGAGCGGCCCCGCCGCTCGCCCGAGCATGGTCCGCCGCGTCTCCGGCGCTTTCTGGCACTCTATGACCGATGGCGGGCAGCAGCAGGAGCGTGCACATCGCTGAGACGGCCCCTGACGGGCGTCCGGTTTCCTCACGGGCTCTCCTCGCCTTCGAGTCACCCTGGGTGGCGGAGTTCGACAAGCTTTCCCACGAGTGGCGGCGCCTTGGTGCTCAAGGGACCTTGGAGCAGTTCGTGGTCCGGGTGCGTCAGCCGGGCCCGCCAGGAACCGATGAGGAAGGCAAGGCGCCGTGACAACCAAGGAGCACTGGAAGTCAGAACCGGACGACCACGACTATCCGGCCGCCGCGAGCTACCTGTCGCTCGTGCTGCCCGAGGCCTCGGTCGATGCCCTCATAGACGAGCTGCGCGCTGCGCCCATCGGCCATTGGAAGGCCAAGGATCTCCTTCGTGCGAGCGGCCTCGCACTGTTGCCCGTGGACAACGCGCACGTCAGCTCGGATCTGCAGAAGGTCGACAAGGGCGAGAAGCTCTCGCCGGTTCTTCTCGTCAGGGGATGTCTGAAGAGATCGGCCCCTTTGGAGATCGCGGACGGCTACCACCGCATCTGCGCGAGCTATCACCTCGACGAGGACGCCGACATCCCTTGCCGGATGGCCGGAGACCCGGCGAGCTGATCACCCGACGCGTGCTGTCAGGCTTCTGCTGGGATGATGTCGCGTGCCGCCCTGAGCCCGCTGTGAGCCGATGTCGCGGCAACCCGACGCGGCAACGGTCTACGGCAAGGCCCATCGGCGGTATCTGGCGCTGTTCGACGTTGTGGAGGTGGCTCTTTCGTGATGGACACATTTGATCTCGGTGCGCTCCGGCGCAGGCTCGACGCAGCGCCCGAGGCCGCCAGGCTCAAGCCGGTCGGCTTGCAGACGGTAGTTCTCGGCGACGGTGCCCTCGAGGCGTTGCCCGATGTCGTCGCTGGTCTGCTCGGCACGCGATGTCCAGCGGGCCCGGTCGCCATCGTTTCGGACCTGACGCCCAAGCACTACCGGTCGGGCGACCTGCTCGGCTCGGTCACCGACCTGCTGGCATCGAAGCTGGCCGTGAGGGGCGTCCTGGTGGGTACCCCCGGCCACAACGTGCACGCCGACGAAGAGACGATGGCGAAGGCGACACGCGACTGCGAGGGAGCAGCCTGTCTTGTCGCCGTCGGCTCGGGGACAGTTGCCGACATCGGCAAGGTGCTGGCGGCGACGTACGGCTTGGGATACGTCGTCGTCCAGACGGCCAACAGCGTTAACGGCTTCGCCGACGACCGCTCGGTTCTTCTCGTCAACGGTGTGAAACGCACCTCCTTGAGCAAGTGGGCCGATGCACTGATCGCCGATACAGACGTGCTGGTCGAAGCTCCGGTCGCGATGAACCTCTCCGGGATCGGCGACCTGAGTGCCATGTTCACGGCACCGGCGGACTGGTACCTGGCCACGCTGCTGGGCATGGATGACTCGTACTCGCCAACCGCGGTTGCGCTGGCTCGCGAGCAGGGACCGGCCTTGCTCGAGGCGGCTCGCCTTGTGCCGGACGCGGATCGCAAGGCGCTGAGCCAGGTTGCCGCGATCCTCACCTTGAGTGGCATCTCCATGGGGATCGCCAACGCCACCGCCCCCAGTTCGGGCATGGAGCACGCGATCAGTCACCTGTTGGAGATGGCGGCCGTACAGGCCGGCAACCAGGCAGCCTTGCACGGCTCCCAGGTAGGGGTGGGCAGCATCGTGGCTTCTCTGATGTGGCGCCGTGTCCTCGACGAGCTGGCCGATGGCGGGCTGTCGCGAGTTCAGGTGCCTGATCCTGGCGGGGCCGAGGCCGAGGTGCGGGCCGCCTTCTCGGGCATCGACCCGAGTGGCAACATGGCGGAGGAGTGCTGGCCGGTTTACGAGCGCAAGTTGGGCCGCTGGGCGCGAGCGCGCGAACAGACCGACTTGGCGGCTCTGCAGTGGCCGTCCCACGACCGGGCCCTGCGTGACCTGCTCGCCGGGCCGGAGGCTCTCGTGGCGGCGTTGCACAGCGCTGGCGCCCCGGTGCAGTTCTGCGAGTTGACGCCCTCTGTCGACCAAGACGCCGCTCGTTGGGCCGTGGCCAGCTGCCGCTTCCTGCGCGATCGCTTCTCCGTTGCCGACATGGCCTTCTTCCTGGGTATTTGGGACGAATCCTGTGTCGATTCGCTCCTGAGCGACGCGGCGGCACTCGGAAGTCTGGCGTGAGTCGAGGTAACATGAGCTTGCTGACCCGACCCACTCGGATCTACCCGGGGTACGTATTCGACCTCGACGGCACGGTGTACCTGGGTGACTCCTTGCTGCCGCATGCCGCTGAGACGATACGGGAGCTTCGCCTGAGGGGGTCGCGCGTCGTCTATGTGACCAACAAACCGCTGCAGACGGCGGACGATTACGCCCGGAAGCTGACGCGCCTCGGCTTGCCGACCAGGCGTAGCGAGGTCGTGACCTCGGTGGACTCGCTGGTGGATTACCTGGGCCGGGAGCATCCGCAGGCGGCAGTGCTCGCGGTGGCTGAACGCTCGACCACGGACGAACTTCGCCGAGCGGGGGTCACGGTGACCACGGAGCCTCTCGAAGCCCAGGTCGTGGTCGTCTCCTTCGATCGGACCTTCGACTACGAGAAACTGAACGCCGCCTTCCAGGCGGTGCGTTACGGGGGCGCCGTGATTGTCGCCACCAATCCCGACCCTTACTGTCCGACGCCCGAAGGTGGGATTCCCGATTGCGCCGCGATGCTGGCGGCGATCGAGGCCTGCTCGGGCGCGAGCGCAGAGGCCGTCGTCGGCAAGCCGAGCATCCACATGGCTCGTGCGCTGGTCGGGCGGCTCGGGATGCCCGCGCAGGATGTCGCTGTGATCGGCGATCGCCTTCTCACCGACATGGCCATGGCTCGCTCGCTGGGCATGACGGGCGTGTTGGTGCTGACGGGGGCGACGCGTGCCGACAGCCTCGAGGGCGCGCCTGTGCAGCCTCACTACGTGGTTGATTTCCTCAGCGAACTCCTGCCTGAGGGCCTCTCGCCGCACGAGCCTGAGGGCTTGTCCCGACAAGGGCCGGATCCCGGATGAGCTTCATCCTCCCGCCGGCTCACGACGACGCCACCGCGCCAAGTGCCGACAAGGTCCATGAGGGGCTTGAATGCACGGCTCGGCACGCGTGGGATTCGAGGGCATCGGCCGCCACGCCCGGGCCCGTCCAAGCGGCCTGGCGTGCCGCAGAGCTTTGGGGATGATGCTCTGATGGCGTTGGGTGCTGAGGCCCGTCTCGGGCCTGCGGCGCGTGCACGCGCTCTGGACCGCTTCGCGTCTGAGACATTCGACGTACTCGTCGTGGGTGGTGGCGTGACCGGCTGCGGTGTCGCCCTCGATGCCGCCAGCCGCGGCCTGTCGGTGGCCCTGGTCGAAAAGCGCGACTTCGCGGCCGGCACATCGAGCCGCTCCAGCAAGCTGATCCACGGCGGTCTGCGCTACCTCGAGAGCTTCGACATCGAGCTGGTCCGCGAGGCACTCCACGAGCGGCGGCTCCTGGCTGAGAAGATCGCCCCTCATCTGGTCCATCCCACGCCTTTTCTGTTCCCGCTCAAGCACAGGGTCTGGGATCGCCTCTACATGGGCTCGGGGCTCCTCCTCTACGACGCGCTCGCCGGTTTGCACCCGGCAATGCCGCGCCACCGGCACCTGACGCGTCGTGGGTGTCTGAGGGCCGTGCCGGCCCTGCGCGATGACTCGCTGACCGGTGGCATCCGCTATTTCGACGCTCAGGTCGACGACGCCCGTTTCTCGCTCGTGCTGGCGCGAACCGCTGCGAGCCACGGTGCGGTCTGCGCATCGGCGGTCGGGGTCGTCGACTTCCTGCACGAGGGCGAGCGCGTCGCCGGCGTGCGCGCTCACGACCTCGAATCAGGTGGCGAGCTCGACGTGCGCGCCAGCACCGTGATCAACGCCACAGGCGTGTGGACCACTGAGATGGAGCGTCTGGCAGGTGTCGCGAACCCCATGACCGTGCGGCCGTCCAAGGGCGTGCACATCGTCGTGCCCAGGGACAGGATCGACTCTGAGTACGCACTCATCCTGCGGACCGAAAAGAGCGTGCTCTTCGTGCTGCCCTGGGCAGACCGCTGGATCATCGGCACGACCGACACCGAGTGGCACCACGGCCTCGATCACCCTGCGGCGACGCATGCCGACATCGAGTACCTGCTCGAGCACGTCAACGAGGCGCTGCGGGAGCCTCTGGGATTCGACGACGTCATTGCCGTCTTCGTCGGCCTGCGCCCGTTGCTCGGCGGCACGGCCGAAGAGACCGCGAAGCTGTCGCGTGGCCACGCCGTGCGGCGCAGCGCTCCAGGGCTCGTGAGCGTCGCGGGCGGCAAGTACACGACCTACCGGCTCATGGCGCGCGACGCCGTCGATCTTGTAGCTCGTGACCTGCGGTTCTCGGTCGATTCAAGTCGCACCGCCGACGTCCCGCTCCTGGGCGCAATCGGCTTGTCGGGCGCCGAGCTCCGGTTGAGCACTCATCCCGGCGCCGGCCACTTGGCGCCCACTCAGCTGCATCACCTGGTGGCGCGCTATGGGACTCTGGCGTCCGAGGTGCTCGACCTGGTTGCCGCCGACCCTGGCCTGGCTGCCCCCCTCGTGGGAGCCGAACGATACGTGGCTGCCGAGGTCTGCCATGCCGCCGAGTACGAGGGCGCCCTGCATGTCGACGACGTGCTCACGCGCCGCACGCACATCGCCTTCGAGGTGCCTGACCGGGGGCATCTGGCGGCCGGCGGCGTGGCCCGCCTGATGGCGCCCGTGCTGGGCTGGGACCAAGCCGCGGTCGATCGTGAGACTGCCCACTATCTCGCGCGGCTCGAGGCCGAAGCCGCTGCGCACGCGCTTTTCACCGACGCCGCCTCCGACTCGGCCAGGGCCGAAGTGCGCGACCCGCGGATCGAACAGCTCGACCGCCGAGAGGAATAGGGAACATCGGTGGCGGGCTGGGGCCACGCAATCTGACCAGCCTGTTGTGGACCAATCGCACCGGGTGTAACGCGGCGCCGGCTGGGCGAGACTGAGCAGCATGTTGCGATCTCGAGGATCCAAGACGGCGACGACCGAGCAGGATGCACCCCGTGATGTTTCGCTCTCCGAGGGCGAGTGGCGCGGCCGCTTGACTCCTGCGCAGTACCGGGTCCTGCGCAAGGCCGGGACCGAGCCTGCCTTCAGCGGTCAGTACGTCGACTGCCACACCGATGGCACCTACCGCTGCGCGGCCTGCGGTGCCGAGTTGTTCTCCTCCGATGCCAAGTTCGACTCGGGGTCGGGCTGGCCGAGCTTCACCGAGCCTGCCGTGGCCAGCGCTGTCGAGCTTCACAGCGATCGGTCGTTGGGGACCGAGA
Organism: Acidimicrobiaceae bacterium; assembly: GCA_003139355.1. Classification (GTDB taxonomy): domain Bacteria; phylum Actinomycetota; class Acidimicrobiia; order Acidimicrobiales; family Bog-793; genus Fen-455. The sequence continues at coordinate 6,917 of PLIM01000061.1, read as the reverse complement.
GGACCGAAGTCGTCTGCCGAGCGTGCGGATCGCACCTCGGACACGTGTTTGACGACGGTCCGCGACCGACTGGTCAGCGGTACTGCATCAACTCGTGCTCACTGACCATCGATCCCGAGCAGCGATGACCTGGCTCAGGAGCAAGTCGGAGATGGTCCAGCCTGAGCGGGCGCTGCCCGGCCGGGAGACGGAGATGGTCGTTGCTGAGCGTCATCTCGTGCTCGGGACGCCCCTTCGCCCACCGGTGCCGGAGGGCCTGGAGCGCGCGGTCTTCGCGATGGGCTGCTTTTGGGGCGCTGAGCGGAAGTTCTGGCTCGCAGACGGCGTGCACTCGACGGCAGTCGGCTACAGCGGGGGGTACACGCCGAACCCTACCTACGAGGAGGTCTGCTCGGGGAGGACCGGCCACGCCGAGGCGGTCCTTGTGGTGTTCGACGATGCGAGGACCTCCTACGACAAGCTGCTCTCGATCTTCTGGGAGAACCACGACCCCACCCAGGGCATGCGTCAAGGAAACGACGCCGGTACCCAGTACCGCTCCGCGATCTACACGACGACCCCCGCTCAACAGCTTGTCGCCGAGCGGTCGCGCGCCGAGTACCAGCTGGCGCTCGACACGGCGGAGTACGGGCAGATAACGACCGAAATCAAGAAGGCGGGACCCTTCTATTACGCCGAGGGCTACCATCAGCAGTACCTCGAGCGGAACCCGAACGGCTACTGCGGCCTCGGCGGCACCGGGGTGCAACCGAGTGGCCCGTCGGAATCGTGCCCCACGGGCCTTCCCCTGCCCGATGAAGGGGCATAGTCGCCATCGGCCACCGCGTGCTATGAGAAGCGGCCCCGACTGATCGGGTGTGCCGTCATGTGAACGGGTTCGGCCTGATTGAGGGCTGTGGATACGGGTCTGGGTGGCTCGATACCCGGCCCGGCATCCTCACTGCCACTACCTGGCCCGAGTCTCGGACTTTGGAGCTTCAGTGCGATATCGTTGCACCAGGCGCGCGCACCAGAGGGCAGCTGTCGTCGAGGGGAGGCCCACATGGGTGGGGACAGGCCTGACGAGGTCCTGGACGCGCTCAAAGCCGCAGCCGAAGGGCTGGAAGAGAACATCACACTGCTGAAGTCGGCTCTCGAAGGCATGGGCCGGATCCGCGAGCAGCGTCTTTCGGGCATGACATATTCGGAGATGGCGGACCATTCGGACCTGCCTCACCTCGTGGAGATCTTCAGGACGAGTCTGCACGTCCTCGAGCGACACGGGCACCGTCTACGGGTCGAGGGAGTGCGGGTGCTGCATGCTGAGGGCCTCAGCACCGACCGAATTTCGGAACTGTTCGGTGTCTCGCGCCAGCGAGTCTCGGTCCTCCTCCGGTCACATCCCGGCGACTCTGTGCCGTTGTGACATTGGAACTGCCGAGAAGTCATTTACGTCTAAAGCAACGGCCGTTGCGCCGTCGATAGCTCCACTGTGGAAGTTCCCGCAACCAAGCTTCGATCCCGTGACGCCGTGAGCAAGGTCGCGACTCGAGCGCCAGCTGAGTCCCTGCATCACGTCGCGCGCGACGAGACCCTCCCGGCACGACCGGGCAGCTCGACGCCAAACGAAGCAGGTCTCTCCCCGCCATCGACCCCAGAGCTCACCAGCGCGGTCACCGAGGGACGCGCGATGAGCGTCTTGTCCAGTGGCGGTGGTCGGGGCGCCGGTCGAAACAGTGCCCGATCCCTGGCCGGAAAGCGGTGGGAGACCGCCTTCAAGACGAGCCTCGAGACGATGCTCGACCCGTTTGCGATCATCACCCCGGTGCGTGACCTCGACGGGCACATCACGGATTTCGAGTACGCCTACGCCAATACTGCGATGGCCGAGAACGTCCACGTGGACTGTGAAGCGCTCACTGGGCGCCGACTGCTCGACGTGCGGCAGGCGCACAGGTCCTCGGGCCTGTTCGAGATGTACTGTCACGCCTTCGACTCGGGGGAGCCGCTGGCCCTCGACGGCTGGTTCTACGAAGACAAGTGGGGCGGCGAGGTGAAGCTGCGGTGGTACGACATTCGTGCCAACAGCGTCGAGGGCGCACTCGCTGTTACCTGGCGTGACGTGACGCTGGCGCACAACGAACGCCAGGCCCTGGAGCAGCGGGTCTTGCAGCAAGCGACCATCAGCCGCCTCAGCCGGTTCGTCCTCAGCGGAGCCGGCGAGGAACAGATACTCGACCAAGCCGTAAAGGCCGTCGCCGAGGCGCTGCACGTCGAGCTGGCCAAGTACCTGGAGCTCTCTCCCCGCCAGGACACCTTCGTGCTGCGAGCCGCCGTTGGGTGGCCTCAGGGCCTCGTCGGCACGGCGACGATTCCCGCCGGCGGGCACCGGTCATATGCGGGCTATGTCATCTCCGAGGGCCATCCCGTGTCGGTGCAGGACATGAGCACCGAGACGCGGTTCACCCCGTCGCCGCTTCTGACCGAGCGTGGCGTGCTGAGCGGGCTCAGTGTCGTCGTGTTCGGGGACCATGGCACTCTGGGTGTGTTGGGTGGTCATTCACGAAGCGCGCGGCACTTCACCGAAGACGAAGCCGACTTCCTGCAGACGATCGCAAACGTCGTGTCTGCCGGGGTCTTGCGCCGCCGGGGCGAACAGGACGTAGCCGCACGGACCACGGAGCTCGCCAACTCGAACAAGGAGCTGGAGGCGTTCAGCTACTCCGTCTCGCACGACCTGCGGGCGCCTCTTCGAGCCATTCACGGCTTCTCCAAGATCCTCCTCGAGGACCACACCGAGTCTCTCGACGACGAAGGACGACGGGTCCTCGAAGTCATCTGCGCCAACACCGAGAAGATGGGCCAGCTGATCGACGACATCCTCGCATTCTCTCGACTCGGTCGTCACGACCTCCAGTCTTCGATGGTCGACATGGACGGCCTCGCCCGATCGGTAGCCGACGAACTGATGGAGCTCGAGCAAGGGCGCGAGGTTCGCATCCACATCGAACCACTCCCCCAAGCCTTCGGCGATCCGGCGCTCCTGCGCCAAGTCTGGGCCAACTTGCTCTCTAACTCCTTGAAGTTCACCGCTCCGAAGCCACGAGCAGACATCACCGTCGACTGCGACCAGCGGGCGGACGACATCCTCTACCGGGTCCGCGACAACGGCGCCGGCTTCGACATGCGCTACGTCGACACGCTATTTGGCGTCTTCCGACGTCTTCACGGACATGAATTCCCCGGAACAGGAATCGGGCTCGCCATCGTCAAGCGCGTCATCACCCGTCACGGCGGGACCGTGGGTGCCGAGGGACGCGAGCACGAGGGCGCCTGCTTCAGCTTCACCCTGCCCCGCCCCCCACAAGGAGATGAGTTATGACAGTTGAACCGGCGGACATCCTGCTCGTCGAGGACAGCCCCGAGGACCGCGAGCTCACGATCCGGGCCCTGACGAAGAGGCGGCTCGTCAACAACATCGTCGCCGTCGAGGACGGGGCGGAGGCCCTGGACTTCCTCTTTGCCCGCGGCAAGTACGCGGACCGCGCCAACATGGAACGCCCTCGCCTCGTCCTGCTCGACCTCAAGCTGCCGAGGGTCGATGGCATCGAAGTACTCCGCCAGATCAGAGGTGACCCGAAGCTCCACACGATGCCTGTCGTCGCGCTCACCTCGTCCTCCGAGCAGCGCGACATCGTCAACACCTACGACCTCGGCGTCAACAGCTTCATCACCAAGCCGGTCGAGTTCGAAGACTTCCAGCGCGCCGTCGAGGAAATCGGCCTGTACTGGATGATCCTCAACCGGCCCCCGGTCGGCTCTGGGACCGCGACGTGACCCAAACCTCGACGGCCGCCAGGGCGTCGCCCGCCCAAGACGGCGAGTTGCTCGTCCTCATCCTCGAGGACGAACCGGTGGACGCCGAGCTGACCGCCCGGGCTCTCGAGCCGGCCGGGATCAAGGCTCAGGTCAAGGTGGTCGACACGAGAGAGTCCTTCGCCGAACAGCTGACCCAATCTCCGCCAGACCTCATTCTCGCGGACTACACCTTGCCCGGCTTCGACGGCGAGCAGGCACTGGAGATCGCCCGAAGGACTGCACCAGAGGTGCCGTTCATCTTCGTTACCGGGACACTCGGGGAGGAGCATGCGGTCGATCTGCTGAAGCAAGGCGCCTGGGACTACGTGACCAAGGAGCACCTGAGCCGCCTGGGGCTCGCTGTCAGACGAGCACTCAAGGAAGTGGCGGACTCGCGCGATCGCGAGGAGCTACGCCGGCGGGAGCAGGCGGCCACGGCCGCGCTACGAGAGAGCGAGGAGCGCTTTCGTGCCCTCGTGCAGAACAGCGCCGACATCATCCTCACGATGGATCAAGATGGGATCACCACCTACGCCAGTCCAGCGGCGAAGAGCGTCCTCGGCATCGACCCCGCCGACGCCCTCGGCGCGAACGTCTTCGACCTGGTCCACCCCGATGATCGAGACCGTGTTGCCGCCACATTCCGAGAGACCCTGCATCTCCCGGGCCCCCACGACCCCCTTAACTTCCGGGCACGTCGGTCCGACGGTGTCTATGTTGACCTCGAGGCAGTCAGCAACAACCTTTTGGACGATCCTTCTGTACGCGCAGTGGTGATCAACGCCCGTGACGTCACCGAACGTCGACGCGCCGAACGCCTGCTCAAGACAGAGGCCCGGCTCCTGGACGACATCGCCGGCGGCGCCCGCCTCGAGCACAGCCTGAAGGAGATCGCACGCGAGATGGAGGGCTACGTCTCGGACTGGCCGTGTCTCATCATCCTGAGCGGCGAGCCGATCCCGATCTTCACCACGGGAGACCGCTTGCCGGCCAAGGTCCCGCGCGACATGTCCCGGTTGGCCGTTGGCGCGGGCGGGTGTCCGTGGTTGGAGTCGGGAAAGGGTGACGATCCTGTGACCGGCAGCCTCGACAATGACCCCGCGTGGCCGCCGGCTGCAATGCTGACGGCCCGTTACGGCCTTCGGGCCTTCTGGGGGGTTCCGATCCGCGGGTCGGCGTCTTCTGGGTCCATAGGAGCCCTGCTCTTTCTCTCGGGAGTCGACCCGCAGCCCACTCCCCATGACCTCGAGGTCGCTCGACTCGGAGTACGGCTCGCGGCCATTGGCTTCGAGCGCTGCAGGGCGCAGGCTCAGATCACACACAATGCCCTTCACGACGCGCTCACAGATCTGCCCAACCGCACGCTGCTGCTGGAGCGCACGGCGCAGGCCGTCGCTCGCTCGCGCCGGTCGGGAGCTCTCATCGCATTGATGATGGTCGATATAGATCACTTCAAGTACATCAACGACAGCCTTGGCCACTCCGTGGGCGATCAAGTCTTGGTCGAGGTAGGCAGGCGCTTTGGCGCCGCGGTCCGACCTAGCGACACGGTTGCCCGGCTCGGAGGCGACGAGTTTCTCGTGCTGTGTGACGGACTCCCCAACGAGTCGCAGGTCATGCGGTATGCGCAAAGGATCCTCAGCACACTTCTCCCCCCCATGCACCTCGAGGGGCATGAGGTCCACATCGGCGCCAGCGTTGGCATCGCGATAGACAGAAACGTGCTCGAACCCGAGATTTTCTTCCGGGATGCCGATGCCGCGATGTACCGCGCAAAGGAGAACGGCCGGGGCCGCATCGAGATCTTCGACACCGAAATGCGAAACCTTGCTATCACCCGGATGGAAACCGAGGATCGTCTTCGTGGTGCGGTTGACGAAGGCCTTATCCGGCTCCACTTCCAGCCGATCGTCGAGCTCGGGTCTCAGCGCGTTGTCGGCGCGGAGGCCCTCGCGCGGTGGAATGACCCCGAGATCGGCGTGATCCCGCCGGCGGTCTTCGTGCCGATAGCCGAAGACAATGGGCTGATCGTGCCGCTCGGCGCCCAGATTCTCACCTCCGCATGCGCAACCGCGGCACGGTGGCCATCTCCGCTCGAGGTGAGCGTCAACCTCTCGGGCTGCCAGATTCGCGATCCTGGGCTGGTAGACACCATCGAGACGGCTTTGCGCAGTGCGAACCTGGATCCGGACAGGCTCCTTCTCGAGATCACCGAGACCGTACTCATGAAAGACGTGACCGCTAGCACTGACGTTCTGAAGCGGCTCCGCGGTCTCGGCGTTCGCCTCGCCATCGACGACTTCGGGACGGCCTACAGCTCCCTCAGCCGCTTGAAGCGGTTCCCCATCGCCCAGCTGAAGATCGACCGCTCGTTTGTCGACGGTCTCCCTGAGGACGCAGACGACTTGGCCATCGTGACCGCGGTCGTGACCATGGGCCACAGCCTGGGCTTCAACGTGCTCGCCGAAGGTATCGAGACAGAGGTGCAATTGGCTGCACTCCAGTCGCTCGGCTGCGACCTGGGCCAAGGGTTCCTCTTCTCCCATGCCCTGCCGGAGGCCGAGTTCACCCGCTGGATCCACGCGCGCGACTTGCGAGATACTTCCTCACCGGTGCATGTGGCGGAGCCTGGACTGCCCTGAGTTCCCTGGAGGCTCTGTCGCCGTCGCGCAGAACCGTCACGCGATGGCTGAGGGCGATCACCTCGTCGAGACGGTGGCTGATAGCCCAGCGTGAAGCCGTCACCGCACAAGCTCTTCATCACCCGAAAAGGGACTCCACCTCGTGCCCGGTGAGAGGCGAGGTGGGCTCGTCGAAGAAGATGACCTTGCAGTGGTGAACCAGGGCGGGAGCGCACTCGACGAGCTGCTACTGGGCGACGCTCAGCTCCTCGGCGTAAACCTCGTGGTCAAGATCGAGCCCCACCCGGCTCAAGTGTTCCGACGCCTCGCCGCGCATGGGCGACCAGTCGAGAGAGAGGGAACCGGCTTCGGCGAAGGATGCCCATGAAGAGGCTCTCCGTGACCGAGAGGGTGGCCATGAGCGAGGGCTGCTGGGTCACGAGGTAGATCCCACCTAGC
>PLIM01000097.1 GCA_003139355.1 Acidimicrobiaceae bacterium | reverse complement strand
CTGGGGTTATCCACACCCTGGTGAAAGTGCGAAGTCGCTGGTAGTGACGCATTTTTGTTCACCGCTGGAGACCGCCTTTACCCCCTCCAGACCACCAGTTTGTGGTCTGAATGTGGTCTGTGTGTGGTCTGTCGGCGGTGGGGCAGGCGGCCCTTGCACGTCGTCGCAGGGAAGTCCGAGACCCACACTTTCAAAACGATCTGAGACAGCGGCAATGTGATACACGATCCGATTACACATGTTTGTGTTATCGGGCGGAGTATCATCGGGGACGTGGCGACACGGAATCCTTACAGCTACGGCGGCCCGGTGAGTGGCCCGCATTTCATCGGCAGGGACGCGGAGGTCGCCGACTTGGTGTCACGCATGGTCAGCGGCATCAGCGTGGTCGTCACTGCGCCCCGCCGCTACGGCAAGACCTCGCTCATCGACCGCGCCGCCGAGCTCGTTCGTGAGGACCACGGTGCGGTGATCTCCGTGAACCTGATGCACTGTCCGGGGCTCGACACCTTCGCCAGCCGCCTCGTCTCCGGGGCCTACGCAACCGAAGGCGGGCGGGTACGCAGGGCTCGTCAGAGTCTCCCCGAGCTGCTGCGACGGCTCAGGGTGCAGCCCGCTCTGACCCTCGATGACACGGGCAAGCCTCGCTTCACATTCGGGGGCCTCGCCGAGCGTGATGCGATCGTTGTTCTGGACGACGTCTACGCGATCCTCTCCTCTCTCGCCACGCAGCGGCCCGCGGTATTGATCCTCGACGAGTTCCAGGCGGTCGGGGAGCTGGGCGGTGGGCTCGCGCCTGCCCTCAAGGCGCTTGGGGACCAGCATCCGAAGGTGTCGCTCATTGTGGCTGGATCGCGCCAGCACCTCATGGACGCCCTTGTTCTTTCCCGCGGAGCGCCGCTCTACAACATGGCCGAGCGCCTTGCCCTCGGACCGATCGACGAGCGCGTCATGGTCCGCTACCTAGTTGACCGAGCGCGCCACGGTGCCAAGGAGATGACCGAGGCAGCGGCTGGGCGCATCTGCGAGCTCGCCGGACCTGTTCCCTACGACATCCAGCGCCTGGCCTACGAGGTCTTCGACCGAGCCGGAGATCGGATTGACAGTAGCGATGCTGACGATGGCATGAGCGGGGTGATCCGACGCGAAGACCCGAACTTCACCGATGGGTTCTCCAGGATGTCGATCAGGCATCGGCGGGTGCTCGTCGGCATCGCCGTCCGCCGTCTGGTTGAGCGGCCCTACACCGCAGAGTTCGCCAGAGAGGCCGGCTACGCGGGACCACCAGGGGTTCGGCGTGCGATCGAGGCGCTCGGTGCCGACGAGACCCTCTCGGAGCGACAGGGCGCGCTGGTCGTCGCAGACCCGTTCTTTGCCGAATGGCTTCGCCGTCTATGACCATGAGAGGCGAGACAGGGCCGAGGGCGGGACGTATGGTCCTGAGACGAACCGCCCCACTAGAACGCAGCCTCCTCGGCCTTTCCGCGCTTCCGGCGCATAGCCTTGAGCTCGTCGTAAGCCAACCCAAGCGCCTGGTCCCCGGTCAAGACTCCACTGGCGTTGCGCGCCCAGGCTCCGTCCGCGTCGCTGGCTAGGAGGAACTCCAAGTGGCGGCGCAGCACGTCGTCGACGACCTCCGCCTCTGACCGCTCCGACCGGTATCCCTCGGCACGGACGGCGGTAAGCAGAGCTTCCTCGAGATACTCGGTGCTGGCTCGCTTCGCCATGGCTCCATGCTGCCGGAGGAGGTCTCGAACTACGGTCGATTCAGGGTGCCGGCAGAGCCAGCATGACGCCCGAGCTGGGACCGCCAGGACGCACGCGAGCCGCTTGAAAGATTTCGTCCAGCCGATCCGTGAGCGCCTCGTTGATGGCCGGAAAGAGGTGGCCGTAAACCTCCATGGTGACCGTTATCGAGCTGTGACCGAGTCGTTCCTGGATGGCTGTGGGGTGCGCGCCAAGTTTAATAAGGAGGGCGGCGCAGGAGTGTCGTAAATTGAGGTCGGAGCGGCGCGAGGCCCGCCGCCGATCGAATCATCTGTACACCGCGCAGGGTGCGTCTTCAGTCACGTCGCTAGCGCGTAACGCGCACACCATCCCGCCCCCTCCGTCGAGTCTCGGCCGAAGGAAGCCGAGCAGAACGAAGACTCGGATCCCACGGCGCCGAATTACGACCGTCTTGCCACCCACGGAAAGGAGTTCAAGCGGCTTCGCTGCCACCGAGAGGACCGCTGGTCGACCTCATCGAGTTCAGACAACAAGGCGTCGCGGACCCCTGTTGGAGTCCCAAGTGCACCTTCGGAGACCGTTGGAAACCGCGATGGATGTGGTCTGTGCGTGGTCTGCCGATGAGCGCCGTAGCTCTGTGGATAACAAAGTAGGCCATAACCAGGACTTATTTGGTCGGGAAGGCGGGATTTGAACCCGCGGCCTCAGCGTCCCGAACGCTGCGCGCTGCCAAGCTGCGCCACTTCCCGTCGGCCGGAGCCCGTCATTGTTCGGCCCCGTCCTGTGTGGTCATCGTAGCCGCTGGCGCCTGTACGACGACCTTGGCGACCCTCCTGCGGTCCATCCTCGTGACCCTGAGCGTCCAGCCGGCGAATTCGAGCTGATCTGCCTCCTGGGGGATCCGCCCGAAGCCGTCGAACAGGAAGCCGCCAAGGGTCACGTAATCGCCCTCAGGGATCGGGATCCCGAGCTCGGAGCGCACCTCGTCGACACCACATGCGCCGTCGACCAGGAAGCGCGACTTGTCCACGCGCTCTATCGCCGGCGATGAGGCCCGGTCGAACTCGTCCCTCAGGTCCCCGACAAGCTCACTCACGAGGTCGTTGATCGTGAGCACGCCCGCGACGCCTCCGTATTCGTCCACCACGACGGCAAAGGCTCGTCGTGCCCGTCGCATCTCGGCCAGGATCTCCAGCGCGGGACGCGACTCAGGGGCGATGTAGGGCTCACGAACCCGCTTTGCGACATCGAGGACCGGCGAGCCACGATCGTCGCTCCCCCCTACGGCCCGAATGCCCTCGATACCGAGCGGCCCGGGGTGGAACAGGTCCTTCACGAACAAGACCCCGAGCAGGCGGTCGAGGTCATCCTGGTACACGGGAAAGTGACTGTGGCCGGAACGTCGCACCGCCCGCGCCACATCGTCGAGTGTGACCGGCACGGCGAGAGCGACGACATCGACCCGGGGTGTCATCACCTCCCGGGCCGTCGCACTCCGCATCGACTCGAGTCCCTTGCGAATCTGCATCTCCTGCTCGGAGACCTGAGCCGACGGCTGGCGGCCGAGCCTGCGAGCCTGGCGACGGAGCTTCATCGTTCGTGGCCGTCCGGCTCAGGACAGCTAGAGGTCTGCGGCGAGCGGAAGCGGTTTGTAGGACTCGTCATGGAACGTCCCGCCGTCCAGTACCGCTCGGGCCGCGCGCCGGATCCTGATCGGGTCCAGAGGCTTGACCAGCCAGCTCTCGGCCGCCGCCCGTCGGGCGAGGAACACATCTGCTCGGCGGTCGAGCAGGATCACGACCGGGACATGGGGGATCCGGCCGCCGGACTCCTCGAGATGAAGGTCGAGACAGATCGCCAGGCCACCCATGTTGCCGACTTGCAGGTCGGTGATCACGAGGTCGGGGGGGTCCTGCTCGACGGCAAGTCGCACTTCCTCGCCGGCGTGGAGCTCTCGGATGTCGGTCTCGTCGTCTTCGAGGGCAGATCTCAGCTCCTCGAGGACTGACTCGGAGTCACTGACGATCAGCACGACTTCCACGATCGGAGACTAGTTGCCTCTGAGCAGGTGGCGAGCGACGACTTGGAGACCTTCAATGTCGTGCACGTCATCTTTGAGAAACGGAACCCGTACCACCGGAGCCGGTGCCACCTCTCCGGCCAACTCGGCGACGTACTGCTCCTCAGTCCTCGCGACGACGAGGAACTCCTCGAGATTGCTCCGGAGCTCCTCGTAAGCAAGCGGATCTGGAGGAGCCAAGTCCGGCGTGCCGGCGGGAGGCTGGGCGGCTGACGGGACGTCGCCAGTCGGCAGATCAGTTCCGAAGTTCGGGAGGAGACGGTTCACTACCAGGGCACTCACGGGAATCGAGCCCTCCGCGAGGCGCCGGGTGAAAAAACGCGCTTCGTCGATCGAATCCTCCCGCGGCGCCACCACGAGCACGAAGGCCGTGCCCGGATTCGCCAGCAAGTCCTCGACACGGCGTGCCCGTTCGCGGAAGCCTGCCTCCATGCCTTCGAAGGCGCGGAAGAACGCGATCGCGTCCTCGACGATCTCCGAGCCGGCGACCCGGGAGATCGTGCGCAACAGCGCATTTGCGGCAAAGGTCACTGCCTTCAAGTACGCGCGAGTCGGCGCGAGAACGAGCCGGAAGACCCGGTTCTCGAGGAAGCTGTACAGTCGGCGCGGCGCATCCACGAAGTCGAGCGCGTGCCGCGTGGGGGGCGTGTCCACAACGACGAGGTCGAAGCCGCCTTCGGAGTGCAGCTCGTACAGCTTCTCCATCGCCATGTACTCCTGTGTCCCCGACAGTGCCGAGGTCAGATTGCGGTACAGGCGGTTCTGGAGGATCCGGTCGGCCTGCTCGCGCGATTGCGAATACCGGACGACAAGATCGTCGAAAGTGCCCTTTGCGTCCAGCATGACCGCAGACAGCTCACCGGCCCAGGCCCCGGTGATCCGCCGAGGCGTGTTGCCGAGGTTGTCCAGGCCGAGCGCGTCTGCAAGCCGCCGCGCGGGATCGATCGTCACAACACAGGCCTTGAGACCTTGGGTGGCGCTCGCGAGGCCTATCGCAGCAGAGATGGTCGTCTTGCCTGTCCCGCCCGACCCGCAGCACACGATGACGGACTTGCCGGTCACCAGGCCCGACAAGCCAGCAGGTGTCCCTTCCGCGACCCCCGTCACGTTCACCTCCGGCGCGCCTGGGACCGGGTCACGCTGCAGCCTCGGCGCTCAGTGCGTCGATCGCGGCCCCGAACGCCTCAGAGAGCGCTCCGAGCTGCTCAGGACCCAGGTCGGCGTTGAATTGGTAGGGCAGCAGCAACTGGGGCAGAGGCAGGCCGGCTGCGAGGCGCTCCAACTGGATCGCCTGGAGATCCTGGCGGGTGGCCCGGAACCTTGCCGCAGCGGTCAACCGGGCCGCTTCAGCTGACCCCGGTGGATCGGCGTTCGCCGCCTCGGCGGCAGCCACCGGATCGGCAAGAAGGTGCGTGCGTACCGGGTAGCACGCGTTCACGATGACGGGCGCGAGTGCGACGCCGACAAGGTCCTCGAAGCGATAAGCCGTCTCTATGAGCTCATTGACCGGAGTCTCCTCAGGCAGGCTGACAAGCATGACCTGGCATCGGGCCGGATCCCGGAGCAACTCGACAACCTCCTGGGCCTGGACGCGGAGGGGACCGCTTCTGGCGGCGTCCATCAGCCCCAGAGCGCTCGTGAGGAACGTCACCGCATGGCCGGCCGCCGGTGCATCGAGAACGATCAGGTCCGACGTGCCTGAACGCTCGAGCTGCTTGACCTTGCCGAGCACGAGAACTTCTCGGATGCCGGGGATGGCCGTCGCCACTACCTCCAGCACGCCCGTCGACACAAGGCGCTTGGCGACGCGGCGCAGGCCGTGTTCCTCCAGATACCCTACGAGCGCCTCGTCCGGCGTGATCACACGCCCCCTCACGCGGCCGCCGCCGGGCGGCTGATAGAGGACCGTCTCGCCGTAGTCGAAGGCGGCGTCCCTGCCGAACAGGACGGGCAGCCCGCCGGCGTCGTCGAGCTCGACCACGAGAACCTCGAGACCGATGTCCGCAGCCATCCGAGCGAGCGCGGCAGTGACGGTCGTCTTCCCTACGCCGCCCTTGCCGGCGACGACCACGACGTTGCTCTGCCGGCAGAACGCTTCGCGATCCATGCGGGGCGACACTACCGCCCGTTCCCTCCGCCTTCTCTGACCAAGAGCCCTTAAGAGCCCCTTGTGAGGAGCGCAGGGGCGGCAGTAGGGTCGCGATGAGCCAGGCCTGACGACATAAGTGCAGGTCTGCGCTGGTGACACCTATGAGGTGCACCGTTGAACGACGGCCATCGGGGACGTCAGCGAACGGCGTGCCGCGAGAACCTAGGTGCCGCGGAGTAGCCGGCGCTGGGCGTGCCGTGGGGCAAGACGAGGAGAGGCCGTGATCGCGAATCGCGGTGAAGTGATATGGCAAGCCAAGGCCGCATGCCGGGGCCCGCACGCGATCGTGTTCTTCCCTCCATCGCACCCGGAGCGCAAAGACGAGCGCATGGCGCGGGAGCGGATCGCCAAGGAGATCTGCCGCACCTGCACCGCCATGCAGGACTGCCTCGACTATGCCATCAGAATCCGGGAGGCGAACGGGATCTGGGGCGGCCTGAATGAGGCCGAGCGCAAGCAGATCATCGACCGGGCGCTCCCCGGCCCACGGGCTGCTGCGTCCGCCTGACGGTTCGGCCGCGCCTGTCATTGGCAGCAGGACGACGGTCAGCTCGCCCGGATCGAGGTTTCGGCCGGCGTCGTCTCGCCACCGGAAGGGAACAGCTCCCGGAACATGGCCGGCCTCGAGCGTCTGCCGGGCTCGATCCCGGGACCGATCAAGCCCCGATCGGCCCTAGGGCTTCCTCGACCCGTTCCAACAGGCGGGCGCTGCAGCCCGCCATCTCGACGAGCGGCGAGATCTCGGTCACGACGCGCTCCGCCATGACCGCGAAGACCTCGGCGAGCGGCCCGACGTCATCCAGCGCTATCGGCACGCCCGCGTCGCCGCCGGCGGCCAGGCTCGCGTTGAGCGGCACCGATCCGACGAGCGGCACGCCGATCTCGTCGGCAAGGCGCTGGCCGCCACCGGACCCGAAGATCTCGTAGGTCTCACCGTGCTCGCAAGTGAAAGCCGACATGTTCTCGATGACGCCGGCGACACGAACATGGCCTCTGCGCGCCATGTCGGCTGCTCGGCCCGCGACCTTCTGAGCTGCTCGGTTCGGTGTCGTGACAACGAGCACCTCCGTGCGCGGAACCATCCTCGCCAGGCCCATCTGGACGTCGCCGGTGCCGGGCGGGAGATCGATCACCAGATAGTCGAGCGCCCCCCAACGGACGTCCTCCAAGAAGTGCTGGACCGCCCGATTGAGCATGAGGCCGCGCCACATGATCGCTTCGTCCTCACCCGAGAGGAAGCCCATCGAGATCACCTTCAACAGGCCGGAACCGACCGCGCGCTCGAAGGGGATCATCTTGCCCGCCTGCGCTTGGAGGGCGCCTTCCATCGCGAGCAGCCGCGGCACGGAGTGGCCCCAAACATCGGCGTCGAGCAGGCCCACGACGAGGCCCCGGCGGGCGAGCGCAACGGCGAGATTCACGCTGACCGACGACTTGCCGACACCACCCTTGCCTGAAGCGATGGCAAGCACCTTCGCCGTTGCCGGAATGTCGGTCGCGACAGCCTTGTCCTGGGCTCTCAGCCGCGCCCTCGCCATGAGCGCCGATCGCTCTCCAGGATCCATCACCCCGGTGCGAACCTTGACGCTGTTCACACCGGGAACCGCCTTCACGTGCCGCTCGACGTCGACGCGGAGCTGGTCGCGAAGCGGGCAGGCGGCAATTGTGAGAGCGACTTCCACGATCACCGCGCCGCCGTCGACTTCTATCTCACGCACCATTCCGAGATCGACGATGTCGGTGCCGAGCTCAGGGTCGACCACGCCCTCGAGCGCCGTGCGGACCGCTTCGACGGAGGGAGCAGCCCCGTCGGGAGACCCGGCGGGCNNCGCAAAGTCCTTACCGGAAGGAGACCTCGCGTGAGTCTTGCGACCTCAACTGTGAAACTCGGTCAACGCCCCAGCCCGGTGACCCTCACCGATGCCGCTGTGGCCAAGGTGACCGGTCTGCTCGCTCAGGAGGGCGACGACGGCCTCGCACTCCGCGTGGCAGTACGGCCCGGCGGGTGTTCGGGATACAGCTACGAGATGTTCTTCGACTCCGAGCTGGCCGACGACGACATCGTGCGCAGCTTCGGACCCGTGCGCGTCGTGGTGGATCCCGAGAGCGCAGAGCTCATCAAGGGCGCGACGCTCGACTACCGCGACGGCCTGCAGGAGGCCGGCTTCCACATCACGAACCCGAACGCGACGCGAACCTGCGGTTGCGGCTCGTCGTTCAGCTGAGCCGGACCGAGGTTCCGCGTGACCAACACGCTCGGCCCTTACACACCTGTTGTCCACGCAGGTCAATGGCTGATCTGCTCGGGCCAGCTTGCACTTGTCGACGGCTCGCTCGTCGACGGAGGCGTGGCTGCACAGGTCACCCAAGCGGTCAAGAACCTGGCCTCGCTGCTGGAAAGCGAGGGAAGTGGCCTCGAGGACGTCGTGAAGACGACGGTGTTCCTGACCGACATGGCTGAGTTTGCTGCCATGAACGACGCCTACGTCGCTGCCTTCGGCGGCAATCGACCGGCACGAAGCGCCTTCGCCGTGGCCGGTCTGCCTCTTGGCGCGCTCGTGGAGATCGAAGCGTGGGCGTACACTTCGCGATCACCCCTCAACTCCGCCGGCTGACCATTTGCCCGCAGCGCCGCGTGCTCGGCCTCGCGACCGCGGCTCTGCTCGCAATCGCCGCCGCTGGCTGCAGCTCCTCAACGACGACGACGACGACAACGACGACGACGACCCTCCCGCCGCTTCCCCCGCAGGTCTACGCCTATGTGACCATGGTCGGGACAGGCGCGAACATCGGCCTCGGCCACACCGTCGTTCCGGTCGAAATCTCGTTGGGTGGTAACGGCCCGGAAGCCCCGCTCGGTGTCGGTACCTATCCCGACGCGATCGCGATCGCACCCGACGGGAACCGCGCCTACGTCACCAACTACACCTCAAACTCGGTGACACCGATCGACCTCTTGACCGGAAAAGTCCTGCCGTCGATCCCGCTGGGTTCAACCGCGGGACCCGCAGGCATCGCGATCACCCCCGATGGCGCGATGGCCTACGTCACCGATGCGGGAGCCGCCGGAACGCTCGGGGACACCATCACCCCGATCGATCTCGCCACTGACAAGACCCTGACATCTATCACCGTGGGGCCGGGGCCACAGGGCATCGCGATCACTCCCGACGGGAAGCATGCCTACGTCGCCGACGCCGGTGCATTCGTGCCCGGCCAGACCGGGAACATCGCGTCCACGGTCACACCGGTCGACCTGACAACCGGAAAGGCCCTGCTGGCGATCACTGTCGGGAACGCGCCGACCGCCATCGCCATCACGCCCGACGGCTCGACGGCGCTTGTCGCGAATACCAACTCGGGCAGTGTGTCGCCGATAGATCTCGCCAACGACAAGGCCGGATCGCCCATCTCGGTGCAAGGTGGCCCGATCTCCATCGCGATCTCCCCGGCGCAGCCCACGACGGCGTACGTCGCCGACACCATCTCGGGTCCGTCGACGACCGGCAACGTGACGCTGATCGACCTCACGAGCGACACCGCCGGAGCGCCGATTGTCGTCGGGAAGAACCCGCAGGCCATCGCGACGAGCCCCGACGGCACGACCGCCTGGGTCGTCTGCTACGGCAGCCGGACGCTCGTGCCGCTCAGCACCAAGACGCATCTTCCCGGTGCGGCGATCCACCTTCCCGGCGGCCCGTACGCGATCGCCGTGACTCAGCGCTCTTCTTCGAGCCCGACGGTGACGACGACGACCATCGCCAAGAGCGGCTCGGGCTCGAAGAAGAAGTAGCGACAGCCCGAGTTGCCCTGAAGACAGGGATTGGGACGGACGGAGGGCGACTACGACCGGGCCGCGCCATGGTCTGATGGCAGCCACCGAATACTTCCGAAGCGGTAGCCGACGCTGCGGACCGTGTCGATCAGATGTGCGTGCTCTTCTCCCAATTTGGCCCGCAGACGCCGGACATGAACGTCAACGGTCCTTGCACCCCCGAAGTACTCGTAGCCCCATACCCGGGACAGGAGCGTCTCGCGCGTGAACACCCTTCCTGGGTGCGCTGCGAGAAAGCGCAGGAGCTGGTACTCCATGAACGTCAGATCCAGAGGACGTCCTTGGATCGCGGCCTGGTAGGTCTCCAGGTTCAACGCCAGAGGCCCGTAAACGATCAGGTCCTGTTTCTTCCCGCGCCCGGTCCGCCAGAACAGGTGAGTGAGCCGAGCCTCCACCTCCTCGTAGGTCGCGCTCGCGAGCACGAAGTCGTCGAACAGGTCCTCACGAAGCTCCAGCTCCGCGAGACAAGCCTGCGACAACACGAGCAGCACTGGCCGCAGTGGGCTGTCGCCCTTGCGGAGGAAGCGGCATGCGGCAAAAGCAGCGACCGGGTCCTCCAACGCCGAGATCACCGCGCCGGCGAACCCATCCTCGGGCTCGTCGCGTTCGGCGAAGGCCGGATCCGGCACACCTCGCCAGGGGTAGCCCGCCCGCTCGAGCACACCCGACAGCCACTCAGAGGGTGCGTCCGGGTAGACGAGCAGCGGTTCCATCGCCGAGACGCCTGGGATTCCCTGAACGACAGCGCCTAGAGAGCCGGGAGGTATCGGGCCAGCTCGTAAGGCGTGACCTCCCGGGTGTAGGCGTCCCATTCGGCGCGCTTGTTGCGCAGGAACCATTCGAAGACGTGCTCGCCCAGCGTCTCGGCGACGAGCTCTGAGCCTTCCATGGCCACGAGCGCCTCTTGCAGGCTGGATGGCAGGGACCGGATGCCTTCCGAGGCGAGCTCCTCCGGGGTCATCGTGAACAGGTTCGCCGCCGCTTCGGGACCGAGCTCGTAGCCCTTTTCGATGCCCTCGAGCCCAGCCGCCAGTACCACGGAGAACGCGAGGTACGGGTTGCAGGCCGGGTCCGGGGCGCGGTACTCGAACCGAGTCGACTCGACCTTGCCGCGCCGTGCGATCGGCACGCGGACCAGCGCCGACCGGTTGTTATAGGCCCAGGACACGTTCACCGGCGCTTCGTAGCCGACGACGAGACGCTTGTAGGAGTTGACCCACTGGTTGGTCACGGCCGTGATCTCGCGCGCGTGTTGAAGCACGCCCGCGATGAACTGGCGTCCCACCTCCGACAGGCCGTGATCGCTGCCCCGGTCGGCGAAAGCGTTCCGGTCGCCTTCGAACAACGAGAAGTGCGTGTGCATGCCCGAGCCCTGGACTCCCGCGAGCGGCTTGGGCATGAAGCTCGCGTGCACGCCGCGCTCGTGGGCAATCTCCTTGACGATGAGGCGGACTGTCATCACGGTGTCGGCCATGGTCAGGGCGTCGGTGTAGCGGAGGTCGATCTCGTGCTGGCTCGGCGCATCTTCGTGCTGGGCGTACTCAACAGGGATGCCCATGTCTTCGAGGGTGAGCACGGTGCGCTTGCGCAGATCGGTGGTCAGGTCCGCCACTGTGAGCTCGAAGTACGATCCCGCGTCGAGCGGCTTCGGCGGCTCGCCCGGTTCGCTAGGCGCGAAGTAGAAGTACTCGATCTCCGGGGCGGCATAGAAGGAGAACCCGCGGGTTCGGGCACGCTCGAGCGTTCGCCTCAGCACGTGCCGAGGACAGCCTTCGAACGGCGAACCGTCGAGATTGGTGATGTCGCAGAACACGCGGGCGACCGGTGAGGCATCGCCTTCCCGGCCGATGCGAAACGGCAGGATCTGGAACGTCTTCGGATCGGGTTTCGCGAGCACGTCGCTCTCCTGCACTCGGCTGAAGCCGTCAATCGAGGATCCGTCGAAGGTCATCCCCCCTTCGAGGGCATTCTCGAGCTCTGCAGGCGTGATGCTGAACGACTTCGGGATGCCCAGCACGTCGGTGAACCACAGCTGGATGAAACGTACCCCGCGTTCCTCGACGGTCCGCAACACGTACTCCCGCTGACTTTGCATCGAGTACCTCCCATCGTGGCGCCGGGCCGTGTTGACGAAGTTCGTGAGCCGAGGCGCGTGATCAGTGTCGCAGGTGTAAAGGGCGTCGAGCCAGCCGTCAAAGGCCAAGATCCATCGTGAGGCAGTTCACACTGCGTTCACAGTTGAGCAATGATGTCGAAACGGACATGCGCCAAGCTCTCGGTCGAGAAGCTTGCTCAACTGTCGCGCCTTAAGGCGGACCAAGGAGGAACCGTGCAGGATCGCACCGCTGCCGAAGTCGTTCAACTGACGAGGGACGAAGGCGTCGAGATCATCGACATCCGCTTCTGCGACCTCCCCGGTCTCATGCAGCATTTCTCCGTGCCGACTCATGAGCTGACCGAGGCGGCTTTTGTCGAGGGATTCGGTTTTGACGGGTCCTCCATCCGCGGCTTCCAGGAGATCCAGGAATCGGACATGCTCCTGCTCCCGGACCCCGCGACTGCAGTNNGAGTTACTCGCGCGACCCCCGCTATGTGGCGCTCAAGGCGGAGCGGTATCTCCAGATGACCGGGATCGCCGACACGGTCTACTTCGGGCCGGAGGCGGAGTTCTTCATCTTCGACGATGTCCGTTTCTCTCAGGATCAGCGGTCCGCCTTCTACCAGGTCGACTCCATCGAAGGCATCTGGAACTCGGCTCGCGACGAGAAGCCGAACCTCGGCTTCAAGCCGCGTTACAAAGAGGGGTACTTCCCGGTGCCGCCCATGGACCACTTCCAGGACCTGCGATCGGAGATGATCCTCGTGATGGAACGCCTCGGGATCGAGATCGAGGTGCAGCACCACGAGGTGGCCTCGGGGGGGCAGGCAGAGATCGACATGCGTTTCGACACGTTGCTTCGCATGGCCGACAAGCTGATGCTCTACAAGTACGTGGTGAAGAACGTCGCGCGCAACGCCGGGTACTCGGCCACCTTCATGCCCAAGCCCTTGTTCCAGGACAACGGGTCGGGGATGCACTGCCACCAGTCGCTGTGGCGTGACGGTGAGCCGCTGTTCTACGCGGAGACCGGCTACGCGGGTCTGTCCGACGTCGGGCGATGGTACATCGGCGGGCTGCTCAAGCACGCGGCAGCGGTGCTCGCGTTCGCCGCTCCGACGACGAACTCCTACAAGCGGCTGGTGCCAGGCTACGAAGCGCCGGTGAACCTCGTGTACTCCCAGCGCAACCGCTCCGCCGCGTGCCGGATCCCGCTCTACTCGAAGAGCCCGAAGGCAAAGCGCGTCGAATTCCGCTGCCCCGACCCGGCGTGCAACCCCTATCTCGCCTTTGCGGCGATGCTGATGGCGGGCCTGGATGGCGTGCAGAACCGGATCGAGCCGCCGGACCCGATGGACAAGGACCTGTACGACCTCCCGCCTGAGGAGCTCGCGAACGTACCGCAGGTACCCGCTTCCCTGGACGAGGCTCTCTGTGCGCTCGAGGCTGACAATGATTTCATGAAGGCCGGTGGAGTCTTCACCGACGACCTCATCGAGACCTGGATCAGCTTCAAGCGGCTCGCCGAGATCGACCAGGTCCGTCTGCGCCCGCATCCTTGGGAGTTCATGCTCTACTACGACATCTAAATTTCAGGCCCTCTACCAGGGATTTTCTGGCTAGGGAAAGCCTCTTGGTCTAGAACAGGTCTAGAAGCCTCGCCCAATATCTGTCGGCAGGGTTGCCGGAGCGTTCCACGAACTGATCGGTGCGTGGCTCGTCTACAGATCGGGTGTTAACGCGCTCGGTCAGAGGAAAGAAGTTTCGTCGCGCAGATCGCGCTAGGTGACGCCCTCTGATTCGGCGACTGCTGCGCGCCCGCGTCCGGCCTGCCACGCCGAGGCATCCCAGCCGCGCCCCTGGCTAGGGACCTAGGAGCGCGGCTGGGATCACAGCGATGCCATCGTCCTGCCGGCGGTACGCGTAATCGCCCGTGGTGATGACGACCGCATCAAGCAGGCGGTCACCGATCTCCTCCTGCAACCAGCGTAAGTGGCGAACATCGTGATCGTTCACGGCCGAAGCGAGCTTCACCTCAATCGCGACGACGCTCTGGTCAGCACGAGCAACGATGAGATCGACCTCGTGAGCACCTCGGTGGGTTCGCAGGTGGCCGACCCGAGCCTCGGCCGCCTGCGCGTACACGCGGACGTCGAGGGTGACGAGAGACTCGAACAGTGCACCAAGAAACGAACCGACTCGTGGGAGAGTCGGCTCGACGGCCCGGCCCTCAAGGAGAGCAGACGCGTCCAAGCCGAGAATGCGAGCGGCCAACGCCGGATCAGCGAGGTGATGCTTAGGTGCAGAGCCGAGCCCATGGAGGTAGTTGCGCGTCGCTGTCCACGCTGGGACCGGGTCCACTACCCACAGCCGTTCGAGGATGTCCCGGTACGGCTGGGTCGTCGTTTTGGCTGGCTTGTCGCCTTCGCCCCCCGTGGCCGCGCCGCGAATGCTGTCGTAGGAAGCGACGGTTGCTGTCGCGGCCGCATATGCAGCCATCCATCGGCGCAACACCGTCGGGTTGCGAACGCTGCGGCCCATGTCAGGGAAGTCGCGGTCAACGATCCGGGTCAAGTACCCATCGAGCTGCGCCCGCCGCGCCCGCTCTCCGAGCAGTCGGATACCGGGAAACCCGGAGGCAACGATTTCCTCGACGTAACGCTCGAGGCGAACACCACTGCTGCCATCTACGACGGGCCGACCGCCAGCGAGCAACCGGGCGAGGCTGACAGTCGGGGTGGCGACGTCCCGTTCGACCAGGCTGAGGGGACGCATCCTCAACCTGACGATGCGCCCGGCGCCACTGTGGGTCTGCGGGGATGCCGGCGACGCCGATCCTGTCAGCAGGAACCGGCCGGAGCTTGGATCCTCGTCTACGGCACGCCTCACGGCGTCCCAGATCGCAGGCAGGCGTTGCCATTCGTCGAGAAGGACGGGGGGCGGTGAGCTCAGCACCCGGTCAAGGTCGGCGGAGATGAGCTCGCGGACGCCGTCCCGATCCAACTCGTAGATGGTCGCTGCTCGCTGCGTCGCCGTAGCCGTCTTCCCGACCGCCTTAGCGCCCTCGAGAGTGACGGCTGCAAGGTCTCCCAGAAGCTCGTCCAGCTCGGTGTCGACGACTCTGCGGTGATACGGCCACTTCGGGATCATACTTTCACACTACCATTTCGTATGACTTTCCGCTACCGTTCTGTAGGCAAAGGACCATACCTTGAACCCGTCGCTGCCACGTCGTTCGACGGCAACACTCCCGCTTCAGAGGCACTTACACTACCGTTTCGTTGCCTCAAACGGCCCGTGGCGCAACGACGATGACGAACCTCGTCTGAATGATCTTGGTCTAGCGATCAGTTATTTGGCCGTCTCCGTGCAGGATCTCATGGCCGCCGACAAGCCGGCGACTACTTCGCCCCGTCTGTCGCGGTCTCGAGTAGGTACGCGGTGCACACCGCACTCATGCGCCCAGCACGAAGCGAACTCGCTCTGTTCGCAGCATCTCATACGGAGAAATGACCTTGATTCCAACCCCGATGCAGGCGTCAGGAATCTTGATCCGCTTGGTCGAGGTCGACGGAATC
Source organism: Acidimicrobiaceae bacterium (assembly GCA_003139355.1). Classification (GTDB taxonomy): domain Bacteria; phylum Actinomycetota; class Acidimicrobiia; order Acidimicrobiales; family Bog-793; genus Fen-455. The sequence continues at coordinate 36,050 of PLIM01000097.1, read as the reverse complement.
TCATGACTTACAACGACGTGTGCGAGTTCGTGAGCCTGGGCGACCAAGTAGTACTCGGCTCCGGTTTGGAGAAAGGTGCTAACCGCCGCGGGTTCATAGTTCCCGCCACTCGCCCATCTGCTGACCGCCGCCAAGCTCGCGGAGGTTGACGGGTCCGGTGGAAGGAAGAGATAGTTCCCGCGTGCTTGTGCCCAGGTCGACAGATCATCGTTTCCGGCGAGTAGCTCATCGCGGACCTTCTCGATGCTGAAGACGGTCCCCGAGGCGTTGCCAGCGTCGAGCCAATCCCAAAATGCTGGGCAGAAGTCAAAGCCATAATGGAGTTTCTTCGCCTGGATGAAGATGTTTGCATCGAGTAGGTAGGCCATCACAGCACTCCGAGGTGGCTCGCCAGCTCATCGAAAGTCGAATGCTTCTTGAAGCCGAGCATCTGGTAAGCGTCTCTGTGGAGGGTCTGCCCCTCAAGCGTGCCCTCGATCAGTGCCCTCGCGAAGCGCCTGCTCACTCGCAGCGGCTGGGTGTTGTAGAAGTTGCCACCACCGCTACCCGACGATCGCTCCTCCATCAGCGCGAGAACGCGGTCGCGCTCCTCGGCGTACGCAATTCGGAATTGCGACTGCGTGAGAAAGCCCCCATCGAATATGCGCCGCAACACGACGAGCGTGCTGACCTTGAACTCCCTAGCCAAGTCCTGGAGCGGGTCTGTGAGCGACTGAAGGCTCACGTTCAGGCGAGTGAGGGCTTCCGACGGCAGCAGGAACTCGGCGGCGACCTGATTGCACCACCGTTCCACAGCGTTCGCCGAAGGAAACTCCAAATCAGCATCCGACACAGCAGACTGGCCGAGCCAGACGTGGGCAAGTTCGTGGGCCAGCGTGAAGATTTGGGCGGCCTTCGTGTCAGCGCCATTGACGAACACCAGGGGTGCAAGGTCGTCTACGAGAGCGAAGCCCCGGAACTCGCGTGGATCGAGCTTCCTATGGGTATTGCTGCCGACGATCCCGTTGACCATGACGAGGACGCCATTCGCGTCGGCTTGGTCGATGAGGCGTCGGAAGGCCTCGCTCCACGACGACCCCCGCTGGCTGGGAGTGAACTCCAACACTTCGAGCATTCGCCGCGCCGCCTCGACTACATCCACGTCGGTGCTGAGCGTGCCTACGAAGCGAACCGGTTCCTGCCGCTGGAGCCGTGCGTAGTCCCGGTACCAGTCCTGACGTTGCTGGCATTGATACACGGTGTCGAGCAGGTCGGGACTCGCTTGGCCAATGTCCAGGTCGCCGATCGTACGGAAGTCTGGAAGAGGAAGGTGCTCCTCTGGCGGCTCCGGCAGAAAGAGGTAGCCGACCGGCGTGTGCGTGGCTTGTGCGAACTTCTCAAGCTGTTTCAGGGTCGGCTGCTTGGTCTCCTCCTCCCACTCCATTAGCGCGGGGAAGCGGATGAAGAGGTCCTCGGGAGCCACGCGGGAGCGCTCTCGTGCCCAGACAAGGAGAGCTCCTCGGACGGGTACTCGCACGGTCACGGCGCTCTCCTACTAGTCCTCCCGACAACGCTCGGCGCACCGCCGATCATGTGATCGCAGGTAGCGCGGGGCATAACTGGATGATACGGGAAGGGTCTGTTCGTGGCCTGGGATCTGCGCATTTGGTCGCATGCGAGACGGGCCCAGCGTTCACCCAGACTGTCGGGCCTGAGCGCGTTCGTCAGCGCTAACGACCCCTCCGGCGTCGCAGCGCAGCGATGAGTGCAACCCGATGGCTACTTGTCCGGGCATGGACATTCGGTGTCTCCACGTCGAGGGATACCGGTCCCTTCGGGATGTGACCGTTGACTTCGGGCAGATCACCGTAGTGGTCGGTCCAAGTGGCTCAGGCAAGACGAACATCTATCGCGCGCTCCACCTCCCTCAGGCGTGCGGGGATGGGAGCCGGCTCGTCGCCGAGCTTAGCGCGCCGTGACGGAACCGTGCGCCTGAGCCCGCTGTCACGAAACCGATCGGGTGCTTCGCTGAGCGGTGCCGTCAACCTGGCGCGAGGTCCGGGCGATAGAGATGGCAGGCGACCTCGACCGGCTCGTCGGCGTCGGCGGCGGGTTGCAGCTCGGGCGTGACGTGGTCGTGGAAGCGAACCGTGACGCCGTGCGTCCGCGGCTCGACTGATACGACCCCTCGCCAGAACGGGTCCTCGGGCGTCGACCTCCGGTGCTCGTCGAGCAGGGCGGCCAACTCGGTCGCACTGTGTCCCTTCCCCACAGGGATGAGGGCCTCAGTCGACGGCGAGTCGAGTCCCTCGAGATCACCGACGATCGCGCGCTCGCGCAGGTACTCGTCTGGGCTCAGCGTCGCCCACCTCTCCTCGAGCATCAAGCGCAGGTCGCGGCTCTCCCAGCCGCACGGCCAGAAGGCCCGCGGGCAGCGCGGGTGGAACGAACAGCCGAGTGGCGGAACCGCGGCGTCAGGCACCTCGCCTCTAGGGAGGTCGCGCGGCACCTTGTGGCTCGGGTCGGGCTCGGGGATCGCCTCGAGCAGCGCCCTCGTGTACGGGTGGCGTGGTTTCGAGTAGATCTCGGCCGCCGAGCCGATCTCGACAATTCGCCCGAGGTACATGATCGCGATCCGGTCGCAGAAGTATCGTGCGGTCGCGAGGTCGTGGGTGACGTAAAGATAGGTGAGGCCGAGATCGCGCTTCAGGTCACCCATCAGCTCGAGCATCTTCGCCCGCACGCTCATGTCCAGCATCGAGACGGGCTCGTCGGCGATGACGAGCTCCGGCCCGAGGATGATCGCCCGGGCGAGAACCGCGCGTTGCTTCTGGCCACCCGAAAGGTCGCTCGGGTACTTGTACAGGAACCGCTCAACCGGCACGAGGCCGACCCTTTCTAGGGCCAGGGAGACGAGACGGCGGACCTCGTCGTCGCCCTTCGCGACGTGGTGGATCCGGAGCGGGTGGCCGACGGCGTCGAGGATCGTCATCGCCGGGTTGAGCGAGGCGTGCGGGTCCTGGAAGATGAGCTGGAGCCGCTTGCGCAGCGGCCGGAAGTGCCGCTCGGAAAGCCCCGAGATCGTCTCTCCGTTGAACGCGATCGACCCGTCCGTGACCTTGACAAGCGAGAGCACGGCCCGCGAAAGCGTCGTCTTCCCGCTCCCGGACTCGCCCACGAGCCCCAACACCTCCCCGCGCTGCAGCGTGAAGGTGACGCCATCGACCGCCTTCACCGAGCCTGTATCCCGGCCCAGCATCCGCTGCAGGAAGCTGCCCCGGAGCGAGAAGTGGACCTTGAGGTCGTGGACGTCGAGGAGAGGGAGGGTCGCGGGGTCAGGCCTCATCTGCAATACCGATCTCCTCGCGTTCCAGTGGGCGGCGGCCGTCGGGCGGGATCTCGTCCTGCGGACCGTGAAGCCAGCACTCCGCTAGGTGGCTCGGCCTGATCTCGACACCAACCGGCTCCTTCGCCCGGCAGACCTCCATCGCCTGCGGGCAGCGTGGGTGGAACCGGCAGCCGGGCGGAGGATCAACGAGATCGGGCGGCGCACCCGGGATGTAGTGAAGCTTCCGCGTCGAGAGCGAGATAGTCGAGCGCATGAGCTCCTGGGTGTAAGGGTGCTCGGGACGAGAGAAGATGTCGGAGACGGCGCCCTGTTCGACGATGCGTCCCGCGTACATGACGGCGACCCGGTCGCACGACTCGGCGACGATCCCCAGGTTGTGGGTGATGAGCAGCAGCGAGGTGTCGAAGTTGTTCTTCAGGTCGGCGATTATCGAGAGGATCTGGGCCTCGACCAGCACGTCGAGAGCGGTCGTCGGCTCGTCCGCGATCACAAAGCGCGGCTTGAGCACCAGCGCTAAGGCAATCATGATCCGCTGGCGCATGCCGCCCGAGAACTCGTACGGATAGTTGCGAAAGCGGGTCGGCGGGATGCGGACACCGCCGAGCGCCTCGAGTGAGCGCCGGCGGATCTCGGCGTCGGAGATGTCAGGCTCGTGGGTGTGCAGGACCTCGGCGAAGTGATCCGAGATCCGCATGAGCGGGTCGAGTCGGGTCATGGGCTCCTGGAAGACAAGGCCTATCGAGGGCCCCCGAAGATGCCGCATTTCCTGCTGGGTGGCCTTCACGAGGTCGCGCCCTTCGAAGTCGACGGACCCGTCCCGGATGGCGCCCACAGGCAGCAGGCCGATAAGTCCGCGACCGAGGGTCGACTTGCCACTGCCGGACTCGCCGACCAGGCCGAGCGTCTCGCGTTCTCGGATCTCGAAGCTCACCCCGTCGACGGCGCGTACCGGGCCCCGGTCCGTCGCGTACCAAACCCTGAGGTCGCGGACGCGCACGACCGGACGTTCCATCTCGACGGCCGCGGTGGTGGCCTCCCGGGCATCCTTGGGCATGGCGAACCGGCGGTGGTTCGGCCGGCGCAGGAGTGGGTTGAACGTGTCGTTGATCCCCTCGCCGACGAGCGTAAGGCCGGTGACGAGGAGGATGACGGCGAGCCCGGGGAAGAGCCCGGTCCACCAGAACCCGGCTTGAGCATCCGCGACCCCGCGGGAGATGTCGTAGCCCCACTCGGCGGCCACCGAAGGGTCCATACCGATGCCGAGGAACGACAGTGCGGCCAGGGTGAGGATCGCATCCGCTGCGTTCAAAGACGCGACGACGGGGACCGAGTGGACCACGTTTGCGAACACGTAGCGACGCATGACCGTCCTCGGCCTGGCGCCGAGCGCGCGGCCCGCTTCGACGTACGGCTCTTCCCGCACCGAGAGCACCGTGTTCCGAACTACGCGGAAGTACTGCGGTATGTAGACGACCGTGATCGCGATGGCCGCGGTCAACACCCCGCCTCCGACCGACGACGAAAGGAGGAATGCGATCACGATCGCCAGGAGCAGGTAAGGGAAGGCGAAGATCGAGTCGTTGATCAGCACGAGGACCCGGTCGAGCCATCCGCCGAAGTACCCCGAGACGAGGCCGAGGGGGACTCCGATCACGACCGAGAACATGAGCGCGAGAACGACGACCTCGATCGAGGTGCGCGCCCCGAATATGACACGGGAGTAGACGTCCTCGGAGACGACCGTCGTCCCCAGCCAGTGAGCCGCCGACGGCGGGGCTTGCTGAGGGAACCGGATGCCGTGCGCCAGGTACTGGTTGTAGCCGTAAGGAGCTATTTCCGGGGCGAAGATGGCGAGGACGACAAAGAGCAGCGTGATCGCCGCCCCCGTCCAGAAGAGCCACCGGGGCAGGCCGCGGACCGTCATCAGCGGCGCGATCGCGCGCCGCAGGCCGCGCGCGCGTCGGTCACCGGCGACGGCCCCGGACGCGATGCCCGACTCGAACTCGCCTGGAAGTACGGTCGTCGCCACTAGTAGCGCACTCTCGGGTCGATCCACGCGTTGAGGAGGTCGATGAGGAGGCTGATCGCGACAACCGCCAGCGCGAAGACAATGATGATCCCCTGCACGGCGATGTAGTCGCGGGCCCCGAGGTAGTAGATGAGCTCGCTGCCGATCCCCGGCCAGTTGAACGTCTCCTCGGTGAGAACCGCTCCCGAGAGAAGCAGGGCCGCCTGCAGCCCGGTGACGGTCACGATCGGAACCAGGGCGTTGCGGAAGGCGTGCCGGACGACGACAGACCGCTCCTTCAGCCCGCGGGCTCGGGCGGCCTCGATGTAGTCACCTTTCATCGTCTGGATCACGTTGACGCGCACGAGCCGGAGGACGACCCCGGAGATGACTAGACCGAGCGTTGCCGCCGGCAGCACAAGGTGTGCCAGCAGGTCGGGGATGTCACCCCACTGCCCGTCGATCATCGCGTCGATGAGGAGGATATTCGTGTGCGGTGTGAGAGTCGCTTGGACGAGGACGCCCGACTCGCTCGAGGTTGGGAGCCAATTGAGGATGTGCCCGAACAACAGCTGCGCGAGCAGGCCGAGGAAGAAGACCGGCGCCGCGTAGATGACGATCCCGAAGACCCTTGCCCCGGTGTCGACCCAGGTGTCGCGCATCCGGCCGGCGAGCATTCCGAGCGGGACACCGACAATCAGCGCGACGAACATCGCCGCCACAGTGAGCTCGAGCGTGGCAGCGCCGTTCTGTGCGATCACCTGCGTGACGGGACGGTGATCGGTAAGGGTGGTGCCCAGGTGTCCTGTCAGGACCTGTTTCAGGTATTCGCCGTACTGGACGATGAGCGGCTTGTCGTAGCCGGCGGCCCGTTCGCGCTCAAGGAGCTGGGTGTGGGAGAGGTGACCTCCGAGTGCCGCCAGGATCGGGTTGCCGGGAGCGACTCGCATCAGGAGGAAGACGAGGGTCAACAAGATGAAGACCATCGGGATGACCAGGAAGAGCCGCGTGATGATGTAACGGCGCAGCGATCCCTTCGACGACAACTTGAACGCCCTTCTCGAAACCCGGTCGGCCCGGGGCCAGGCGCTCAGCGCCTGGCCCCCGGGATCAACTTGTCAGGACTTCCCGACGAGCCAGAACCGGAACGTGTACGACGCATCGAGCGTCGACTGGACTCCGGTCACGTCGTCGCGGACCGCGGCGATCTGGCCGCCTTGCCAGATCGGGATGAGCGACGCGTCCTGCGCGGTGAGCAGCTCTAGTTGAGCGAATGCCTTGTCGCGGACCGACTGGACCGTCGACGCCTCTTCTTCCGCGATGAGCGCGTTCACCTTCATGTTGCAGTAGTGGTCGACCAGGAACTCCTTGTTGCAGATGTAGAAGGGGCTCGTGTAGTCGTCCGCGTCGGGGTAGTCGGGGAACCAGCCGAACAGGAAGACCTGGTACTGGTTCGTGGTGGCTGCTTGGACGTAGGTGCTCCATTCGGCCGACTTGAGCGAGATGTTGAACAGGCCGGAAGCATTGAGCTCACGCTGCAGCTCGGTCGCGAAGTCCGTGTCCGCGTAGTGGTTGGTGTTGTACCAGAGCGTGAACTTGACCGGCGTCTTCACGCCGGCGGCCTTGAGGACGGACTTCGCCTTCGCGAGGTTGGGCGATGCCCCGTACACCTCGGAGAACGAGTTGATGTGCCCCGTTAGGGCGTTGGGGATGATCGAGTACAGGGGCTTCACCGTCCCCTTGTAGACGTACTTGGCGATCGAGGCCCGATTGACCAGGTACGCCACGGCCTTGCGGATCGCGAGCTTCTGCGCCTTGTTCGAGCCCGGCTGCGTCTGCAGGTTGAAGACGATGTAACGGATCTCGAGGCCCTTGCCCACGACTATCTTGACGCCGCTCGAGTGCGCGAGCGCCTCGAGCTGCGTCGGGGTCAGCTCACGGTAAGCGATGTCGATCTGGCCCTGCTGCTCGTCGGAGACGAGCGTCGTCGCGCTCTCCTCGTAGCGGACGATGAACCGGTTGTTGTGCAGGACGTCGTTCCCGCCGTAGTGGCGGTTCGGCACGAACACGGCCAACTGGTTCGGCGTGTACGACTGGAGCTCGTAGGGGCCGGACCCGATGATCTTCGCGTCGGGCTCGAGCGCCTTGAACGGGAACACTTTCTGGTCGACGATCGCTCCGGCACCCGTCGTCAGCACGGCCGGCCATACGGCGTCGGGGGCTACCAGCTTGAAGGTGACCTTGTTTCCTGACGCCGTCACGCTCTTCATCGGGGCGAGCAGGCTCTGAGGGCCGTTCGGGGCGGCGATCTTGAGGATGCGATTGAACGAGTACGCGACGTCCGCGCCGGTTACGGGGTCTCCGTTCGAGAAGAACTGCTTGGGTTTGACCGTGCAGATGTATGTCGTCTTGCCATGCCACGCGCACGTCGCGGCGTCGGGGACGATCGTCGTCGTGTTGGGCACATACTTGAGCAGTGTCTGGTAGACGTTGTAGATGACCGTCCACGACGGCAGGTCGTAGGAGCCCGCCGGGTCCGCAGAGACGATACGGTCCGTCGTTCCCAAGATGACCGTCTTGTTCGGGATGGTCCGGTGAGACAGGGACGCGGCCGCGCCGTTCGAGCCCGCCAGGACTGCCACGGGCACAACGAGCACGGCCGCTGCGGTCACTCCGACCAACCATCCGACAACCGACTTCCTGAAACCTCGGTCTCGGTCCATTGGACCCCCTTTTGCTAGCGGTTTCGCCGCTCCCGATGCCGTCCTAGCGAGCCCGTCCGGCCACGGTCTGGGCGCTGATCCCGCGTCCTCGGCCAGGGATATCAGACGATCGCCTCATCTCCCACAATGCACCCATTCCGCGAGTAGCCGGATTGTAATGCGACTAGATGAGCAAGTCCAAGGGTGGCCTCACCGACCTGAGACCCACACCGGGCGCGTGAAAGCGCCCTTGACCGGCGTTCTCACCCAACGCTCGGGCATGAAAGCCACCTGCGTCCCACGGATCCGGCGCGAATGCTGGGCGTCTGGACAGGCAATTCGATCCATCGCTGCGGCCTGTGAAACAGAGCAGGCGACGCTCGGGACGGTCGCTCTTCGAGGGGTCCCCTACTACGACCTTCCTACAATTCTGTCCTCTGCCAGATGCGCTCGTTGGATCGGACCATCCGTAGTGCCTTGGCCATCGAAAATCGGGCTCTTCCGCGGGTTTGGGATCGTGTCGCTCTTCTCCGCACGGAGGTCGATCGGCGCGTTGGATTACGAGTTGAGAGATCGGGCCGTCTGGCTTGGAGCGAACGCGCCGTGGATCAGTCACGAAGCACGGCGCTACGACGAAGAGCTGGTATGCGGGCGGTATGTGATCACGACATCGCTCGACGCCTCCGAGGTCGGCTGCGCCAAGGTGCTGCGCCACTACCGGAGCCTGCAGAACGTCGAGGCCAGATTTCGGATCAGCAAGGACTCCCTGGCGCTCCGACCTGTCTTCCATTGGACCGAGGACCGCGTGAGGGGCCAGATCGCCCTGTGCATACTGGCGGCGACGATCGAGGCCGTCATGGCCAAAGACCTCGCAGCCGCCAAGGCGATGGACCCGGACCTTGCCTTCCAGCACATGACGCCTCGCCGAGCGCTCGCCGAGCGGGCCGAGGTACGCCTCGAGCTCGTCAGCGCCGGTGAGCGTGCCATCGAACTCGTCAGCAGGCCGACTCCACTCCAGGCCAAGGTGCTCCGGGCCCTCGGCGTGGACACCTCCGGCTGGGGAAAGGCCACAATCGCCTGAGCTGGGTGAACAGATTCCGCGTAGTGGAAACACCCCTCTCAATCGCGGTCCCGTGACCAGGGACTTCGCGAGGCACTGGTTGAAGCCGGGTCTGGGACAGGTGGACGTTCTTCCCGGGACATCCAAGGACAGTAGGTCGCCAAGCGCGCCTCCTAGCCCTTGGACGAACTGGGTCACCAGCTCACGGTGCAACATTGCCATTGATCCGAAGAGCACCGATTTACTGGGCGTGGATGGCTACTCCGAGGGGCAACCACAAGCAAACTTCTAAGGTTCAGGCTGCGGGTCCCTTCAGCAGGACCTTCAGCTCAGATCCGGCCTGCAGGGCGCTGATCGCCCACGGACCCTCGGTCAGCGGGACCACCGCCGTCACTACAGGGTCCAGGGTGGGGCCCTCCCGTTCCACCACGCTGATCGCCGCGGCGATGTCTTCGAGGCTGTACACCCGCGTGCCCACGATGGAGATCTCTCGGAACATGACATCCTGCAGGTTGACCGGGACCACGCCCGGATAGGCCCCGATCACAGTGACCAGCCCTCCGGGCAGGACCCACCTGGACACGGTGGGCGAGACCGCCGGATGCCCAGTGCAATCGAAGAGGACGTCAGCGATCGGCTGCGGCGAGTCGTGGTCAACCAAGCTCAGCCCCAACGCCTGTGCAGCCCGAGCGCGCCCTGGGGATACTTCGCTGATGGTGACCTCGGACGCTCCTCCCAGGCGTGCACAACTGGCCACCAGCAGCCCCATCGGCCCCGCCCCGAGCACATGAACCCGGTCGCCGAGGCGCATCCCGCTGCGTCGCACGGCCCTTACCGCCACCGACAGGGGCTCGACCAAAGCCGCCCGGCGCATGTCCACCCCCGCCGGAAGAGCCAGTATGTGGTCCTCAGGAACGGCGACCGCCTCGGCGGCTCCACCGTTCATGTCGATGCCGATCAGCCCCAAGCGGTGACAGATGTGATAGCGCCCTAGCCTGCAGCTGGGGCAGATCCCGCACCAGAGCAGGGGGTTGATGAAGACCGGGGCGCCGGCACGAAGCTCCCCGAGGGGGGAGGTGAGCCGGCCCACCAGCTCGTGACCGATTACCAGACCAGGCTTGGCCCGTGGGTGCTCGTTGTGGCAGATGTGCAAATCCGTCCCGCAAAGTCCAGCGTAGGCCACATCCACCAGAGTCCATTGGGGGGGCGGCTCAGGTACGGGGAGATCTCTCACCTCGACCTTGCTCTCCCCCGCCCATACCACCGCCTGCATACCTTCCCTCCAAACTCAACCGACCGAAGCTGGCGCGGTCCCGAGGCCGGGCCTCAGGCTTATCAACTAACTCTCCAAGCTCACCCTGAGGGCGGGGAGGTGGCCTGGATCACCCCGGCTTTACAGGCCCGGCCAAAGCAACGCCTTGATCACCTGTTCGGTGGCCACCGCCTCGAAGGCCTCCGACCAGCGCGGCAACGTGAAGTCGGTCGCCAGCCTTTCCACTTGTGGGCCGATGGTGCGCAGCAGGTGCAAAGCGTGGTCCCAGGTGGGGTAGGCCGAGCTGAGGCTGAAATGCAAGGTGAGGGCACGGTTCATGGCCTCGTCCCAGGGAAAGGCAATCTCCCGCCCGTCACCCATGCCCAGGCCGACCATTCGACCGCCCTTGCGTAGCAACCGAACGCCGAGGGCGATGGTCGCCGCCGCCCCGGCCGACTCCACGACGATGTCGAAGCCGTTGGTGAACGACGCGCCCAGTGCCTCCACGGGATCGCAGCTGGAACTGTCGAGAGTCTCGAGCCCGAGTTCTGAGGCAAGCTCCAACCGCGCGCGGCTCGTCGTGGCACGCCCGATGACTACGAGACGGCCGGCGCCGAGGTACCGAGCGGCCAACGCCGCCAGCAGCCCGACTGGTCCCGGTCCGATCACGGCCACCGACTCGCCTGGTTGCAGGGCGATCGACTCCAGTCCGGTGAGGGCGATGGCGAGCGGCTCGCACATAGCAGCGGCCCGGTCGGTGACGTCGTCAGGGACCCGATGGGCGAGGTAGGCCGGCACCAGCACCCGCAGGGCGAGAGCGCCGTTGATGCCCGAACCGGGAGGCCTCTTGTGGGTGCAGAGGTGGTGATTGCCGCGTCGGCAGAGGTCACATTCGCCGCAAGCGCCGGCATGCTGTTCGACCACGACCCGGTCGCCCAGGTGCCAGCCCTCGACACGCTCTCCGATCTCCACGATGCGACCGGTGTACTCGTGCCCGAGCGTGACCGGGGGATAGCTCTTGTACTGGTCGTGGAGGATGTGCAGATCCGTCCCGCACACGCCGCAGGCCGCCACCTCGACCACGATCCAGCCAGGCTTTGCCCTGGGTTCTGACACCTCCATCAACTCGACGTTGCCCTCCCCAGGGGCCGTCTTCACCACAGCCAGCAAGTTGCTCCTCCTTTACCCCTTCGACAGGCACTAGCTCAAGCGCTAACGCTGAACCCGCGCACCGCCACCTTTCATCAGGTTCTCCACCTCGGCCTGACTAGCCATGCTGGTGTCGCCCGGGGTGGTCATGGCCAAAGCCCCGTGAGCGGCTCCGTACTCGACCGCAACTGACAGGTCGCGCTTTTCCATCAGGCCGTAGATCAACCCGGAGGCGAAGCTGTCGCCCCCCCCGACCCGGTCGAATATCTCCGATCCCGGCCGCTGAACGGACTCGGCGAACCCTGCGGGGGACCAGGCCACCGCGCCCCAGTCGTTCACCGTCGCCGAGCGCACTGTCCGGAGGCTGGTCGCCACCACCTTGAGGTTGGTGAACTCCTTGGTCACCTGCTCGATCATCCTCTTGAAGTTGTCCACTTCGACCGAGGCGAAGCTGGGGTCACCCCCCGGAACCTCGATGCCCAGGCAGGCGGTGAAGTCCTCCTCGTTGCCGAGCATCACATCGACCAGAGATGCCAGGTGCCGGTTAACCTCTCGGGCCCGGCTCGGCCCGCCGAAGTCTCTCCACAGGCTGGGCCGGTAGTTGAGGTCGAAGGACACCACGGTGCCATGACTCCTGGCCACTCGCATTGCCTCGGCGATCACCTCGGGGGTGGTCTCCGACAGGGCGGCGTATATGCCGCCAGTGTGGAACCAGCGCACCCCGAGCTCGCCGAAGAGGTGCTCCCAGTCCACCTCCCCGGGGCGGATCTGGCTAGCTGCGCTGTAGGCGCGGTCCGACACGCCAACGGCTCCGCGCATCCCAAATCCCCGCTCGGTGAAGTTCAATCCGTTGCGCACTCTGCGCCCGATACCGTCATAGGGGACCCAGCGTAGGAACGAAAGGTCCACTCCTCCTTGGAGCATGAGGTCCTCGATGAGCCGGCCGATCTCGTTGTCGGCCAAAGCGGTGACCACCGCTGTGCGCAGGCCGAAGCAGCGCCGCAGGCCCCTGGCCACGTTGTACTCCCCGCCCCCCTCCCAGACCCGGAACTCCCGGGTGGTGCGGATGCGGTTGTTCCCAGGGTCGAGGCGGAGCATTACCTCGCCTAGGGACACCTGGTCGAAGCGACAGTCCTGCGCCGGCCGAACCTCTATCGGAGGCATCGACTGGCCGGGCAGGCTCATTGTCCCGTCGCGGCGCCGTCGGGGGCCGCCTGGCAAATGGCGACCGCCTGGGAAGCCAGCTCGGTTATCTGGTCGAAGTGGTGGCCGGCAATGAGCGCCTTCGGCGCGATCCAGCTTCCTCCGACCGCCAGCACCGGGGGAAAGGCCAGGTAGTCAGCCAACTGCGAAACGCTGATGCCACCGGTGGGAATGAAGCGCATCATGGAGAAAGGCGGGGCGAGAGCCTTGAGCAGAGCCAGGCCGCCCAGGGCCTCCGCAGGGAAGACCTTGACCACTTCGATGCCAGCCTCCAGGGCCATCTGCATCTCGGTGGCGGTAGCCACGCCGGGGAACACCGGGACCGAGTTGGCCTGGCATGCCCTCACCACCTCGGCGCTGAATCCCGGGGTGACGATGTAGCGGGCACCCGCTTCCAAGGCCCGGTCGACCTGTTCGGGGCGGAGCACGGTCCCCGCTCCGAGGAGGATCTCGGGGTCGCTGGCCATTGCCCGGATGGACCGCTCAGCCGCAGCCGTACGGAACGTGATCTCGGCGCAGGGAAGACCCCCGGCCTTGAGCGCCTGTGCGAGAGGATATGCGTTCTCCTCTTCGTCGATCACGATCACCGGCACTAGGCGCAGAGCACCGATGGCTTTGAGGATATCCGTCATCACTTGATCCTATCATCCCATGCTTGCCAATGACCATCCAAAGCGTCGTGCACGGCACAGAAGATGCGAAAGGCGTCCTCGTAGACACGAACCGCATCGGGGGAAGGGGCCCAGGTCTCCGCCACGCGGACAACCTCCTCGGCGCCCGCGGCGGCGTCGCTGTACCAGCCCGCCGCCACCCCAGCCAGGATGGCAGCCCCCTGGATGCCTCCTTCGGCGGAGGCCAGCACCTGCACCGGGTGGGCGAAGACGTCGGCTCGGATCTGGTTCCACAAGCTGCTCGACGCGCCGCCCCCGCTGGCCCGGATGGGACCGTGCACCCCGGCCGGGCAGAGGCATTCGAGAGCCCTCCGGTCCTCGAGGGCTATGCCCTCCATGACCGCCCGGACGAAGTGAGCCCGTTCGTGTCCGATCGTGGCGCCGATGAACGAAGCCCTGGAATGCGGGCTGCCGAGTGTCCTCTCGCCCAACAAGTAGGGAAAGAACAACAGCCCGCCCGAACCGGGCTCGACCAGAGCCGCCTGCGGGACGAGCGACTCGAGCGACCCTCTTCTCTGGCCAGGATCCCCAGCCGGGCAGAAGGTGTCGACGAACCAGCGCAACGACTCTCCGGCGGCGTCTTCGATGCCGAAGCGGATCCAGTCGCCGCTCGCCGATCGCAGGTTCATGATCCGAAAGTCCGGCGAGGCACTCTCGGCCGCGAGCGACATGATCGACGCAGTCCCTGACACGAGGCCCACGCGACCCGGTTTGGTGATCCCCGAGCCGAGCAACTGGCACATCATGTCGCCGCTGCCCGCCACCACCGGCGTCCCCTCGGCCACGCCGGTGCGGCCGGCCACGTCCTTCCGCACGGTGCCGATGACCGACCAGGAGTCGACTATCTCGGGAAGCTTGGCGGCGTCGACTCCCAGCGCATCGACGAGCACGTCGGACCATTTACCGCTGGCGGCATCGCAAAGAAACGAACCGGAGGCCTCCGAGGGATCGGTGGCCACCTCGCCGCACAGGCGGTAGTTGAGGAAATCCTTCGCCACGAGCAGGCTCTCGGCGTTCTCGTAGACCTCCGGCGCGTTGGCACGCAGCCAGCCCATCTTGAATCCTGCCCACGCCGGCAGGGGTCGATTGCCGGCAAGGTGCGAGAGCTCCTCTGCGTCCGCGCGCCTCTCGAAGGCGTTGACCTGGTCGAGGCAGCGCTTGTCGCTCCAGATGGCCGCCCGGTCGGTCAGTGACGCGCCCGAAGCGCTGAGAGCAACGACGCTGTGCATCTGGGCGGCGACCCCGATCGCCCCGATGGTCGCGGTGGGGTGGCGGCCGATGACCGCCGCGATGTTGGCCACGGTGGTCTCCCACCACTGCTCGGGGTCCTGCTCCGCCCAGCCCGGTCGGGGCGCGTACAGCTCGATCGGGGAAGAGGCCACATCGTGGATGATTCCTTCAACGTCTACTAGCGCAGCACGGGTGCTCTGGGTCCCGACATCGATGGCGACCACATACTGAGTCACGTCGCTCAGCGGTACCCGATCTCGATCCGCACGTGCTTGGTCCGGAGGTACTCCTCCAGGCCCTGGTGACCCAGCTCAACCCCCAGGCCGCTGTGCTTCCAGCCCGGATAGGGGAAGGGCACGTCTCCTCCGCCGACATTGTTCACGTTGACCGTCCCGAATTCGAGCCTCTCGGCCCCCTCTAGGGCGGTGCGCAGGTCGCGAGTGTACAGGTATGAGACCAGCCCGAACTGGAGGGCGTTGGCGCGCAAGATGGCCTCGTCGAGGTCCTCCACGACCATGATCGGGGCGACGGGCCCGAAGGTCTCGGTGTTCATCATGGCCATCTCGTCAGTACCGACCACGACCGTGGGCAAGAAGAAGAAACCACGGGAGAGGCGCTCGGCGTCCGGGCGGGTACCCCCGACCAGCACCTCGGCGCCCCGGCGGCGGGCATCGGCAACGTGGTCCTCCACGTTGTCCCGGGTCTCCGCGTTGGTCAACGGTCCGATATCGGGCTCGGGCTGGTCGAGCCCGGGACCGACGACCAGCCTCGCCGCGCTGGCAGCGAAGCGGCCGATGAATTCGTCGGCCACCGAGCGCACAACGAAGATGCGGTTGACCGAGTTGCAGAGCTGACCGGCGTTGCGGAACGACCTCTTTACCCCGTCGGCTACGGCCCTGTCCATGGGGGCGTCCGCGGCGACGATCATGGGCGAGTGACCGCCCAGCTCCATGAGGACGCTCTTGACGTCCTCAGCGGCCAGCTTCAAGAGGTGCCGGCCGGTCTCCGTCCCGCCGGTGAAAGTGATCTTGGCCACCTTGGGATGTGAGGCGAGCAGGTTGCCCACGGTGCCTCCGCCCCCGTTCACGGAGTTGAGGACCCCGGCGGGCAGTCCCGAACGCACAGCTCCGGAGACGACCTCTAGCACCGTCAATGGTGCTTCCTTGGAGGGCTTGGCCACAACGGTGCAACCCGCAGCCAGCGCCGGGGCGATCTTCCAGGACATGAGGCCGAGCGGATAGTTCCAGGCGGTGATGGCGGCCACCACGCCGAACGGCTGGCGCAGGACCAGGCTGCGCAGGGTCTCGGACTCGGTCGGGATTGTCTGACCGTAGACACGCACCGCTTCGGCGGCGTAGTAGTCGAAAGCCTTGGCGGCGGCTTGCACCTCCCCGGTGGCCTCGCTCAGCGGTTTGCCCTGTTCAAGGGTCAAAATGTGAGCCAGACGGAGGGTATCCGACCTGATCCAGGAGGCGATGGCCGACAGATGCGAGGCGCGTCGCGTCGCAGGCAGCTTCGACCAGGACGGGAAGGCGTCTGCCGCCGCGGTCACAGCTTGGTCGACTAGCTCGGCGTCCGCGACGGGTGCGTAACCGATCACCTCCTGGTCGGCGGGGTTCAACACCTCGGTCTCCTCACCGTGGCCGTCTGCCGAGACGATGAGAGAGCCGATCACCAGCTCGGATCGGGCGGGAATCACCGAGGGCCCTCCACCCTGTCCCGAGACGTCGACGGGCGCAGCTGTGGACCGTCGTCGCCGCGATGGACGCGAATGGAGAAGCCCCCCATGCTCTCCATCGAGGCGTAGTCATGGCCCGCGTCACCGAAATAGGCGGCCATGAATGTGAGCCTCCCGCTCCCGGTGTTGACCGTGCGATGGGCCCAGCCCGGAGGAACATATACCAATGCTGAGGGCACCAGCTCCTGCTGAACGAAGTCTCCCTCGTGAGACTCCATTATCATTAGCCCTTCCCCGGACATAGCTAGGTACAGTTCGGCAGAGTCACGATAATGGTGGTGGCCCTTTGTCATGAAGAACTCAGAGCCCACAGTGCCTGGCGTGATGATCGTCGTGAGAAATGCAAGGTGGCCCGGCTCATGGGGGACGTCAGCGCAATAACTCTTATAGATGACCGGGTCGTCACCGCTCGCCAGCATCCTCTTGACCACCTCTTGATCCTCGTAGGCGCTGGCCATATCGCTGAGACGTCTGACAAACGACCCGCCGGACGGCGTCAGCAAGCCGGTGGTGAAGTCGAGGACCACCTGAAATGGTCGAGACGCCGCCAGCACCGACACGTCGTGGTCAAACTCCGCATCACTTGCTTCGGAATGCATTGGGTCCACCCTTCCGAGACAGTCTCGCCGGTGATGCGCCACAGCTATGCTTGAACCTCCCAGGCTACGGTGGCGATGAAAGGACCGGGCGTCTTGCTCCGCCAAGTATTCACGCTGGTGAGACTTTCTGGCTTGCCAATCTGGGGTAGGCGCCGCCCTGTCATGGTGACGAGACGTCGAGTTCGAACTTGAAGCTGTGACCGCGATACACAGCCACGTAGTACTCGAACACAACCCCCTCGCTAGAACGGGTCACGCTCTCGATGCGCAGCGCCGGCAGACCCTCCGTTGCTTGCAGGTAGTGCGCGTCTTCGCTGCTCAGCGCCGTCGCGTCGATCGCACGGTGACCTGTCGAGGGTCGGACACCGTAGGTGTCGGCAAGCACCTGGTACAAAGAGCAGTCCGTCATGTCCAGCTCGACCAGTCCGGGGAAGAGGCGGGCCGGCAGGACGGTGCGGACGACCTGGACAGTGACGCCATCGACGCTTCGGACGCGATCGAAGTGGATGACTTCCTCGTCGACGCCGATCTCCAAGAGCTTGGCCAGGCCTGCCCCGCAAGGCTCCGTCTGCAGGGTGATGACCCTGGTGCCCACGGTATGCCCGGCGCGCTGCATGGACTCGTAGAAGCCCAACGAGTGCTGCACGAAGCTGGTGTTGAGCGGCCGGCCGGTCACGTAGGTGCCCTTGCCCTTTACCTTGAGGACTAGACCCTCGCCCTCCAGCTCTCCCATAGCCTGACGGACCACCGTCCTGCTCACCGAGTAGAGTCGGCAGAGCTCGGACTCCGAGGGAAGCAGGTCACCCTCTTTGTGGTTGCTCCCGATCTCCTTGACCAGGATGCGCTTCAGCTGCTGGTAGTAGGGCTCGAAGGAGCGGATCTCGATCCTCGTGCCGGCATAGGTCATGACAGGATTATAGGCAGGCAGCTTTGCCGAGCGCCAGTAGTGGAGCTGCGAGCAAGCGTTGCAAGAAATGCTGCAGCCGGTATCACGAGGGCAACCGCCGATACACCCGGTCAACCTTCCGACAAATCCGCTGAGCCGCCGCAGAACCCGTGAGGCTGCCGGTTCTGCATTGGGTCGCCGCAGTCGAGGCGGTCATCGGGCCNNTCCTCGCTGTAGAACGCGACGTGGGGAGTGATGATCACCCGCTCGTCGCGGAGCAGGGGATCGGCCGGCTCCGGGGGTTCGACCTCCAAGACGTCTAGGCCTGCCCCGCCAAGGCGCCCCTTGGCGATGGCCTGAGCTAGGGCAGCCTGGTCGACCAGGCCCCCTCTGGAGGTGTTGATCAGCACCGCCGTCGGGCGCATGACAGCCAACCGAGAGGCGTCGATCAGGTGGTGGGTCTCGGTCGAGAGGGGGAGGTGGAGGGTGACGACGTCGCTGGTGGCGAGCAGCTCTTCCAGGCTGAGCAGGGGCAAGCATGGTTCGGTGGGGGGAATCACGTCATAGCCCACCACCTCGAAGTTGAGAGCGGCGGCCTTGGCGGCGACGATCCGTCCTATCCGGCCCAGCCCGACCACGCCTAGGCGCAGGGTGGAGAGCCGGCGCATGATGCCTCCCTCACGCATGTCCCAGCGGCCCGAGCGGACGGCGCCGGCATAGGCCACGATCCCTCGACAGAGGGAGAGCACCAGGGCGATGGTGTGGTCCGAGACTTCCTGGACGCAGTAGTCAGGCACGCAGACGACGTCCACCCCCCGGGTCCGGGCCGCCGGCAGGTCGATGGTGTCCAGCCCCGCTCCGTAGCGCCCTACCACCTGGCATCGGTCCAGCCCGGCCAGGACCTTGGCGCTGATTGGGGCGTACTGGGTCAAGAGGGCCACCGCGTCGGCACCGGCAACCAAGACCTCGTCCTCGGTCCGGCAGTTGGCCAGGCGCACGTTCAACCCGGCAGCGGCGAAGATGGCACGCTCGACGTCGGTGTCGGGGTGGTCGCAGTCGGTGATCAGGACCAGCGGTCTGGGGGGACGGACGGGGTCTCTCAGCTTGCTCATGTGGCCCTCAAGTTTCCCACGACCAGGCCAAGAAGGCTGACAGCTCACGCAGTCCGGCCAGGACCAGGTCGGGCTGGAGCTGGTCCTGGCCGCTGTGGGTGGGGACCCCCGAGAGCAGCAGCGCCGTCCGAGCTCCGACCGCCTTGCCACCAGCGATGTCCGAGACAAGGCTGTCCCCCACCACCAGGGTCTCCTCTGCGAGCAGACCCAGCTGGCGGGCGGCCATCTGGAACATCGAGGGGCTCGGCTTGCCGACGCACACCGGGACGGCTTCCACGCAGGCGCGAATGGCGGCGACAATGGCCCCCGAGCCCGGGGCAATTCCCTGCTCGGTGAGCAGCACGGAGTCGAAGCTGGTGGCCACGAAACCGGCTCCGGCGAAGACGGACCGCACCGCCTCAGCCAGCCTTTGGTAGGTGAGAGCCGCGTCCAGACCGACCACCACCACATCCCCGCAGGTTGGCACCAGCGTCATCCCCGCCGCGGCCACCGCAGTCTGCAGCGCCGCGCTTCCCAACACCTGGGCCTGGCTGCCAGGGGGAAACTTCTCGGCCAGGTAGCGCCCGGTGGCCTCGGAGACGGTGAGGATGGCGGCCACCGGAACCTGTACCCCCATCCTGGCCAGCTTGCACTCCAAGTCCAGGGCGGACACGGTGGAGTTGTTAGTGAGCAGGACCAAGGGGCGCGAGCGGGCGATCTCGAAGAACTCCACCAGTCCGGGCATGGGACAGTCCCCTCGGTAGAGGACGCCGTCCATGTCGAGGATCAGGCCCTTGGGGGAAAGCTCACGGCTCATCCGTGTCATCCCAACCTGCTAACGAGCGTCCGCGGCGTCGTGTACGGCACAGCGGTCTTCCAGGGCCATCCCCTCGGTGCACGCCCGGACGAAGTGGGCCCCGATCGCGCCAGCGCAACCTCAACGTGCAACTCCTGTCATGACAGGACGAGTACATCTTGACAGCCTCTCAGCATAGCAGTAATCTCCTCTCTTGAGCACGAGCTTCAGCTCGCCAGGTCTCGGCGCGGGAGAGGACGTCACGAATTCGGCACGCAGGAACGGAGCTTGTAGCCATTAGTTGCTAATTCCATGGAATTGTAGGCAGGAGGAAGCCACCAATATGGCAAAATACGAGAAGCTAGAAATTGACCCGACAGCCCGTGAGCTATCCAGGCGTCGCTTCCTGCGTAATGCAGGTATCACGGCGGCTGCTGTCCCATTCTTAGGGACTTTCGGTGAAGTCTTAACTCAGAGTGCCGCGGGCGCAACATCGCCGCTCGGTACCAAGAATCCCTGGCCCCACTACCCGACCTACAGGTTTGCCATGGTATGTCACGTGACGGCTGACCCCTTCTTCGTCGCCACCCGGAACGGGGCAAACGACATGGCCGCGTTGCTGGGCGTCAAATACACTTGGACCGGCTCCGAGACCGACATCATACCTGAGATGGTCGATGCTTTTACCGTTGCGATCAACGACAAGGTCAACGGTATCGCCTGCTGTATGGTCGACCCCACGGCGTTCAACAAGGTGACCAACAGGGCACTGGCTGCCGGAATTCCGGTGACGGCCTACAATGCCGAAGCCCCGGTCGGCAGCGGAAACAACGCGATGTCCTACATCGGTCAGGATCTCTTTTCTGCCGGTGTGGCTGTGGCCAAGCGCATACTCACGTACGTCAAGAAGGGCGACCTGGTCGGAGGCATGATCAGCGTGCCGGGCTCGCTCAACGAGCAGCCTCGCATGGACGGCGCCAAGAGCGTGTTCAAGCCGGCCGGCGTCGACTTCGTTCAAGTAGGCGTCGGCGCCACCGAGGGGCCCGCGCTCGCTTCGATCGAGGCCTGGTACCAAGGACACCAGAACGTGAAGTTCATGTTCTCGAGCGGAGGAAGCAATGGAGTCGCCGTCGCGACGGCGATCCAGAAGCTGGGTCTGGCCAAGAAGGGAATCGGTGGAGCAGCCTTTGACGTCGGCGTTCCCGTGCTGGACCTGATCCACAAGGGTCAGCTGGCGTTCACGGTCGACCAGCAGGCCTACCTGCAGGGGGCCATGTCAATCTGGGAGCTGTTCCTCTACAACATCACGGGCGGACTGATAACACCCGTCGATGTCGACACCGGCTTCAAGTACGTGACCAAGGCCAATGTCGGCGACTATGTTTCACGCACGGACAGCTGGGAGGGCTCGAGCACGAAAGCGAAAGTGTTTACCCCGCCAAAGCATATCGTCGGTTATGTAGGGACGACGTAAGCAGGATAAGGTTGCCGCTCCGATCCGGTTGGTCGGAGCGGCAACCCCTATACTTCTCAGAGGATCCCCCATAGACGTCAAACCCTAATTCTCTCAACAGGCACCAGTGAGGCAGATGAGACAAGATCAAGGTGTGAGGCTGGCGCCCGACAGTGGTGACATCTCCTCGACCCCGAGTGCCCAATCCCCGCCTAAGGTGGACGGTCGTTATTTGGCCACGTCGAGTCTGAGGCGGCTAGTGGACCAGCACCTGCAGGAGCTGGTCATTACCGTGGTTGTGTTCGCATTGGTGTTGTTCTTCACTGTCGATTCCCCGTACTTCTTCACAACCTCCAATGCGGCGGCGCTGGCCAGCTTCATCGCACCCATCGCCTTCTTCGCGCTCGCCGAGGTCCCGATCCTGATCCTGGGAGAGATCGATCTGTCGGTGGGTGAGGTGTACGTGCTTTCGCCCTTTCTCGTCACGTACTTCTACAATGCGGGTCTCCCCATTCTCCTGGGCCTGATCCTGGCGCTGGTGGTCTGCGGTGCGATCGGGTGCATCAACGGTCTGGTCACCGTCAAGCTCCACATACCGTCGTTCATCACGACGCTCGGAATGACCTTCGCCCTCGAGGGCATCATCCTCATCGGATCGAACGGGGCGCCGGCGAATCCTGTCGGCACGGGGAATCTGGTCTCCTGGTTGGGCGGCTCGACCTGGGCCGAGGCCTTCTGGGCACTGGCCGTCGTCGGAGTGCTGCACGTGATGCTGCGAAGGACGAGCTTCGGCCTGCATACCGTCGCCGTCGGAGGAAACTCGGAGTCGGCCAGGGAGTCGGGAATCAAAGTCGACTTCGTCAAGATCTGGTGCTTCGTGCTTTGCGCACTGATAGGCGGGCTCATCGGCATCCTCGACAGCTATCACATCGGCAGCATCGACCCCGACACGCCTGGCCTGACCTTCATGTTCTACGGCGTGGCCGCAGCGGTGATCGGCGGAACCGCTCTCACCGGGGGACGCGGAACCATGATCGGTGCATCCATTGGCGCGATGGTGTTGGGCATTCTCGAGGACGGGTTCCACGTCATCAGCGTCAGTTCCTTTGCTTACGACTTGATCCTCGGCATCGCCATCCTGGTTGCCATGATCCTCAACGTCCAGATCGAACGGGCAACTATCAGGGGAGCGGGACACGGGTCGTTCGCCCGCGTCATCGGCTTGATCTTCGGCCGAAGAAAGGTACCGGTGCGCCAATGATGCCGAACGTCGCGACCAAAGCACCGACCGACGTTGAGGACGTCCTGCGCATCGAAGACATCTCGATGAGCTTTGGTCCCGTAACCGCGCTGCGGAACGTGGATTTGCATCTACGGCGCGGCGAGGTCCTCGGTCTGGTCGGCGACAACGGCGCCGGAAAGTCCACACTCGTCAAGATACTGACGGGGTTGTACAAGCCGGACCACGGCCGGATCTACTTGGACGGCGAGGAGGTCCGGTTCCGCTCCGTCCAGGACGCACGCGAACACGGCATCGAGACGGTGTTCCAGGACCTGGCGCTCGTGGACGAGCTGAGCGTTTACCACAACCTCTTCCTCAACCGGGAACACACGGTCGGCGGCTGGTTCCGGTTCCTCAAGAATCGGTCGATGCGCGCCGCCGCGCGCCGGTACCTGGACGAGATCGACGTCGA
Organism: Acidimicrobiaceae bacterium; assembly: GCA_003139355.1. Taxonomy (GTDB): domain Bacteria; phylum Actinomycetota; class Acidimicrobiia; order Acidimicrobiales; family Bog-793; genus Fen-455. Next base: position 13,190 of record PLIM01000097.1, on the reverse strand, counting down.
CGTTCCTTCCATCGACGTGCCGGTCGCAAAGCTATCCGGCGGTCAGCGGCAAGCCATTGCCGTAGCTCGTGCGACCCGTCAGAAGAACATCAGGATCTTGCTGCTCGACGAGCCGCTGGCGGCGATGGGGGCGAAGGAAACCTCCCTGATCATTCAGCTGATCAAAGGTCTGTGTCACCAGACGGACATCTCGGTCATAGTCATCGACCACAACTACACACACCTTTTCGAAGTCTGCGATCGGATCAACGTGATCCAGCAGGGTCGGGTGACCCTGGACAAGAATCTGAGCGAGATCACCCTGGAGGAGCTCATCGAGCTCATGGTACAGAGCTATCGGCGTGAAATAGCCCAACCGGCGACCGGTACCTTCTCTGAAGTCTCAATCGAGACGAGCATCGAGGTAACTGTTGCCAACCAGTCTGTGCAGGACGCGGATTGACAGGCGACACCTGCCATCACCACACTCAAGGAGGCCCCCTAATGACAGCATTGGCGACGCGACAGCTCGGTCGGACAGGTTACGACATCAGCGTGGTCGGGGCCGGTAGCTGGGCGATGGGCGGTGCTGAGTGGAAGTATAACTGGGGTGCGCAGGACGATGCATCTTCAGTGCGCGCACTGCGCCGAGCAATCGCGCTGGGGGTGAACTGGATTGATACTGCAGCGGTTTACGGACGGGGCCATGCCGAGGAGGTTGTTGGGCATGCGCTTGAAGGTATACCCGCCAGCGAGAGACCGTTTGTTTTCACCAAATGCGGCTTGCGTTGGTCCGACTCGGATGTATTCGGTGAGCCCGGCCGATGCCTGCGTCCGGACTCGCTCCGCCAGGAGTGCGACGCCTCGCTTCGGCGCTTGGGAGTCGAACGGATCGATCTCTACCAATTTCACTGGCCAGACCTCGCGGGAGTGGACGTCGAGGATTCCTGGGAAGAGATGGGCCGCCTCATTGAGCAGGGGAAAGTGAGGGCCGGGGCTGTCTCCAACTTCGATGTGGCCCTCCTCAAACGTTGCGAGAAGGTTCGCCATGTGGATTCGCTGCAGTCACCACTTTCTCTGATCGACCGGCGCGCCGGGGCCGATGTCATCCCCTGGAGTGCCGACAACGGGACCGGGGTCATCTGCTACAGCCCGATGCAGGCCGGTCTGCTCAGCGACAGCTTTTCGGTCGAACGTGTGGCGCTGATGGACCGCCGGGACTGGCGGCTCTGGCACACCGAGTTCTCTCATTTCACCCCGCCGGCGCTGCAAAGGAACCTGGCGTTTCGCGACCGCCTTCGTCCGGTTGCCGAGCGCCACGACGCCACAGTCGCCGCTGTCGCCATTGCCTGGGTGCTGAGCTGGCCCGGCGTGACCGGCGCGATCGTCGGGTCGCGTTCACCGGACCAGGTGGATGGCTGGATCGGTGCTGCGGCCTTCTCCCTCACCGACGACGACCTCGACGAGATTGCGGTCGCGCTCACCGACCTCGCCATCGGCGTGGGGCCGACGAGGCCGCCGACCGCGCACTGACAGGTCCTTCACCAAACCAACGCCTAGCGCCACGTTTCCACGCGCACACCCAGACACTGAGAGCAGACAACGATGCCTAGTCACCTCACGCTCCTCCTCGATTCTTCATATCGAGACCATGACCTTGAACGAGGCATCATAGAGGAGGCGGGTGGGACGCTAGTCGTCTGCCAGTCCCCGGTGTGGGACGAAGAGCATGTGCTCGATCAACCTCTGCTTCCACAGGCCCAGGTCATCTTGGTCGAGCTCGCCCCAATCACAGCGCGTGTGCTGAACCGAGCACGGTCATGCGCGCTCGTGGCGAGGTACGGCGTCGGGGTGGACAACGTCGATGTGGGGGCTGCGACCTCCGTTGGTATTTGGGTGGCAAACGTACCGAGTTATGCGACCGACACCGTCGCCGACCATGCGATTCTACTGCTGCTTGCGTTAGCCAGGGAGCTCCGGCCATTCACAGAACGGATCAAGGCCGACGGATGGCGCACTGCGCATGATCCCTTTATGCCAGTGGCCCTACAAGGACGAGTACTGGGCCTCGTGGGCTGGGGGAACATCGGTAAGGCGGTGGGCCGCCGTGCGCAAGCAATGGGTTTGCAGGTGTGGGCCCGCGATCCGTATGTGTCATCAGATCAGATGGTAAGCGCGGGCGTGGTCAGCAGTGAGTTGTTGCCGCTGCTGAAACGATCCGACTTCCTGTCGTTGCACTGTCCCCTGACCACCGAAACGCGGCACCTCATTTGCAAGGAGACGCTCGACGTTATGCAGGATGGCGTTATGATCATTAACACTGCTCGGGGTGACTTGATAGACTTGGTTGACCTTACGCGGGCTCTTGATGGCGGGCGCGTGCGCGGCGCTGGACTGGATGTCTTCGATAAGGAACCTTTACCGCTGGGTCACGTGCTAAGGACACATTCTGCCGTGATCGCTACTCCGCACATGGCCTACCTCTCGGATAGCTCCGTAATAGAGCTGCGGAGAGGTGTTGCAAGGAATGCTGCAGCGGTATTGCGAGGGCAACCACCGATACATCCAGTCAACGCTCCGGCAAGTCCGCGAAACGGCCTGGAGAGCCCGTGATGACCTAATCAGAAGGCCGAATGGTCTACGATCCGATTGGAGGTGCTACATCATGCGAACAACTATTTTCAATCTAGACGATGGGCGCGTTGAGTTTCAGCAGTCCGAAGTTCCTCCATGGGGGGACGCAGATGAATTTGGGGGCACTGCTGCAGAGCTATACAGCTCACCCAACGGCACTGGCTTTCTACATCGCATTCCCGCCGGGACCTCGGTTCCAATTCATACCGGTCCCGATTATGCGTTTTGCCAGATTGTCACTGGGCGCGGCAAGTTGGTCCTCCCAAGTGGTGAGGAGGTCGATTATGAGGGGCCTGAGCTGTATATCTTTGAGCCCGGTACGTTGCACGGCTGGCGCGATGTTGTTGAGGACACGCTGTTGTTGGTCTGTCAGGTAAAGGGTGCGGCCGAGCGCTCCGATGTCTGATCTTCGTGACCGAGTCGCTCTCGTCACCGGCGGGGGTATCGGTATCGGCCGGGCGACAGCGTTGGCCCTGGCTGCTGCTGGTGCGGACATCGCGATCACCTATCGCACCCACGAGGGAGACGGGGTGGTCAAGGCAGCGGCGAACTTGGGGCGCCGAGCCTTTGCGCTACCTGTAGATGTTACGGATGCGAAATCTGTCAACCAGTTTGTCGATGAGGTGGTAGCGCGGCTTGGACGGTTGGATATCGTGGTTGCGAACGCTGGCGGATTGATCGGACGTTTCCCAGTGGAGACGATGTCAGATGCCCACTGGCGCGCCGTCCTGGATACGAATCTCTCGAGCGCTTTTTACCTGGCGCGTGCCAGCCTGAGGCACATGGGAAAGCCAGGGGGACGGATCATCTTGATCTCATCCATGGCTGCCTTCAGTGGGGGCGGAGCAGGTGCTGCCGCGTACGCTGCGGCCAAGGCGGGCATGCTCGGTCTCACACTCGCTCTTGCCAAGGAGGTGGCACCGAGAGGTATCACCGTCAACGCAATTGCACCTGGACTGATCCTTGACACGCCATTTCATGAGACATTCACTTCGACCGAGGTCCAGAAAGCTACCATCGCCCGCGTGCCCCTTGGCCGGCCAGGATACCCATCCGATGTCGCAGGTCTTGTTGTGTACCTCGCATCTGAGGAGGCTTCGTTTGTCACTGGAGAGGTGGTCAAAGTCAGCGGGGGTCAAGAGCTGACGTAATCCAGGCCAAGGTGTAGGGCACCAGAAACTCGATCGCGTCGCTCGGAGCTGCATGGACAGGCGGTTGACTCGGTGACCCGGGTCCGTCCGTCTTGGAGCCGGGCGCAGGGTGCAGCGGCGATCGCTGCGTTGTCGGTCGTGAGTCCGATTGAGACGACCAACACCGGGTGACTGCAACCAGAGTGGCCGGAGATGTGGCACTTCTCGGTGAAGTGGGGCGCGTGATCAGCTCGGTGCGCACCTCATAGGTATCCACCGGCGCGGCCAGGGGCCTCGCCATTCTTGCGGCTATCCCGACTTCAACGGGTGCCTCGCGAAGTCCCTGGTCACGGGACCACGATTGAGTTGTGTTCCCCCTACACACCGCTGCTGACCCGACTTCGGCCGCTTGAACGTGAAAGACCTGCTGACGAGGTCGCGTCGAGGCGACGTGAACCACCACGTCTCACAGCGCGGTGCTCGCAGGCGGCAGCGGCGTCGCGCAAGGCCTGTGAGACAAGGTCGGCTGTCATCCGTAGAGGCGTCCGCTTCGGCCTGGGCCCGCAACGCTGAAGCCCTGCTGCGGGAGATCCTGATCCGAGAGGCTAGGAGGAGATCCTGAGGGTGTGGGGCCACTCGAGCACCCGGTAGGTTCCGACCGAGTAGATCCTCGAGGGCTTCCCGAACGTCTTGACCGCTGCTGCCCCGTTGACGTTGAACCAGTTGTCTGCCGTGTCGTAGATGAAGAACTGGAATGACTGGCCCGAGTACCACGCCTTGGTGGTCTGCTTCTCATAGCGCACCAACGTCCCACTCGGGTTTAGATCCACCGGCCTTACGACGACGGATCCGCCGGTGTCGACGGACACGACCGACGAGCTCCAGTAGTCGCCGATACCGGCCCGGAGGTGCCGGCTCATGAGGAACGTGCTGAGCTGACGTGCCTCCTGAGGGGCGGCCGCGCCCAGCGAGTCGAGCGCGAAGTCGACGGCGCAGAGCGCGACCACGATCACTGCGGCCAGAGCCAGAACACGGGGGTTCAGGCTCTGGCGCTTTCGGATCAGGCGGGCCAGCGCTCTCCCCGACAGGACCGCGGCGAAGATGAACCCCGGAAGGAGGTAGCGGGTCAGGCTCACATTGCTGTCAGTCCCAAAGAGGACGAACGACCCGACGTCGCACCCGACCGCGATCACCAGGAGGTCGTCCACGCGCCAGTCTTCGCAGGCAGAACCGGGCGGCCTGGATCTCGGACCGAGCGCTCGTGCGATGTCGATCACCGATGCGGCCACCGCACCGATGACCAACACGAGCAGCGCCGCGCGGGCCACCTGGAGCGGGGCGGGTGAGCTGGCCAGTCCGTCGACGATACCGGTGACCCCGAAGAGCCCGCCGAGCCGGTTCGGAACGGCCTCGATGTTCGTGAGGAGCTGTGAGGGCGCAGCGAGGACGCTGCGAGAACCGATCGAGTACGTGCCGATCGCCATTGCGACAAGCCGGACGCAGACCGCGAGACCTATGCCACCGGCGACGACGGCGAGATGACCGCGGCCGGCGCGCCAGGACCCCTGGCGACGGGCGCAGACCGCGCCTGCGACAAGAGTCGGTATCACCACGAGGGTCAACGTGAGCAGGTCACCGAGAAGACCGGCAGCGATCAGCACGGCCGCGATGGCCAGCCCCCATCGGCTGGGCGACCTCGAGATTCCGACGAAGGCCAGCAGGCAGCACAACGCCGTGGTGACGTGCCAGCCTGCCTGAAGGAGGAAGTAGGCGAGGTCAGGCCCTGGCAGGGCCAGCAGGGCGATGACCGCGGAGGCCCCGATCAGCGACGCGAGGTCCCGCCGACCCATGCGGATCATCCAGACGCCGGTGACCACCACGAGAGCGGCGATGAACGCGGGAACCACGTTGAACAGGTCCTGTCCGACTCCGAGCAGTCCGACCGCGACTGCGTAGAAGGGCACGTCGAGTGTCCAGAAGGAATCGAACGACAGCGCCCAGCCCTGAAGGGCCAGGTGGCCCGAGCTCATCGACTGACCCTCGAGAACGAGCGTCGCGTCGTCTGAGTTGCCTCCGAACGCGTGGCGCGAGGCGAGCACGAAGAGCATCACCAGCACGGCGAACCCGACCCCGAGCAGCACGGCGAACCCGAGCCTGGCGCCGCGCCCCCCCCGGCCGGGCACAGTACCGGGCGCCTCGACCGAGACCCGGCCCCGCTCGCTGGCGCTCGTCTCGCTCACGGATGCACGATCTCGCTTTCCCGCCGGCGAATGGAGCATCCCTCGCCAACGGGCAGGCCCGACAGCACCACACCCCCCGCCCTGGCGCATGGGTGCCGAACGGCCAACGATACGCCGAGCGCGACGAGCAGGCACAGCCCGACCTTGAGCCACATGTCGAGCCCTTCGAGCTGGTGGACCAGGACCGCACCGATCGGCATGCCGTCGTGGCAGGCCGGATCCGCCCGGCGTCGCACGTCCATCAATCAACCGGTCGGGCCGCGATCGGCAGGAGCCCATCGGCGTCCGGGGGACCGGCGACGCTTGAGACTCCGGATTCCGGTGGAGCACCGGCTGGCGGACCCACAAGCGCCGCGCCGACAGCGCACGCCGCCAAACCGAAATATCGCACTCGGCCCACCCACGGCACGACAATGTGCTCCCACCACGTCGTCACAACGGTTTGCGGGACACTCGCGTTCGTAATGTAGAACGACGCGAACGTGCCGTAGTAGTCAGCTAGCCCGACCACAGACAATAGCAGGAGCGTCCATCCCGGCCACTCGGCGACCAATGCCATGACGAAGAGCCAGAGGGTGTATTGGGGAGAATACACCTTGTTGACCAAGAGAAACACTACGAACGTAAAGGCCGCTGCTCTCTCGACACTTCCACCGCGCAACACCGCGCGGATACCGACGACGAGTGAAGCAACGACAGCAACCGCGATCACGGCATCCTGAGCGGCCACATGATTGCCGAGCACCCCAAGAATACCGGCCGCACTGCGGCTTGCGTTGAACGCGAAGAAGAAGGTCCAGTTATGGTACGCAGTGATGCAGAATGGCAGGTTCACGGCGACACAGGTTGCAAGCAGGGAGACCACGAGTCGCCGGAGTGCCCCGTGCCGATTCTCGCGTAGAAGGCGCGCCACGAGGAACGGTACGTAGACGATCGGGAACAGTTTCGCACACGTACCGAGCCCGAACGCGATGCCGGCGTAGGACCACCGCTGCTCCGCGACCATCCACAAGCCGAGAACCAAGAAGCAGATCCCGAGAACGTCCCAGTTGAGGAGGGAGAACACGAAGAGAAGCGGCGTGAGGGCAAGCCACTGATAGCTGAGGGGGGCGAGCTTGCGCAACGAGTACAAGGTCACGAGACCGGCTAGCCAGAGGCCCACCGCAGATGCGACAAAGTATCCGTTGGCTCCGGGGGCGAATGACGCGATCCACATGAAGATACCCGTCACGACGGGATATTCGATCTTAACCTGCACGTATGGGATCGGGTGCCCCCATAATCCTCTCTCGGCATACAGTCGATAGATGTCCGAGTACGCGAGGTGCTTGTACGAGTAGACGTTATAGCCACGCGGGTCTGTCGTCGAAGGGTCTATGAGATGCCCGTTGGGGGTCACGACTCCATGTGGGATCAGGTGCCACGCCGCCAGCAGGAACCACGCCGTCATCACGATGGCAACGATGCCAAAGTGGCCAGCGAACCAGGAGTTGAGGCGACGGGCGCGATTCATCCGTGGACGGCTCCCGTTGTCAGGATACATAGCTGACTCCGCGCTCTGCCGCGAGCGAGGACTGTTGAAGGCGTGGGCACGCTGATGCTACCCATCTCGAGGAGTCTAGTGGCCGGGTCAGCGCGACTCGTTGGGCAACAAGCCGCTCGGCCAACACACTCGAAGTGGCGGCAGCCTGAGGTCTCGTCCGAAGCGCTATCAGGACTCCACCGAGGAGCGATCACCGCGTCACGTTGGTGCCATAGCTGCGGATCTCCTCAGCGTTCGTTGTCGCTCCCGGGCCGCCGATTGTGTCTGTGACATACCAACTTCGTCGTCCTCCGGCCGGGTCCTCGGGGTTCACTGCGCGTGACGTTCCTTCCGCTGCTCGCCTTCTACCTTCTCCGCTCGTCCCTCTCCTTCGGCGTTGAAACGCGCCGCCGCCTCCTTCGCTCCCCCTTCCGCCAACTCCGCCCTCCTCCTCAAGTGCCACAACCCCATCACTTGGCGGAGGGCCCGGAGCGAGGGGCCGCCATCCCTATTGCAGACCCGTCCGGTTTCAGTCCAGATCGCTATTGCGTTCAGCTCGCAAACAGGCAAGACTCCGCTTCGGGGTCGATCGACAGCTTCCGAACGCCGTTGTCGAGGAGGGGTGCATGGCAACCACGGTCGCCGGCAGACCTGCCGGACGCCTGAGAACGATCCAGAATGCGCTGACCCCGAAAGAGTGGGGCAAGCTCGGCGCGATGGTAGGCATCGTGATCGGCCTCAACGTGCTCGGGTGGGCCATGCTCACCGCCGCCACCGGTCACCATTATCACCTGAGCAAGACGGACGTCTTCGGGCTCGGGACCGGCGTGCTCGCCTACACGCTCGGGATGCGCCACGCGTTCGACGCAGACCACATCTCGGCGATCGACAACACGACTCGCAAGCTCATGGCTGACGGAAAGCGCCCGCTCAGCGTCGGGTTCTTCTTCTCGCTCGGACACTCGACGATCGTGTTCCTCCTGGCCGTACTGCTCAACTTCGGCATCCGATCGCTCGACAACCAGGTGAAGGCCGGCTCCTCTGGACTTCACCAGTGGACCAGCGTCGTCGGAACATCGGTGTCGGGCTTCTTCCTCTACCTCATCGCCGGGCTCAACATCGTCATCCTGGTCTCGATCCTCCGGGTCTTCCGCGACCTGCGCAGGGGCAAGTTCGACAACGACGAGCTGGAGGAGCAGCTGAACAAGCGTGGCCTCATGAACCGCTTGCTCGGAGGCTTTGCCCGCAAGATCGACACGCCGTGGAAGATGTACCCGGTCGGAGTCCTGTTCGGGCTCGGCTTCGACACGGCGACCGAGGTGGCACTGCTCGTCCTGTCGGGAACGGCTGTCGCGAGCGGGCTGCCCTTCTATGCGATCCTGTCGCTCCCCGTGCTGTTTGCCGCAGGAATGTGCCTGTTCGACACCTTGGACGGCTGTTTCATGAACTTCGCCTACGGATGGGCGTTCTCGAGACCGATCCGGAAGGTGTACTACAACATCATCATCACGGGGCTCTCGGTCGCTGTCGCGTTCGTCATCGGGACGATCGAGCTCGTCGGGCTGCTCTCGACCGAGTTCAAACTCCACGGCGCGTTCTGGGACACTATGGCCAACTTCAACATCAACCGGGCCGGGTTCATCATTGTGGGAATGTTCGTGGTCACCTGGGCAGTCGCCCTGGCGATCTGGCGTTTCGGTCATATCGAGACGCGCTGGGACCGGTCCGCGGCCCTCGCCAGCGTCGAGAGCACGGCGTCGGTCCGCATGGAGCACGGTCTCGAAGGCGTGGATCCCTATGAACCTGCCTGGGCCAAGGCCGAGTAGGTCCGGACAACAGCCTGCGAATCGGAAGTTCCAAGCGGGCCGCAGCGGCAGTGCCGGCCGAGCCGCCGTCTGCCTATCGCACCTCGACGGCATCGATGCCGAGCCGCGGCGTCCTCGGGGCGTCGTAGAACTGGACCCGGATGTCCGAGTGTGGTCTCGTCGCAGTCACGCAGGTCGAGACATGGGTCCACTGGCTCCTGCCGGGGAGCGGCCCGAAGCTCACCGACGACGACCGGTCCCGGGACCGGCCGAGCAGCCTCAGGGTCATATGGCCCCGCGCGCCGGGGTGAGCTCCCGCCGTGACCACCTCGGCGCCGGCGCACAACCTCTCACCCGCGGCGATCGGGAGGGAAATGTCCTGGTAGATGCCTCCACCGAGGATCGAAGTGCTGGTGACCCCGAAGTCGCTACCTTCGTACGGCCTGGTGGCCAGCCTGCCGGCCGGCTCGATCCGAAACAGCGAGCGGATCACTTTGTGCCAACCACGAACGTCGTGCTGGTTGAATCCGCCGTTCTCGACGAACGACTGGTGGACCTCGACGGCGTCGATGCCGAGCCGCGGCGTCCTCGGGGCGTCGTAGAACTGGACCCGGATGTCCGAGTGTGGTCTCGTCGCAGTCACGCAGGTCGAGACATGGGTCCACTGGCTCCTGCCGGGGAGCGGCCCGAAGCTCACCGACGACGACCGGTCCCGGGACCGGCCGAGCAGCCTCAGGGTCATATGGCCCCGCGCGCCGGGGTGAGCTCCCGCCGTGACCACCTCGGCACCAGCGCAGAAGCTGTCGCCAGCGCTGATAGGCAAGAAGATGTCCTGGTAGATGCCTCCGCCGAGGACCGAGGTACTGGTGACGCCGAAGTCTTTGCCTTCGTACGGCCTGGTGGCCAGCTTGCCGGCCCGCTCGATCCGAAACTGCGAGTGGCTCCCGGTCCGCCAACCACCTTTGCCGGCGCGGTTGAAACCGCCGTCGTGGACAAGATCGGCGGCGAAGATGCCGGGATCGCTGGAAACGGTCGAGAGCGGCGCTTGAAGCCACCCGGTGACCGGCATGCCGTAGTCCGGCTCAACGACGTCGTCAACGATTCTGAGCGTGTTCTTGCCGTTCCCGCCGTTCATGTTCTGCTCGAGGATGCCGATCGTGCCGTTGCCGTCGGTGACCTTCGTGGCCGTGACGACCGCGGTGTGACCCTCCTCCCAAGCTGCTCCCATGCTCAGCACATCACCGGGTCGTGGCACACTCGAGCCGTCGTTGGCAATTCGTTGCAGGTCGCCGCCATCCGCACGCGAGTAGTCGGCGACCATCTCCGAGCCATCGGCGGGGTAAGGCCGCACTCCGTACTCGAGAAACAGCCACCGCATCGACAGTTCGACACACTCCCACTCGTACTCTCCCCAGGCGCTTGGGAAGAACCCGACGATCTCGTCGTAGCCGCCACGGTTCGGGCCTGGTCCGCACGCGGTGAGCCCGTCCCAGCTAGAGAGAGGAAACGACCAGCGATTCCTGTTGGCGTCGCAGACCCCGCTCCACCAAGGTGGAAATCGAACCGCCGGCGGATCAGCTGTACCGGCTGAAGCCACGATCACATGCTGAATCACCGGGGAAGCCGGCCCTGTCTTGATCGGCTTGGTGCTGGGCACCGTGGTCGGTGTCGAGAGATTGCTGGCCTCGACCGAGGTTCCGGCTGTGAACGCCACCTCGGCGCTGCGGTTGTACCCAAGCGGCCCCGCCGCCTGGATGATCCAGAGCCTTCGGCCCGCGTCTGTGAGCCATGACACCACCTCGGTCTGCTGACGGTACGAGCCGAGCTCGAGGTCGACGACACGAGCCGAACCTTCGACGCGATGGCCGAAGATAAGCGCCGGAAGCTCCAAGGATCGAAGCAGGCGCCCGGCGCCCATCGCACGGTACGCGCTCAGATGCTGAGGCTTGACGGTCCCGATGCCCTCCGTCGCGACGGCCGAACCGAACGGGTAGGCGTAGATCGTGAACTCCCGGTAGGGTGCCTGGGCCACGGCGGTAGCCCTTTGAATCACGTCGCCGGGCTTCGAAGCAGCGAAAGCTGTAGCGGGAAGGGCCGCAGAGCGCACGACGAGACCGACCGCGTCGACAACCGTCCGGGCCGAGTGCATGCCACGTGTGGCGCGGATGGAGGCGCCCGCGAGCGGCGCTGCAAACGCGCTCAGCAGCACTATCCCCGTGGCGAGCGTCTCCATCTTCCAGGTGCTTCTCTCGTAGCGCACGGAAGTCCCCGATCGTGTCGGCCCGACCCCGGGTTAGCTTCCGGACAGTATTGCGCGCGAGCTGGCCGACCTGCCAAGTGCAACGTCGAAGCGCAGCCCAGCGGGGCTCCACTTGTCGTAGCTGGCGCGCCGCCTACGTACCCTGCGGGGACATTGGCTTTGCGCGCAAGGCCGTTGCTCGTAGGCTTGGCTGCCTATGGCCCCCGAGCAGGACCTCGCCACCGAGGCGGCAAGCGACGTGGGCTCGGTGGCGAGGCGTTATCGCCAGATTCGCTTTGAACTGCCAGCTGGGGCAACCGAGGTGCTGCTGGTACGTCACGGCGAGTCAGAGGCCGCCGATCCTGATCGACCATTCCCGCTCGTCGACGGCAGGGGCGATCCGGGGCTGTCGCAGCTCGGCCGGGAACAGGCCGTGCTCATCGCCGATCGCCTGGCGACTACTCGCGTCGACGCCATCTACGTGACAAGTCTGAGCCGAACCGTCGAGACAGGGGCTCCACTGGCTGCGCGGCTCGGGCTCGTGCCCGAGGTGGAACCAGCCCTGGCCGAGGTTCGTCTGGGCGAATGGGACGGCGGCACCTACCGCCAACGCGTCTCCGAGGGCGATCCCCTCGCCCTTCAGATGTTCGAGGAGGAACGCTGGGATGTCATTCCCGGCGCCGAGTCCAATGCAGCCATCGCTGCACGTGTCGGTCCGGCGATCGGGCGAATCGCGGAACGCCACGAAGGTCAGCGCGTTGTGTGCTTTACCCACGGCGGCACGATCGGCGCCGCCCTGGCGATCGCGACCGGCTCCCGGCCGTTTGCCTTCATGGGCTCTGACAACGGCGCGATCTCGACCATTGTGGTGGCCGGCCCACGCTGGATGCTGCGTGGTTTCAACGACCGATCACATCTGGAGCAACACAGCGCCCGCGTACGCTCGGCGACATGACCTGGAGTGAGGGTCCGTTGCTTGGATTCGATCTTGAGACGACCGGCGTGAATCCGTGCTCGGACCTGCCGGTCCAGGTGGCCCTGGTCCGCTGGGAGCCGCATGGCAGGGGCCACCGCAATGTGTTCATCGTCGATCCGGGATGTGAGGTCCCTTCCGGCGCCCAGGCCATCCATGGGATCTCGACACAGATGGCCCGGCGCGAAGGTTGCCCGCTAGGCGAGGCCGCGGCAATCGTGCACGCCGTTCTCGGGAGGGCTCAGGCGGACCGAGTACCGGTCGTGGCTATGAACGCGAGTTTCGACATCACGATCGCGGCGATGCTGTTCCGGAGCTTCGGGCTGGAGCCAATTGCGTGGGGAGCACTCGTCGACCCGCTTGTCATAGACCGTAAGGTCGACCAGTATCGGTGCGGCAACCGACGCCTGGATGCTCTCTGCCAGATCTACGACGTCGTGCTCGCCAGCCCGCATGACGCCGGGAGCGACGCTGAGGCGACCGTCGCGCTCGCTCGAACGATCGCTGACCGGTACCCGGAGATCGCAGCTTGCGAGATCGGTGAGCTGACGAAATGTCAAGCCGATTGGCACCGGATCTGGGCGCTCGAATACGACTCGTGGTGCCGGGAAAACGGCAGGCCAGGCCTTGCGCCCGAGGAGTTCTTCTGGCCTGTGCGCGAGGTTCTC
>PLIM01000032.1 GCA_003139355.1 Acidimicrobiaceae bacterium | reverse complement strand
CTAAAGCTAAGCCCTGATCCACCGAAAGGCATTGGCCGATCATCTGTCCGGCGCTGAACCCGCTGGGATGGGCTGGATGGTGCAGCCAGAACCCCCCTCGCCTGATCCACACCGTGGCATCCCCAGGCTCGACAGCTCTCTTGACAGTGGTGCACGACCCCCGGTTGCCTTGCGAGGGAAGCCAGGGGGCCGTGCACCTCGTCGTCCTGGTCGAGATGCTCCAGGAGACGCTCGTCGATGGAGTCCAGGTACGCGAGAAGATGTCACTCACGGGCTACTTCTAAGAGGGGCTGGACAGCGGCTGGTTCGGGCGCGAGACTCCCAGTTCCACAACTCAGTGAGACATTGGGGGGAAGACGAATGAAGTTAGAACGAGGCTTAATGAAGGTCGCCCTACCTGCGATTCTCGCCGTAGGGCTGGTCGCGGCGATCGGCAGCCCTGCGGAAGCAGGGGCAAAGCCGAAGGCAACGACGACTCTCTACGTTGCGCCCCTCAGGGGCCGAGCGAAGCTTCCAACGGTTTGCGCGACCGCGAAGTTCAGCAATATCAACGCCGCCATCAAGGCGGCCGCCGTCGGTGACACTGTCATGGTCTGCCCGGGAACCTACAGAGGTTCGGCGTCCATCACGGTCAAGTCCAAAGCCGGGAACATCAAGATCACAAGTGGCGCCCTCATTGAGACCAGGATTCGCCTCGTCGGCATGCCAGGGGCGGTCATCAATGCCACAGGGCTCGTCAATGCCATCACGGTCTTCGGACCGGGTGCCGCGGGCGCCAGCGTTCGTGGATTCACCGCCGAGGATGCGATCGGTGAGGGGATCCTCGCCGCGGGTACTGACGGGGTCACGATCTCGAACAACACCGTCGTGTACAACGACAACGGCACCCCGAAGAGCCCCTGGCCCTTCTGCGCAGCCAATGGAAACGTCCCGGGGGACTGTGGTGAGGGCTTGGGCGTCCTCACCACATCGGACTCGAAGATCCTGGACAACACCATCGAGTTCAACTCGGGTGGCATCTTGATGTCCGACGATCTCGGCCCGACGAGTCACGACACGATCGAGGGCAACCTCGTCGAGGACAACGAGTCCGACTGCGGCATCACCATCGTCGGGCACAACGCGGGCGGCGCCAGCGCGAAGGGCGTCCCGCAGCCGAGCATGGGGGGCGTCTACGACAATCTCGTCACCGGCAATGCGGTTCTCAGCAACGGCACGACAGGCGAAGGTGGCGGCATCCTGTTGGCGGGCGCCGCCTCCTACAACAACACCATCACCGACAACGAGATCGCCGGAAATGGCCTGGCCGGTGTGACGGTCCATGAGCACGGCGTCGATGCCCTGAGCGGAGACGTCATCAGCGGCAACTGGTTTGGAACGAACGACATCACCGGCGACCCTGGTACGCCGGACCAGGTCACAACCGGCGTATTCGTCGAGCGTGACAGCCCGAAGTTTCCGACTGTCGACATCACCGTGAAGAACAACACGATCGCGTGGGATGTCATCGGCATCTACGACATCACAGGAGCAGGGGGCCTCACCCAGAGCGGCAACAAGTTCCTCCATGTCAAGGAGGGCGTGAAGCTGTGACCTGAGACCTGGCACATCGCCAGATGGTAAGGCTCCGCCCCCGCAGGAAGCCCGCTCACCGGGCAGAACTGCGGGGGCGGTCCGCGGCCGAGGCGCCGGTCGGGGCCGAGCTTCCCCCGACACGCGCTCTGGTCACCATTTCAAGCAAGCCTTCAAGGGCAGAACGACCCGCTCAAGGAGAACTTCGATGAGCACTCGGGCGGCGCGTGCGTGTGGCGCACACATGGCTTGCATCGGATCGGGCATCTGTCACCAACCGGCAACCCATACAGCGACGAGGCAGCAGCTCATCACTTGACGACGGTGAGGGTCTCCTTGGCCGAAGTCGAGCCCTTGAAGTTCGCGCTCCCGCCGTAGGTGGCGACGAGCTGGTAGGTGCCCGCCTTGAGCTTCTTGGCCAACAGCGTGCACGATCCCTTGCTCGACGAGAGCTTGATCGTGCACAGCGTCGTCGTGGATTCCTTGACCGTGACCGTCCCGGTCGGCATCGTGCCCGGGAATTGCGGAGAGACGTCGACCGACAGGTGCAGGACCTGCTCGTGTCCGTAGGTCACCTTTGTCGCAGACAGCTTGACGGCAGTCTTGGTTGTTGCCTTGGAGACCGTGAGGGTCTCCTTGACAGAAGCCGAACCGTGGAAGTCCGTGCTGCCTCCATAAGCGGCGACAAGGCCATAGGTGCCCACCGCAAGCTTCGTGGCCGACAGCGTGCACGATCCCTTGCCCGACGAAAGCGTGATCGTGCACAAAGCGGTGGGCCCGTTCTTGATGGCTACGGTCCCCGTGGGCGTGAGCCCCGGGGCGGTCACGGTCACGTGGAAGGTGGCCGAGCCCTCATCCCCGTAGGTGAGCGGGGTCCTGACATTGAGCGTCGTGGTCGTCGTCGCAGGGTGGACCGGGAAGCTCTGGGTGACCTGGGCGGCGGCACCGTAGTTGGTGTTTCCAGCCTGGTTGGCGTCGATGGTGCAGGTGCCCGCCCCGATGAAGCTCACCACCGAGCCCGACACGCTGCACACCGACGTCGTCGCGGAGCTGAAGGTGACCGGGTTGCCCGAGGCCCCACCCGTCGCCGTCACGGTGTAGGTGGCCCCGCCCATGGTCGCGCTGGAGGGCGCCGTCGAGGTGAAGGTGATCGTCTGGGAGCCCTGGACGGTGACAGGGGAGGTCGTGGCTGAGTAAGGGGAAGTCCAGTTTCCAGCGCTTAAAGCGGCCACGGAGAACGAGTAGGCGTCGCTAGGGGTGAGGCCCATGACGGTTGTCGACGTGGTCGTCACGTAGATGGTCTGCTGATACGTTCCAGAGAGATACTCCTGTACGTAGTAGCCGACGATCGGGGTTCCGCCGTCGTCCGTCGGACTCTGCCACGACAGGTAGACCGAGTCGACGCCCGGTGTTGCGATTAGGTCGGTCGGCGTGCCCGGGGCAGTGACGTAGGTGTCGGAGAAACTCTGTCCGCTAGACGAGGAAGCGGAGGGAGCCGAGGGCATGGCGAGAATCGTGGTGCCAGCTTCGTTCGTCATTTCGATCTCGTTGCTGGCGTCCATGTCCGTGCTGTACCAGGCCGTACCGCTACTGCCGAAGTCCCCATAGATCTCCGTGCCCGAAAAGTAGGCGATGCCGAAATCTGCCGGGGTCGACTGCTCGTTGTTTACGGTGGGGGCCTCTTCGATCCACTCCGCAGACGCCCCGGGAGTGAGGTAGTAGAAGTCGCCCTCGTAGAACCAGTTCTGAGTGACGTCCTGGATGTAGATCGTCCAATCATTATCTGAGGGGTCCGTTTCGAGAACGTATGCGACCATCTGGTCGCCCGGCTCAACCAGAGCAGGACTGCCGTTCTGGTAGGTGATCTCCAACTCGTTCGCTGGAAGCATCTCGATCCAGGCGTAATAGCTGGTGCTGCCGTTGCTGGTGTCCTGTGCAGTGCCGGTCTGAATCAGGGTCTGGTTGTTCAGGCCATCGACGCCCACCCACGTGCAGGAGTACAGCGCGGCCGTCGAGGGCTCGACGGCAGGCACAGTCCATGCGCCTGCAGCGCCTTCGATGTCGCTCCCAGCCCCGGCCAGCCCCGACCAGTTGGTGGACTCAGAGGCGTCGGTTAGGCGGCCCAACCGCGCCCGCCGCCCTTCTGGGTGACGCAGCTCGAAAGCCAAGTTCCCTGCTCTCGCCCCGGCCCTTAGGCGGGGAAGCTGGCCCTTGAGCCCTGCGACTCCTCTCGTAGGTACTGGTGAGGCGGTTGCTGAAGCAGCAGCTGCTGCTAGGCCGGTGGAAAGCAGCACGATGGCGACAATCAACAGGACCGCAACTGGCATCCGCGAGTGGCTTCCGCCTCTTATTGCTCCACGGCTAGCTTGTTCAGCGAAGCTCATCACTGTCCCCTTCCTTTCCCACTCCTACAGTCCGTCTCATGTCCGCGTCGAAGTCTGCCAGAGCCGCTCGTCGATGGAGTCCAGATAGACGACGAGGAAGTCGTTCATAGGTCCATCATGGCCGATCACTACGAGCCTGAGAAGTACTCCCTGCTGTCGCCCGTCGTCGTCAAGTGCTCGGGTTGTTCACGCGCGCGTCGACGTGGAGAACGACCGACGCAGACGGCACGGTCGCAAGGCGCCCGCACCGTCTGCTCGTGTCC
>PLIM01000197.1 GCA_003139355.1 Acidimicrobiaceae bacterium | reverse complement strand
TGGGCAGGTGAATCTCGGGGATTCCCTGGCGACTACTTCAGCAAACTCCTAGAGCCAGGGATCTCGTCACCACGAAGCAGAATTCAGGGGTTGATCCTCGCCGCGGCCCTGCCCCCGCTGGCGCCCGGTCAGACCCAGGTCGTCACTGGTCGCCCCCGAGCGGGACCCCATCAGGCGTCCACGCGCCAGTGCCACGCCCCGATCGCCGGAACGGGTACCAGCGACCGTCCCGGCCGAGACGAAGTTGCCGGTCCACGAGCGTCGCCCGGTTGCGCCGGACCGTCGCCCGCCCACCGAGCAGCACCCGCCCGCCCATCATCGAGGCGCGCGGTGCATCCCAGTCCTTGAGCAGAACGAAGAGTCCCTCGCTCCCGCCGTCACGCCACGCCAGCGCTTGGTTCAGGAGGTCGCGGGCTGACACGCCGGCCGAGGAGGCAAGCTCGACGATATCCCCTTGCCCGGTGGCAGGGGTGAGCATCGCTGCCGCGCGGCGAGCGAGATCCGCAGCCTTCGGAAGCTCGAGGCCCGTGCTCCGCTCGCCGTGAGCAAGCTCCCAGGCCCGTTGCGCTGCGTCACCCGCCAGTTGCTGGAGCGAAGCTGCGGTAAGGCCCGAACTTGCCGGAGGATCCACGGCCAGTACGGTCGGCCTTCCGTGCTTCGGCGGTGGTAGGGGGATGGCCGGGATCGGCGGAGCACCACCGGCTGACACCGTTGCCCAACGCGCCCAGGCCTGCTGGGCGCTAAGGCCAGCGTCGGCGCCCCAAGACGTCGCTTGCTCGGACCCGAAGTCAGCCGCAGCGCGCCGCGCCTGGGTGCCTCGCGCCGCGCCGCTGGCAGCGCCTCCAACTCCCGTCGCCCGCCTGGCACGCAGCCCAGCGAGCAAGGGGTCCCTGTCCCGTCCCCGCATCAAGAACAGAAGAAACGGATCCGCGTCCAAGGTGTCTGCCACCAGATAGCACACGGCTGCCGAGTGCTTGCAGGGCTCCGCCCAGTCAGGGCACGAGCAGCGCGGCTGCACTTCGCCCGCGACCGGAAGCAGATCGATCTTGGCAGCGGCCAGATCGTCGGCTACCCCCGGCGGCATCTCCCCATCGAGCAAGGCCGCTAGGTGGCCCACTTGGCTGGCAAGCGTCGCCAGCGTCCGGTCCCACTCCTTCTCCGAGTAAGTGCGCACTCTTACAGTCACCCTGTACGGCTTGGCTCGCGACCCCTGCACAGCAGCCACGATTTCGCCGGCTCGCACCTCCAACTCGCCCACGGCGCCTGTTCGCGCGTACGTCCGACCGCGGGGCAACCGGTTCGGGTCGAGCCTCGCCCGCTGCTCGAGCGCGTCAACCCAGGCCTTCCCCCACCACGTAGCACCGAAGGGTCGCTTCCCAGCAGCGCGCCACGGACCCGAGCCAGGACGGCGCTTGGGCGCCGGTGGATACCAGTTCACGACTCACCGCCAGATGGCGCGAGGCGCACGAGGGTTGCCAGCTGGGAGTCGCTCAGGTCGCCGATCCATGCCTCGCCTTGACCGACGACGGATTCCGCGAGGGCGCGCTTGTTCTCCAACAGCTCCGCGATGCGGTCTTCGAGCGTGCCCTCGCACACCAACCGGTGGATCTGCACGGCGCGGCGTTGGCCGATCCGGTGCGCCCGGTCGCTCGCCTGGTCCTCCACGGCCGGATTCCACCAGCGGTCGTAGTGGATCACGTGCGTCGCCTGCATGAGGTTCAGACCGACGCCTCCGGCCTTCAGCGACAGCAGGAACACCGGCACGGCGCCAGCCTGGAAGCTGGCAACCATCTCCTCTCTTTTGCGGACCCGCACACCACCGTGGAGGAAGAGGGTGGGGACGTGGAGCGAGGCGAGGTGGGTCTCGATCAGGGAGCACATCTCGACGAACTGGCTGAACACGAGCACCGAGTCGCCGGCGCCGACTATCACGTCGAGCAGCTCCTCAAGCGCCGCGAGCTTCCCCGACCGACCTGGAAGTGGCCCGGCCTGGTGGAGGTACTGCGCCGGGTGGTTGCAGATCTGCTTCAGCACCGTGAGCAGTCGTAGCACGAGGCCTTGGCGCTCGATACCCGACTTCGTGGCGATGGCGTGCAGGGCCTCGCGCACCTCGGCCTCGTACAGCGACACCTGCTCGGTCGTGAGTGGCACGGCGAGGTCAGTGACCGTCCGCTCCGGCAGGTCCGGAGCGATGGCTGGGTCTGTCTTCTTCCGGCGCAAGAGGAAGGGCCGGACGGCATTCGACAAGCGATCGGTCGCCTCTTTGTCGCGGTTGCGCTCGACGGCGACGGCAACGGTGCGGCGAAAGCGCTCCAGCGGACCGAGCAGCCCCGGGGTCGTCCAGTCGAGAATCGACCACAGCTCGGTGAGCCGGTTCTCGACAGGAGTGCCCGTGAGGGCGATACGCGCCTGCGCGGGGATGGATCGCAGTGCCTTGGCCGTGTCCGACAAGGGGTTCTTGGCGTGCTGGGCTTCGTCGGCCACCACGATCCCGAAGCCCGCCTCGCCCAACGCCTCCCTCTCCCTGCGAAGGATGCCGTAGGTGGTGAGCACGACCTCACCGGCGACGAGACCATCGAGGTTCCGGTCGCCGCCGTGGAAGCGGCGCACGGGCACCGACGGGGCGAACCTGTGCAGCTCCCTTTCCCAGTTGCCGAGCAACGAGGTCGGGCAGACTACGAGTGTGGGCGCCGGCGCCTCCGGGTCTGGATCTTCTCTGGCTGGAACCGCCTGTTTGGGCCGTTGTGCCTTGCGGCCGGGCGGCTTGGGCAGGGCGGGCTTCGGGCGCGCCGGCTGGCGGTCCTCCAGGCGGTGCAGGTGGAGAGCGATGACTTGGACCGTCTTGCCGAGGCCCATGTCGTCGGCTAGGCAGCCGCCAAGCCCAAGCTCGCTCATGCCCGCCAGCCACGCCAGCCCCCGGAGCTGGTAAGGCCGCAGCACGGCAACCAGCGCGTGCGGTGGGGCCAACGACTCGAGCTTTCCAGCAGACAACCGACGGAGGCGTCCGGCCATCTCGGCCACGGCGCCTTCGGCGACGACGTCGACGAGCTCACCGTCGACTTCGAGCTTGCCGCCGAGAAGCGCGCCGAGAGCTGCAGCCGCTGTGATCCGTCGTGATCGCCGCTCCTGCGCCTTGGCGATGAGCTGGGCGTCCACAGCGACGAAGCGGCCCCGGATCCGCACGAGACTGCGCTTCGCCTCGGCGAGGAGGTCGACCTCTTCCGGGCTGAGCGCCTCGCCGCCGACGGTGAGCTCGTAATGGAAGTCGAGCAGCGACCCAAGATCGAAGCCCCCTTCTGTCACAGCAGCCGGTGTCGGCGTCATGACCGCCCGCAGGCTCAGTCCGCCAGTGAGGAGCTCACTTGGCCAGAACACGGCGATGCCGGCACTATCGAGCCGGCTGGCACCGTCGAGCACAAGGTCGGCGAGCAAGTCATCGTCGAGCGGTAAGAAATCGGGGATCTGCTGGCTGAGGAGGGCACTGATCGGCTCCCATGCTCGAGAGCCGCGGCGCAGCGCCAAGAGCAGATCGCGCTCTGCCTCCACTCCAAAGTGGGCGAGCAGCGCCGCAGGCATCGAGAACAAGTCGGCGGCGTCTACGACGAGGCTCGGATCAGCGGTACTGGAGATCTGCAGCACGCCTCTCGGCTCCGGCTCAAGCGCATCACCGAGGTGGACGCGCAGGGCGAAGCTCGACCCGCCGTCGAGACCGGCGGACGCTTCAGCCAACCAGGGCCGTAACTCGGTCGCCAGCGTCGACCCGGTGGCTGCGAACAAGTTGGAACCACTTGCCGCCGCAGCCGCCGACGTTCTCGGGAGGGTATCGGCGAGCGCGTCCCACGCGGCGGCGATGAGAAACGCCGGATAGTGCACTCTCAGCGGCGGCTTTAGTGATGCGAGCGGGACCGCGTGCCCGAGTGGAGGCATTGCGTTCGCAAGCTGTTCCAAGAGGATGTGGTCGCCTGGATCGAGCGGACCGGCCCGCCATGCGTCCACACCGCTCGGGCTGACCGCTGGACGCAGGTGGCCGCGGGCGATCAAGCCGATGCCAGCAGTCATAACACTCGCCCAAATGCGCGCCGTGGCCGTCGCCTGTGAATCCTCGAGGTCGAGCAGCAGCGGGAGCGCGGTTGCGATCGGGAGGAGGGTGGCCGCAACTCGGCGACGCCGGACGGACTTGGCCGCAGGGAGGGCCAGCTCGATGGCACCCTGCTCACCCAGGCCTGCGAGCTGGCCATCGGAAAGATCTTCGACGTTGTCGCCGTCCAGCCGGAACGCGGCGAAACGTCCCGAGCGTGGAGGATCTCCGGGCACGAAGGTAAAGTCGAACCCCGCCAGGGCGCAACGTGTGCTAGTCAGCTCGTCAGCCGAGATCACGGTCGTCGCCCTTGCATTGGGGTCACGGTAGTCCGGTGTCCGCCGTGTCACCACCGCCCTGGAGTTGAGGTTCTTGAGCGGCAAAATTGGGCCGCGCGGATGTCGCCCACGAAACAAAGTTCCGAGCTGCCCTGGACCGCCGGGTCGCAGTGCCGTTCGAGACGAGGCCCTCGGACAACACCAGCCCGCGCACCGTCTTTGTCAACCGATCCACCGACGACCTCGACCTCGCCTCAGCCAGTTGCGGCCAGGAACGCGCTGGCCGATCTAGGCCAACTCCTCGGACAGCTCCTCCAGTTGGCAGCCACATTGGCGGTCCAGAGACTCGACATCAGCCGACCCCGACCGACAACCCCCGAACAAAGTCCCAGGTCACAAGCTTGGATCGACACTCTCAGACACGCCGAGGGCACCTGGCAGTCAGGAGGTTCGAGGGTTCGAGTCCCTTCGCCTCCACCCGAAAGTTGTCAGAAGCTCAACGTTTCAGCAGGTGGATGGCCATATTTCGTGTCCGTTCGCTCGCCGACGTTCAGGGCCTGGCTCGAACCTGTGTGCGGCGCCGGACCCGTCGGTCGGTCGTGGTCGCCTCGCCAGCGCTCAGATGCTTGGGGAGTCTCCGTGTCGGGAGCACGAAAATGGGTCCAGCGGCCTGCTCCATTACTTGGGCACGGCCTTTCATAAGGAGAGATGCAGTCGTAGCGCTTCGTCGAGCAGAAGGAGAAGATCCGGTGGAACCACACCGATGCGCTGTCCGATGCGCTCGACGGCCACCGACCTCACTTGCTCTGCCTGCGCCTTCGAGTCCCGTTCAAGACCTGTTTCAGACGCCGGCAGGAGCACCTGGAACGGGAAGACACGTTCGGTGTTCGATGTCGCTGGGACGATGGTGACCACTCCACGGCCGAGACGCTCGGCGGTGCTGTTCGCTCCGTCGTTGCTCACGATTACTGCGGGTCGCCGCTTGTTGGCTTCGGCGCCGCGCGCTGGGTCGAGGTCAACAAGGCGGATCTCGCCCCGTCGCATCAGCTCAGTCCGTCACTGACAGTGGACTCCCAAGCATCTGCCTCGCCGCGCGACCACTCCTCCCACGCGTCCTCGTACGCAGGGCCGAGCTCCGATGCTCGAAGCAGCCGGACAGCCTTGTGCACCACAGCCGAACGCGAGGCGAAGCCCTGCGAGTCGGCGTAGGCGTCCAGGAAGTCCACGTCCTCGTCGGGAAGACTTACGCTAACCTTCATACTTCCATACTACTCCTAGTACGAT
>PLIM01000035.1 GCA_003139355.1 Acidimicrobiaceae bacterium | reverse complement strand
TCGAGTCCCGGGGGGCGCACCAGGTCAGAGATGGTATTGCTCGGTTTGTCATGTCCCGTCGTCGGGGCTGCTCTTGCGCTTCACTCTCACGGTGAAGGGAAGCAAGACCGAGATGCGGCCCGGCGTCTGACGCCTGTGGGTCTACGTCGGCCGTCGCTCAGTTGGGACCCCAGTGCAGCGCTCGAGAACGGTTCACGCGCCGGACAAGAACCCAGGGCTCGGGGCTGGCGCTCGCCTGTCCGATCGCAGTCTCGCGAAGCTCATCACCGAGGTGAGCCGGGGCAGGGCTGCCACTGGCGCTGAAATGGTGGGTGACCTGCACGTGTGGTTCCTCGAGCACGCGAAGTCCAAGAATCTCCGTCCGACGACGCTTCGCGAGCACCAGCACATCACCGACAAGGAGCTGCGACCGGGCTCGGCCCACTCAAGCTCTCCAAGCTGACGGCTCACAGCCTTGGCCAACTTCAGCGGCGAGCGAGGCGGCGTCCGCTCTGGGTGTCGATGGGCGTGTAGTTCATCTCGAAGTGGTGATAAAGGGCCGACTCGTCCGCCTGAGTCAGCTCCTCGCCGTGCATGTCGATGTCGGCCGCAGACCGGACCTGCTCCTTGGTCACAGTGACTTTCAGGTCGTCGGTACCGATCTGAAGGCCGCTCAGCGGCACGAAGGTCAAATGACGACCGATGAAGCCTTCCTTGACAGTGCCGAACTGCGGCTCGTCGGTCTCGACATCGACGTAGACGTCCTGCAGTTTGCCGATCTTCTCGCCGTTGCGGTCGACGAGCACCTTGCCGTGCCATTCGGCGACGTTCCACTTTGCCTGGTCTTGAGCTTCGCTCATGTCGGCACCATCTCTTTCTCTGTGAAGCTCAGTTCGCTGAGGAGCCGATCCCCAGCGGGCTGGCTGAGCATGTTCGGGTCTGCGTGCTCCACGCTGCCCTCGTCTTCTCGACCATCGCCAGGAGCGAATCGGTCTCGGTGCATCACCCCGGCTCCTGGTTGAGGCATTCGATCGAGAAGACGCCGCGCTCATCTCGCTCGACCCCGTGGATGTCGTGTGCGAACCCCGGGAACCTGGCGTCGAACGCCTCCAGAGCGAGCAGGTAGCGCAGGACCGGGCCGTCGATCGCCCCTGCGCGCTCGCCGGGCATCAGGATCGGAATGCCTGGCGGGTAGGGCACGACCATGACCGCAGACACGCGACCTGCCATCTCCGAGACCGGCACTCGTTCGGTGCGGGCACGAACCAGACGACGGTAGGCCTCGCCTGGGGTCGTCGCCGGCACCGGTAACTCGCCGAAGGCCCGGTCCAGCAGTTCGATCGTGCCACGGGCACGGATCTCGGCATGCATCTCGTCGCAGAGCCCCCGCAATGTGATCTTGCCGTATCGGTCCGGGTAGGCGGCAGCCAGCTCCGGGATCGCCTCGATGACGGATTGTCCCGAATCGTAAGCGCGTTTGAAGGCCAGTAAGCCCTCGAGCAGCGTTCCCCACTTTCCCCTCGTCGTGCCTATGGAGAACAGGAGAAGCAGGGTGTAGTCGCCGGTCTTCTCGACCTCGACCCGATTCTTGTCGAGGTAGCTGGCCACGACCGGAGCGGGGATCCCGGTCTCCGCGAGGTAGCCCGCAGCGTCGACGCCGGGAGTAGTCAGGGTGACCTTTGTGGGATCGAGCATGCAGTAGCCGGAATCAAGCCCGCCGAAACCGTGCCATGACTGCCCAGGCTCCAGGCTCCAGCACGACGGTTCAGTCTCGAGCAGAGCGTCGGGGGCATCCGCGAACAGCGACACCGTGTTTGACTGTGGGTCGCGGACCTCATCCGGTTGCCAGACCCCGAAGAACCAAGGGTCTCCTCCATCGGTGTTCTCGGCAAGCTCCCGTCCGATGGTGACGATCCGCTTGCGGAATCGGATCGCCTCGCGAATCGCCTCTTCCACAAGGACAAGCCCGCCGGGCCCGTCCATCATCGCCGAGGCGACATCGAGGCAGGCGATCATCGGGTAGAAGGGCGACGTCGAGCCGTGCATCATGTACGCCTCGTTGAACCGTGACGGCTCGACCGGTGCGCGATCACTGGGGCGGATGTGGATCATCGACCCCTGGGAGAAAGCGGCGAGAAGCTTGTGCGTGGACTGCGTCGCGAAGATGGTCGGGTCCCCCGGAACGGCCTTGCGGTCGTGCATGGCATAACGATTGTCGTAGAGAGGGTGAAAGCGCGCATACGCGAACCAGGCCTCGTCGAAGTGAACTCTGGGGACACTCTGGCCCAGGAGGTCGACAACCCGGTCGGCGCGATAGCACAGACCGTCATAGGTCGAGTTCGTGATGACGGCGTACACCGGCGCCTGGCCGGCGTCGCGCGCGAGTGGGCTTGTGGTCATCGCGTCGGCGACCGCCTGGGGCGAGAGCCTGGCCGCAGGAATGGGACCGATGATCCCATAGCCGTTGCGCGAGGGCATGAGGTAGACCGGGATCGCATCGGTCACCGTCAAGGCGTAGTTGACCGACTTGTGGCAGTTGCGGTCCGCTAGCACGACATCACCGGCCACGACACAGCTGTGCGCGACGATTTGGTTCGAGGTCGAGGTCCCGTTCAGCACGAAGTAGGTCGCCTCGGCGCCGAACACCCTTGCCGCGTTCTTCTCCGCTTCTTCCACCACTCCTGAGTGATCCAGCAGCGAGCCGAGCTCTGCGACCGAGACCGAGAGGTCTGTGCGGAACAGGGTCTCGCCATAGAAGTCGTAGAAGGCTTTGCCGACCTGTGACTTGCGGAACGCGGTTCCCCCGGCGTGCCCGGGCGTGTGCCAGGAGTACTCGTGGGACTCGGTGAAGGCGACCAAGGTGCGGAAGAACGGAGGCAACAGGTCTTCGGTGTGCCGGCGCCAGGCGTAGTCGATCCTTCCGGCGACAAAGCTCGGCGTGTCCTCGAACACCAGCACGTACTCCTGCACCATCTCTTCCACACGGAGCGGGATGTCG
Organism: Acidimicrobiaceae bacterium; assembly: GCA_003139355.1. Taxonomy (GTDB): domain Bacteria; phylum Actinomycetota; class Acidimicrobiia; order Acidimicrobiales; family Bog-793; genus Fen-455. The sequence goes on along the minus strand of PLIM01000035.1, from coordinate 6,848 downwards.
TCGAGATCCTCCCGTTCGACCATGAGGAACACCGGCACGCGAACGTTGTGGCGGCGGGTCCTGTCAAGAACGGCCTCGGCGGGTCGCTTGCCGCCTTCGTGGTCGAGGTTCCAGTCGAGAAGGAGGCAACCGAACGACGGGTCCGAGGCGACCAGCGCCGAAGCGTCGCTGATCGTGGTGGAGCGCACGACCTCATGACCTAGCGCGTTGAGCTCGGCGACGATCCGGCGCAGCGTCTCACCGGCCAGACGCTCTCGCTCGGGACCGGCCACCACGAGGATCGGAAAGGCAGCACGGTCGAGCACGCTTTGGCTGGTCATCGGCCTGTTCCGTCCACGGACAACCTCGTCGGAGCGAAACGCCGCTCCCACTGGGACAGTGTCATGTCGAGCAGCTCGCTGGGGGGACTGGGTGCGGCGTTTCTTGCCAGCACGAGGTAGGGGGCACAGGTCAGGCCACAGCCGACATAGCCATCGGGGACCCACTCGGCCTTGAAGCCGACGAAGATCTCCTTGTACTTGACGTCCTGGTCCTCGCCACAGAGGATCACGCTGTCGACGATGTGCTCCATGCGGGCGTGAAGGGCATTCTCACGCTCGGCGGGCGTGTCCCCGGCGATGTCCTGTCCGACGTCTTCGATGAAGAGGCTCGAATCGCGTTCGCGGTCCTCCGCGATGGCCAGTGCAATGGCCGACCACACCGAGGTCGGACCGCTGACGGTGACGTCCTTCGTCGCGCAGATCACGTGGGACCCGGGAAGCAACGGGAAGCGCCGCGAGGCCGCTGTCCCGAAGAGCGCCTCCCCGGCCTCGAGGAGCGGAGCGACCGGGTAGACCGCGATCTCGGCTCCGTCGGAGCGCCTTCGTGTCATCAGCGTCTTGACCGATCCATCGCTGAGGCCGTCGTGGCAGGCGAGGTCGTAGCCCCACACGGCCCCGTTGAGGCCGCAGAACGACGACGCGGCGACCATGTTGATCTGTCCGGCGTAGGCGTCGTTCTTCTCCGCCCGGTCGTAGGAGACGATGCTCTCCAGCACCGAGTCCATGGTCTTGGCGACCGTGCCTGTCGAGAGCTTGAGCACAGAGACGTAACCCACTCCGCTCGAGCCCGGGTTCCCGTATCCGTCGCAGTAGTCGTCGAAAGGGCCGACTGCGCCGTTGACGACATCGGCACGAGTCATCGGTGAATGCATGCTCTGAGCTCCTTTGCAAACGGCGCTGGACTTGCCCACCTCTGCACGACGGGTGTCAAAGTCATCAAACTGAGGTGCGGGGCGCTGAGCCCGTTGTGTCACCCGACGGCTCCCCGGAGATATCGAGCAGAACCGGATCTGGGTGGGTAATCCTCCAGCTCGGCTTCTTGAAGATGTCAGCGAGGAACGGCGGGACCGAGCAAATGGCGATCCCCAGCAACATGACCAGGACATAGACCGGCGTCGGCCAGTGGGCGATCCCGCTTGGCGGGAACAAGCCGAGGATCAGCCCGAACAGCGAACCGAGTGTGCCCATGCCGGCGATGACCCACATCCCGAGGTACTCGCCCCCGGGAATCCGGTAAGGGCGCGAAGTTCCAGGCTCGGTGTAGCGAAGTCGAATCGCAGCGGAGAACATCATGATGTACATGAGCACGGTGAGCTGTGTGGTCAACGCGGTCAGCATCCAGTAACCGGTGCTCACTCCTGGCACGAAGAGGTAGAGCAGTGCGAACAACGTCCCGAGCACGCCTTGGGCCAACAACATGGCCACCGGAACGTGACGCTTGTTCACATAGTGCAGCTCGGGCGGCAGTTCCCCACTCCCCTCGGCTGCATAAACGCCCTCTGACGGGCCGAGCATCCAGGTGCTGATAAGGGCAAGGGTGCCCAGTCCCACGAGAGCCGCCATTACCTTGGTTGCCCAGATCCCGAGGCCGAGACGGGTGAAGAAGTCTTGAAACGCCTGCATGAGCCCGGCCACCTAGCTGAGCTTGCGGTCGGGGACCACGAACGAGATGGCGAGAGTCCCGAGGATTGAGAGCACCAGGATCAAGACGGTCGACGCGGCTACTGCACGAGGGTAGTCACGGCGGATGTTCTTGAGCTGCTTTGCCGAGTAACCGGCCATCTCTACGCCTGCATAGCCGAGAAGGACACCGGCAAAGAAGACGAGGTTGTCGATGCTCGAGAAGCTCGGCAGCAAGGCGTGCGCGTGGAAAGGTATCGCGTTCGGTCGCCCGCTCACGAGCCAGTAGAGACCGAGCGCGATCAACAGTGCGATCGGTATCAATGTTCCGACCACAACTGCGGCGTTGTTGAAGCGAAGTATGTTCTTCAGTCCGAGGAAGTTTGCCAGCGTCATGCCCCAGAACACGACCAGCATGACAATGACGAGGTACCACTTGTTGTTTGCCAGGCTTGGCTCGAACATGTAGGCGATCGTCGCCGCTACAAAGGAGAGCACCGTCGGGAACCACACGACATTCTCTATCCAGTCGAACCAGACGGCGAGGAACCCGGACCTCGACCCAAATGCTGCGCTCACCCAAGCGAACATGCCACCGGCCTTGGGCCAGCCCGTGGCGAGCTCGGCTGCCACGAATGAGAGGGGGATGAAGAAGAAGACGGCACCCACGACGTAGAAGAAGATGCTGGCCCAACCGTATTCTGCTGTGCTGGGAAAGCCCCTCAAGGTGAGGATCGCCGCGACCGTGATGAGTGCGATACCGGTGGGGCCCACCAGGCGTTTCTTGGCCTGGGGGCCGGCGACGGCTTGGCGAACGACGGGGTGCCTACGACGTGCTAGGCGTTCTGCGGGCACGTGCTTCCCTTTCTGGGTCCCGACCAGTTCAGAGGACTCTTCTGCAGTGGTCTCACTGCTCGTCTTCCTCCCGGCGGCTATCCGCGTCGCTCTCGGAGTACGGGACGGGATGGTTGCGACCCAGCTCGACAAAGCGCTCGTTCAGGGCGTGGGCAATCATTTCGCGGTCGTGCGCGCTGGGCTCCAGGGCGCCATAAAGGAACGCTTCCAATTCGACGGCAGTGCTCATGCCCCCCAGCTCGAAATAGCGCAACCACAGATCGCCCTGGGAGAGACCGGCGTCGCGGCGATACCGGTCGAGCATGTCGGCCGGCCGCTCAGTCGCCGACATCTCAGTCATCGTGGCCGTTCACTGGTTCGGGCTTCACTTCGGCGTCACACCTTCTCACTTCGCGGTCGCAAGTGAGCCGGATTCCCATCAGGAAAGCTGACCAGCAGCGGGTCGGACAACATCGAGAGGCCGGACAAGACCGCAGGACGGAACGCTGAAAGTCGCTCTCTGGGCGACAGCACGGAACTCGACACGAAGTCGCTGGCTCCTAGGTGGCGGCAGAGACCTCCGGCCGCCCACGACGCCCTCGCTGTCGAAGGTAAGCCCTATTCTACACCTCAGCCGCGAGCTGGCAACGGAACACTTGAGTATCTTCCTGATGAGATGCTATGCACCTGGGAGAACGACTGAGGGAGGCGCCATGGACTCCACCGGACAGGAGGCCAGTGTTATCAAGGACTCCGCCGTTGCGTCGGCCGCCGCCTTCGCTGAAGTCGCCCGGAGCCTGTTCTTGGCCGACAGCGTCGAACAGACCTTGGCACGGGCGGTGGATCTCTCCGTTCTCACCATCGAGGCCTGTGAGTTCGCCGGCGCGTTCCTCCTCGAGAAAGACACGGTCACTACTCCGGTGTGCACGGCTCCGATTGTGGCCGAGGTCGATGCCCTTCAACTCCGCACCGGCGAGGGACCCTGCCTCGACGCCATCGCGCACAAGCTGACCTTTTACTCCGACGAGCTCGGTGCCGACCCCCGCTGGCCAGATTTCGGGCCCGAGGCTGCAGCAAGGGGGATGCGCAGCTTGTTGGCGCTCCCCATGGCCGCGAACGGCACGCTGGGAGCTCTCAGCCTCTACGCCTGCTACCCCCAGGCCTTCGGGGTCATCGACCGGGCGAGGGGGTTGCTCCTCGCCTCAATGGCCAGTTTCGCTTCCTCCGCAGCACGCGCTCACGCGGACGAGGAACGCCGCGCCGAGAACCTTCAAGCCGCCCTGGTCACCCGAGAGCTGATCGGCCAGGCCCAAGGGATCCTCATCGAACGCGAGCGGATTAGCGCTGACCAGGCTTTCCACGTCTTGCGCCAGGCCTCCCAGCATCTCAACATCAAGCTCCGAGAAGTCGCCCAAGACCTCGTCGATACTGGCGAGAGACCAGACACGGGATCGTCTGTGCCCTCGTCATCGCTCAGGGCGCAGAAGGACGATCACCACTTGACCGGCATCACCGGCGCTACTCACGCACGTGAAGGACTACGGCGCAACCAACGATGAGCGGCGCCGGGAAGCTCGGGCCGCCCACGCGAAGACCTACCCGGCGGTGCCGTCGCCACCTGCAACCGGCTGCTCGCTGCCGCAGTACTTGCACTTCGTGGCCCCAACGGGGAGGTCGTTTGAAAGACAGGCCGGGCACGTCTTAGTCGGTGGCGGATCGCCGAACACGATCTGGCCACGCCTCGCCGAGATGTGCTTGTACGGAATGACGACAGCGAAGTACAGGACGCCCATGAAGATGATGAAGTAGATGATCGCGGAAATGAAGGATCCAAGGTTGAGAAACGTAGCGTTGTTGCCCGTCTGCCCGAGCTGCACGCCAAGCCCCACGGAATGGCCCCCCTGCGCGCGCGCAATGAGCGGATTGATCACAGAGTCGGTGAATGCCTTGATCAGCGTGCTGAACGCCAGGGCGACGATCAGGCCGATCGCGATGACGATCACGTCACCTCGCAGCAGGAAGTTCTTGAATCCCTTGATCACCGCGGTGCTCCCTTCTTGAGGTTCCGGCCGTGAAATGCGAATTCGACAACGATACAACCACGCTCAGGGCTGTCTGGCGCCGTCAGCGTCGCCTCCTGTGACAGGACCGTGCCCGGGTTTACGGATCTCGCCGAGGACCCAGGCGCCGGTCGAAAGGTGGTCCTACGACCACTTCGCCCGGGGTGTTCATCTGGGACGGCTCAAGCTGAGGGCGCGAGAGTCCGATGAGATGAGTGGGTGCACGACCCCTGTTGCCTTGCGAGGGAAGCAATGGGCCGTGCACCCGTGCCAGTATCCCGCAGGACGCGGGCACGGGGCGGCTCTTGTCGACCCACGGCGGCGAAATTCGACGCTCGAGTCCTCACCTTCGGACCGCGAGCCGCAACGGCCCGTCAACGCGATGCTCAACTACCGACTTGCCTTCTTTGAGGCCTAGCGTGTCCGAGCACGGCCAAGAGACGTAGGGGTGCTGGATGCGAGTTGTGATCATTGGAGCTACGGGGCACATCGGCGGCTATCTCGTCCCCCGGCTCGTGGAGGCCGGGGACGACGTGATAGCCCTGAGCCGGCATGGGCGCCCTCGCTACGGTGAGCACGCAAGCTGGGCGCAGGTGACCAACGTGATGGTGGACCGGGAGGCCGAAGAGGCAGCAGGCACCTTCGGTCGGAGGGTGGCCGATCTGGAGGCCGACGCCGTGGTCGACCTCATCTGCTTCGAGACCGACTCCGCTCGGCAGCTCGTCGAGGCGCTCCGACCCCGAAGGACGTACCTCGTGCACTGCGGAAGCATCTGGATACACGGCCCAAGCGTCGTGGTGCCGACGACCGAGGACGCCCCTCGCCGGCCATTCGGCCATTATGGGAAAGCCAAGGCGGCAATCGAGGAACTCCTGTGGGAAGAGAGCCGGAGCGGGGGCGTGCCGGTGGCCCTGCTCCACCCCGGCCACATTGTCGGCCCGGGCTGGTTGCCAGTGAACCCGGCAGGGAACTTCGAGTTGTCGGTGTTCGAACGCCTGGCGGCCGGCGACGAACTGGCACTTCCTAACCTCGGGATGGAAACGCTGCACCACGTGCACGCCGACGACGTGGCGCAGGCCTTCGCTCTGGCCGTCGAACGCCCAGCGGTGGCGGCGAGCGAATCGTTCCACGTCACATCCGAACGTGCGATCACCCTGCGGGGTTATGCGGAGGCGATCGCTGAGCTCTTCGGCCAACCGAGCCGCCTCTCCTTCCTCAGCTGGGAAGTCTGGCGCGACACGGTGACCGAAGCCACTGCCCAGGTCACTTGGGACCACATCGCGCACAGCCCCTCAATGAGCATCGACAAGGCGAGGCGCCTGCTCGGATACGCCCCGACGTACACGTCCCTCGAAGCGATCCAGAACTCCCTCGCCTGGCTCGTCGTCAACGGCCAGCTGGATACTGGCGGCTTGAGCATCCCCACCTCATAGCACTCTGCCTGACCGGAGCTCAGGCGGGTGATCAGGCGCGATGGTTCCCCGACAGAAGCCGGCCTGGGTTGGAGCGGCCGGTTTTCACCACGCGTAGTCCTCCAGGGCCGATCCGAATCCGGGAAGGAACGGCGACCGATGGTCTCTGGAGCGTCTCTCCTGGCGTTTCGGAGACCGCTTTGTGGCCACGTGCGCCCTGGCGACCCTGGCGAACCGAGTCGAGAAGCAAGGACCCGGGCCGGCTCTGGTACCCTTCGTTTCGACGGCTTCGGCCGTCCCGCTGCCTGCAGGGGAAGTCCGGTCGAACTCCGGCGCTGGCCCGCAACCGTAGGCGAGGCTCGTCCTCGCAAGCCGGGAAACCTGTTGGTGGTGGGTCCTACTAACCGTCGAGGAAAGCGGGGACTGGGAACCGGTACGGCAGCGGAGTCTCAGCGCTTCTCCGGGATCCAGTATCCGGGAGAGGACCCTCATGTCAGCCTCCGTCCGTCCGGCGGCCCGAGCCTGCTTTGCTGCACTGCTGCTAGGCCTCGGGGCCGCCGCCATGCCAGTTGCGTCGGCAGCCGCCACCAAGCCAGGGCCCC